>JAJDDG010000062.1 GCA_029260435.1 Phycisphaerales bacterium | reverse complement strand
GCCACCACCAAAGTCATCCCCACGCCTCTGCTCCGACCCACGCAGGTGATGACAACCATCAACACCCAGCTCGGCGAGGCCGCTGCGAATCTGCGCATCTCCCCGATCGACGACATCGGCGTGCTCATTGTCACCGGCTCGCCGCGCACGATCGCCAAACTCGAAGCCGTCATCTCGCAGCTCCGCGACTCCTTCGACAACGTCCAGCTCCGATCCATCCCCCTCGTCAACGTCTCTGCGGACTGGGCGATCCAGCGCATCCTCCAGCTCAACGGCGTCCTCTCCCAACCCCTCGCGCAAGCCAACCCGGGCGGCGGGGTCGCGCAGGTCGGCGCAAACGCCCAGCTCTCCGACCTCGCCTCGCGCCTCTGGCCCGACCACGGCAACACCCTGCTCTTCAGAGGCGACGACCGCGAATACAACCGCATCATCGATCTGCTCGAGTTCGTTGATGTCGTCTCCCCGCTCGATGTAAAGCGGTACATCGTCGGCCCGCCCGTCTTCGATGTCGCCACCGCCGGGCAGTCCCAGGGGCTCGGCAATGTCCAGGCCCAGCAGGACTCCGGTGCCACCACCGGCGGCTCTTTTTCAAACCGCACCCCGCAAGGGCGCATCACCCGCGGGATCGGCGGCGCTCAACAACAACAGGGCGGCTCGATCGCCGGCTCGCGCTTCATCATCGACGAATCCACCGGCTCCTTCCTCTACTTCGGCACCCCCTCCCAGCACGAACAGGTCGCGCAACTCGTCAAGCAGTTCACCGCCGAACAGCTCGAGTTCAAGGTCGTTGTCGAGGCGTACAAACTCCAGTACGCCGACGCCGAGGAACTGGCGACTGTGCTCAACGAAGTCCTCGAAGATCCGAGCCAACGCCAACCAAACTCTCCCTTCCTGCCCAACGCCGGACGCGCGGGCGGCGGGACCGGGCTGCTCAACCTCCGCAACCAGCTCGATTCCGTGCTCCAGGGCGCCGAGCCGGGCGAGGCGGGCGGCGGCGCAGCGGACGGCTCGATCACCGCCACCGCCAACGAAGTCAACATCGTTGCCGATGCCGATCGCAACCAGATCGTCGTCCGCGCCAGCGCCCGTGCGCAGCGCGATGTCGCACGCATCATCAGGATGCTCGACCGACGCCAACCCCAGGTCTTCATCGAGGTGCAGATCGTCTCGGTGACAAATTCCGGTTCGCTCGATCTGTCCGTGCAGGCCGAGATCTCGCCGGGACGCTTCTTGCTGTTCTCCAACTTCGGGCTCGGCGCCGCCTCGAACAGCGACGGGACACGTGCGGTGCCGAATAACCTCGCCGGCGTGACCTCCGCGATGATCGAGACAAGCTTCGTGCCCTTCGTTATCAACGCCCTGGAAACCCAGTCGGATACCGCGATTATCTCCAAGCCCTCACTCCTCGTGAACGACAACGTCGATGCCATTTTCTCCTCCCTCCGCTCCGAACCCTTCTCCTCAACGAGCCAGACCAACACCGGAACCATCACCTCTCAGGGCGGCGTCGCCGAGGCGGGCACAACCGTCAATGTCACCCCGACCATCAGCGCGGGAGGCTCCGTCAAGCTCGCCTACTCCATCGAACTCTCGGACTTCGACCTCTCCGCGCAGGACACCGGCTCCGGGCTCCAGCCACCATCCAACTCGAATAACTACGACTCGGAAGTCACCGTGCCGGGCGATTCGACCATCGTCGTCGGCGGGTTCTCCTTCCAGTCCAACCGCTCGGCGGAATCAAAGATCCCGCTGCTGGGCGATATCCCGATCTTCGGCAACCTGTTCAAGGGCATCAACAACACCCAATCCACCAACACGATCTTTGTCTTCATCACGCCGCGCATTATCTACGAGAACGACGACGACAAACTCATGCTCCTCTCCGAAGGCCCCATGATCGAAGCGGGTATCGACCCCGAGATCCCCCGTCTCAAATCCGCGCGCATGCCCATCCGAAAAACCGAGCTAATGCACGATCGCCTGCTCCCCCGCTCCACGCCCCTGCCCATCCCTGCGCCCGTCACCCCGCCCGAAGAAGTCCAAACCCTCTCCGCGCTCATCGAGGAATAACCCATAACGCGCCCGTCGAACGGCGCGCGTACGATTGCCCGCATGCCCGACACCGACCCAGAACAGCCGCTCCCCGAACTCGAAGCGCAGGCCGCCCGGGCCCAGGCGTGGGATGACGTCGCGCAGCAGCTCTCGCCGCTGCCCGTCACCGGCGCGCAGCTGTCGCAGATCCCCGAGACCGAGGGCGCCGACGCCGAGCAGTGGGATGTGCTCCTCGCCGCGACCGCGACCGACGAGCACGCCGCGCTCGAAGCCGTCTCGCGCAAGTTCGGGCTCACCTTCGAGCCGGACCCGCGCCCCTCCGATTCCGCCGAACGGTTCTACGACCGCGTGCCCCCCGCCGCCGCCCGCAGGTACCACCTCGCCGGGCTCCGCTCCGACGGGCACGCGATGGAGATCGCCACCGCCGCCCCGCTCCAGCCCGCGATGTTCTCCATGCTCGAGCGCACGCTCGACATGCCGATTACCGTCGTCCTCTCCCCCCGCGCCGCGGTGAACAACCTCATCAACCGCGGCTACGAGCAGCGCCAGGATCTCGTCACCGAGATCGTCGAAGACCTCCCGCTCGACCAATCCGCCATCGAATCCGCAGCCTCCTCGCTCACCCAGGCGACGGACCTCCTCCAGCTCGCGCGCCAGACCCCCGTCATCCGCCTAGTCAACATGATCCTCTTCGAGGCGCTCCGCCGGCGCGCCTCGGACATACACATCCAGCCCCTCGAATCGAGCCTCATCATCCGCCTCCGCATCGACGGCATGCTCGTTGACGCCTTCGCACCACCGCTCTCGCTCGCGCCCGCGATCTCCTCGCGCCTGAAAGTCATGGCCGAACTCGACATCGCCAACCGCCACTCCCCGCAGGACGGGCAGACCACCGTCCGCATCGGCTCACGCAAAATCGACATCCGACTCTCGTGCGTCCCCACGATCTACGGCGAGCGCCTCGTCCTCCGCCTGCTCGACCAGTCGCAGACCCAGCTCGACCTCGACGCGCTCGGCATGATCCAGGACATGCAGGACCAGCTCATCAACCTCATCCACCGACCCAACGGCATGATCCTCGTCACCGGGCCCACCGGCTCGGGTAAAACGACCACCCTGTATGCCGCGATGGAAAAAATCGATCGCGCCGCGCGCAATGTCATGACAATCGAGGATCCCGTCGAGTACCACCTCGAAGGGATCGCGCAGGTGCAGGTCAATGTCAAACGTGGCGTCACCTTCGCCACCGGCTTGCGATCGCTCCTGCGTCAGGACCCGGATGTCATCCTCGTCGGCGAGATCCGCGACGAAGAAACCGCGCAGCTCGCGGTCCAGGCATCGCTCACCGGGCACCTCGTCCTCGCCACACTCCACACAAACGACGCGCCCTCCGCGATCTCCCGCCTCCAGGACATCGGCATCGAGCCATACCTCATCTCCTCCTCGCTCCTCGCCGTCCTCGCACAGCGCCTGCTCCGCAAAACCTGCCCCGCCTGTCTCGGCACCGCCAAGGGCGACGCGACAGACGGCCGCTGCGAGAAGTGTTTCGCCACCGGGTACTCGGGCAGAGTCGCGATGTACGAGATAATGATGATGTCCGACGACATCCGCCGGCTCGCCATGACCACCGCAGACGCCCGCGCCATCCGCCAGCTCGCCACAAACGAGGGCATGAAACCCATGCTCGAAGACGGCAAGATCAAGGTCCAGCGCGGGCTCACCACCGAAGAAGAACTCGCCCGCGTGATCGTCTAACCCCAGCGCCTCCCCCTTCTGTATGACCGCAGCGCCTTCACAATTCGTCTTCCGCGCCATGAAGTCCGACGGCTCAACCAAGATCGGGCTGCGCACATCGAGCACCGAAGACGCCCTCGCGGACCTGCTCAAGCGCGACGACCTGCTCCTGCTCAGCGCATGGAAAATCCCGCTGGGCGTGCCAGCGGTCTCCAAGTGGCCCCTCAAAGACGAGGTCGCGCTCAACGAACAACTCTCAACCCTCCTCTCCCGGGGCGTGCCCCTTGTTGAAGCCCTGGAAGTCAGCGCGACAGTCATCTCCCCGCGCAACAAACCCCGCATCGAGCGCATGCTCGAGCAGGTCGCCGCGGGGTCCACCTTCGCCGACGCCTGCAACGCCGCGGGCGGCTTCGACCCCATCACCGCCTCTGTCTACCGCGCCGCCGAACGCACGGGAGACCTCGCCGGCGCCGCCGACCGCCTCGCCAAATCCGCCCGACGCAGACAGGCGATCGCGGGCAAGGCGCTGACCGTCATGATCTACCCCAGCGCTGTCGCGTCCATCGCGGTCCTCATCTTCTACGGGCTGCTCACCCGCCTCGTGCCCATGCTCGCCAAACAGCTCGCCGACATGGAAGTCCAGATCAACGCATTCTCGACCGCCGTCTTCGACCTCGGGCTGTTCACGCAGGCGAACCAGCCCGCCGTCCTCGGCGCATTCCTCGTCCTCGCGATCCTCCTCTTCATGGCGCGCCGCCACGCCCTCGCGATCGCTGGCGCGGTGATCCGCAAGCTCCCCGCGATCGCCCCGCTCTTCCTCGCCGCAGAAACCGCGCGCTTCTTCTCGGTCCTCGGCGCGATGACCAAATCGGGCGTCCCCCTCGCCGACGCCATTGCCACCTCCACCCCCTCCGTCTCGAACCCCGTGCTCCGCGAACAGCTCAACGACCTCCGAAAATCGCTCGTCGAGGGCGGCATCCTCCACAAACTGCTCGAACAGGTCACCGCCCTCCCCCTCGCCACCCGGTGCCTGCTCTCAGCAGCCGAGCGAGCCGGCGACCTCGATTCCGCGTTCGACTCCCTCGCCGAGGATCTCACAAACGAGGTGGACGAACGCGCCTCCCGTCTGCTCGCCCTGCTCGAGCCGCTCGTGATCGTGCTGATGTTTCTGCTCATCGCGCCGCTGATTTTCGCGATCGCCCTGCCCATGATGTCGATCTCTCAGGGCAGCGGGATCTGACGCAGCCGGTATACCCATTGACCAACCCGAACACCCAACACACCCGCCTATAATCCTCGCCCGACAACACCGCTCGCACCCACAGAGGAACAGGACACCATGAAACACACCAACACACTCAAAGCCGCGTTCTCGCTCGTCGAGCTTATGTTCGTCCTCGCGATCATGGCGGTTCTCGCCGGCGTGGTCGCGCTCAACCTGGGCGGTACAGCAGACCGCGCAAAGATCGAACGCACAATGCTCGATTTGCAGACCATCGCAAACACGCTCGATCTGTACGAGGTGAAGTACAACACATACCCGCCCACGAGCGTCGGGATCTACGGGCTCATCGCCGAAGGGCATTTCAAATCCGCCCCGCTCGACGCCTGGAAGCAGGAGTTTTCTTATATCTCCCCGACCGCCGCGTTCCCAGACGGCTACGAAGTCCGATCGGCCGGCAAAGACGGGCAGTGGGACACCATCGACGACATCATCATCGATCCCTCGACCGAGCAATAACTGCAAAGCAATCATGCGCGCCCACCACGCATCCCGCACCGCGCTCACCATGATCGAAGTCATCATGGCGATGGCGACCCTCGTCATCGTCTCGGGCATGATCCTCTCCTCGATCACCTTCATGGAGAGAGCCGCCACCCGCGATAAGACGCGCACCGAAGCGATGGAAGTCGCCCACCGCGTGATCATGCAGTACATCGACGAGCCGGACGACCTCAAGCAGTTCGACCACCGCTACGACTACAACCAGTCCACCTACCGCTTCGAGGTCCGCGAAGAAATCCTGGAAACGGGCGAGGACTCAGGGATCGAAGGGCTCTCCCGCCGCGAGAGTTCGCTCGCCTCCGATGTCAGCACCGAAGACACCTTCCGATCACTGCTCTACCAGCTCACCGTCACCGTCTACCGCGAAAACCCCTACGACCCGGACGCCGTCCCCGCGACCTACGACGCCCAGCTCGTCCGCCTCTACAACCCCATCTCACTGTTCGAGCGCGACCAGGACCGCCTCCTAGACTGGATCGAGCAGGTCCTCTCGGGCGGCTCCGTCTCCCTCTCCGAGGACGAACCAGAGGAAAGCGACCAATGACCCGCCCGCGCACAACATCACGCCGCGCGTTCACCATCATCGAGCTGATGATGGCGCTCGCCACCGCGGGAGTCGTTGTCGCCGGCGCGCTCGGGCTCTTTGTGTTTCTCTACAACGCCGAAGCGCGCATGAGCAAATCCGCGCCCCAGCAGATAGATACCATCATCGCGCACACCGCCATCATGCGCACCATGGGCACCCTCGCCGCGGGCGTCCCCCTCACCCCGCCCAACGACGAACTCGACCAGGACGACGAGCCCGACGCCGATCCCTCCGAAATCGACCTCGAAGAACTCGACCTGGGCGACCAGCAACTCGAGGATCAACTCGCCGCACTCTTCGGCGATTCTGTCCCGGACGAAACCTTCGAGCAAGCCGCCGCCCTCGCCTTCGCACCCCCGCCCGCGCAGTTCGAACTCTTTTACGACGACCGCAACACCGCCGAACTCTTCCAGACACTCGAAGTCTCGCTCAGCGTCTCGCCGCTCTCCCGCACCCGCTCGCTGCTCTACGAAGAACCCACCGATCAATTCGATAGCGAGATCGACCGCGACTTCGAAGAATCCCTGCGGGGCGTCGTCCGTGGCGCGTTCGAGATCACCGAACTCCACAACGGCTTCGCCCTCCAATGGGCCTGGCTCGACGAGCCCGACCTCGAACCCCGCATCCTCATCAAGAAACTCCGCAACATCTACTGGCAGGTGCTCGTCCAGATCGACACAGACGAACTCTCCGCGCTTCCCATAGACACAGACGAACTCACGGTGCCTCCCTCAAAGGAATGGCGCGAGGTCCACGCCGCCTACCTCGCAAAGGACTTCCCCCTCGCCTGCCGCCTGCAGATCGAACTCGAAGACGGCACCTTCATCGACTGGATGTTCGAGACCGCAGTCTCCATCCCGGAGCAACCCTCCTGATGCGCGCCGCGACCACCCATCCCACGCGCCGCAACGGCTTCGTTTTCCTCCTCGTGCTCACCCTGCTCGTGGTCGCGATCACCATCATCGGCGGCGGGTTCACCCGCACCCTCTTCCGCGCAAACGCCACCGAGATGCAACTCGACGCCTACCGCAGACACCACGAGATGCTCGGCGTCCGCGATATCGTCTTCACTTTCCTTCGAGGAAAAACCACCGAAGAAATCACCGCGATCGCCGCATCAGGTCAAGCAGCACAACGCATCGAACTCGAGGGCGGCGTCATCATGCTGATGACCATCAAAGACGGGCAAGGCTCGCTGCTCCTGACAAACGTCGAAGAAATCCAGAATGAAAAAGACCGCAACTGGCTCGTCCAGGCCCTCCAGTACCTCCCCCGCGACCGCTTCCACGACTTCACCCGGCGCGCAGGCCCACACCGCATCTCCCTCCGCGGTGCGAACGACGAAGTCCTCTTCGCCGCCGCACACGCCGACGAACGCCTCGCCCAGGCGCTCATCACCGCACGAGGCGAGAACCTCGAATCACAGGCGCAGCTCATCCGCGAGCTGCAACGCTCGGGCATCCGTGCGCAAAAAGCGATGGACACCGCGATACACTTCGACTTCGAACCCGTGATCTGGCTCCTCGAGGTCGAGGCGTTCCACCCCGAACTCTCCAGCGGATTCGAGTACAACGTCACCGCAGAACTCGACTCCATCCCGCGCATCTACGACTGGCGCCTGGTCAACTAATTTCCGTGTTCGTGCGAACCCGCCGCCACCTCCCCGGTATCAGGGAGTGGAGTCCGCCGCCGCCCATCCGGGGAGGATCTGATGCAGTTTCAAGCCCTTCGCCGATGATGAGCCATACGCTTTTCCACGCGGCGCATGTGCGCGCCCGTCTGCTGTCTCGTGCTGTATGAAACAGATACACCTCAACATCCTGCTCCCCGTCGCGATGCTCGCCTCGCTCGCCGCAGCAGCCGCGGTCTTCGTTATCCCCATGCCCTTCCTCGGCGCGCCGGATGGAGAGCAACTCGCAGACATCAACCATGGGGACACATCAACCCCGCCCCCCGCAGACGCGAACCTGCCCCGCATCCAACCCGAAGACTGGACAACACTTATCGACGCGCTCGAAGCCGCCCGCATCACGCCCGCTGGCCCGAGCCTCCAGATCGAAACCACCGAAACCCCCGACGAACCCGAGCCGCCCAGGACCGGCGCACAATCCATGCTCAACGGGCTCCAATGGTCCTACGTCGGCAACATCTTCGAGCCCTCCCGCATCGTCGCCTGCGTCGAAAAAGACGGCAAACAATCTTGGATCGTCGTAGGACAAACCACCACGGCGACCGCCGGGCTCAACCCGTTTGATGTCAGCATCAAAGCCATCTCCGAAAAAGAACTCATCATCGAATACGAGAACGCCACCCGCACATTCCCGATCAAAACAACCTCCCAGCAGAGCAAAGACTTCGAGCTCGCCACCTGACCATGCCCGCAACCACCTGCCTCATCTCAACCGACTGCGCAAGCGCGACCGTCTTCGCGGGCAGCGAAGACCACACCTTCTCCACGCCCGCGATCGAGGGCGAGCCCAACGCCGCCCAGCTCCAGCGCCGCGCGATCGAACTCGCCGCGTGGGCCGCCAAACTCCCGCCCGTCCGCCGGCGCCTACCGCTGCTCTGCCTCGATGTCGAAGACACCACCTGCGCCTGGCTCCGCGCCCCGAGCCGCATGCCGCAGGTGCTCGCCGCCTCCTTCCGCAACCTCATGCAGGAATGGGGCGACGCCGCCGCCGGACAATCGATTATCCCGCTGGACGACAGGCTCGCACGTGCCGCAAAGAAACCCGCGTTCACACTCCTCCCACAACGCAAAAAAACAAACACCCCCGAATCCGCCGTCCGCGCAGCCGTCCTCTGCCAGCCCGACGCCCTGGCCCGCATCATGCTCGGCGCGCTGGACAAACTCGGTGTCCGCCCGCACACCGTCACCACCCTCTGGCACGCCGCCGCCGCCGCGTGGACCAAGCCGGACGACCCGTTCACCGCCGTCATCGTCGAGCGCGCGCCCGGGCGCTACCTCTGGGTCTGGTCCGCAGACGACACCCTGATTGCCGCCGGGCACCTCCGCGCCGCCCTGGCGCACGACGAAGACAACCCCCACCCCTCCACCGAACG
The DNA here is from genome assembly GCA_029260435.1 of Phycisphaerales bacterium. Classification (GTDB taxonomy): domain Bacteria; phylum Planctomycetota; class Phycisphaerae; order Phycisphaerales; family UBA1924; genus OFTM74. The sequence goes on along the minus strand of JAJDDG010000062.1, from coordinate 38,701 downwards.
CGCCATCGCGCAGCGCCTCACCGTGGACTTCACCGCATGGGCGACGCACCTCGGGCGCACACCGCACCGTATCACCGTCGTCTCGCCGAACCCCGCGCCGCTCGCCCGCGAACTCGCCGCCGCAACCAACGGGCACCCGCCGCCAATCGAAATCGCAACGCCCAACCCCGTCCGCGACACGCTCGAGCGAGCCACCGAAGCACCCTCCCAATCTCGGCGCGCACTCGCCGTCGCCTCCCTCACCAACCGCCCAACCCGCGCCGCCCGCAAGCGCTACCAGCTCACCGCCGCAACACTCCTCATCGCCGCGATCGCCGCGGGCGGCTTCGGCTACCGGATCTCCTCCGCAGCGGGCCAGCATAAATCGCAGGCAACCCTCACCAAAAACGGAAACGACCAGCGCATCTTCGAGCTCAACGACCCCGAGATCGTCGGCCCGAGCTTCACCCGCACACTCGATGCGCGCGTCGTCATCCTGCAGAAAAAACCCTCCCTCAAACCGCCGCCAAAACCAAAGCCAATCATGCAGGAACTCACCGTCGTGCTCGACACCATCCGTGAGTTCGAAGATGTCAAGATCCGCCAGGTCACCATCGATAGCGGGCGACAATCAAACCTCACCCTCACCGTCCCGGATCGCAAAACCGGCACCGACATCATGGTCCAACTCCAGTCCGTCTCTACAAACATCGCGTGGGAACGCGACAGCCGACACTCCAACCGCAACGAACAGCAGGCAAGCTTCGTCGGTACATGGAAACGACAATCCTCATGACCATCCCCGCCCGCACACTCGCCCAGCTCTCCGCCGTCGCCGGCACCGCCGACCGCGCAAACCGCCCGACGCACCTCGTCGCTCTCGGCGCACTCGCGCTGTTCGCCGGGCTTGTCTTCGCACTCTCTTCATATAAATCGCTCTCCGGCGCCCAGTCCGCGATCGCCCGGGCGCAAAGCGACACACAGCGCATCGACCACCAGATCGCGCTGTACCACTCCCTCCAGGTCGAAGAAACATCCCTCGCCACCTACTACCCCGCCGACCCGTACATAGACACCGCCATCGAAGGCGTGATCGACCCATACAGAGACGAGTTCGAGCGCCCGCCGGACATCGCCCCATCCCCCGACCGCAAGGATATCTCGGGCGTCCCCGGGCTCGAACAGTACGAACTGCGCTGTTCCGCACGCAACGACCCGATACAACTCACCTCACGCTGGATCTCCGACGCGCTCGCCGAACAAGAACACTGCGCCGACCGCGTCTTCGTCTCCCACATCTCCCTCTCACCAGTCCCCAGCAACCAATTCTGGAACACCACATTCAAGCTCGCCTGGTACGTCGCCAAGTGATAGGACAACACCGAGTGACCCGCCCAACACAAACAACCCTCCGTCCGCTCGTCATCGTCGCTCTCGCGGTGCTGCTCGGCGCGTGCTCCTCATCCAGACGCACCGTCACCATCTCCCCCGAGTTCCGCGCCGACCAGCAACAGCGCCTCGTCAAATCTATCGACCTCGCCTCCGAAGCCTCCCGCACCGACGACCCCGACAAGGCGATGGATCTCTACTGGCAAGCCGTGACCGAGTACCCCCAGCTCGCACCCGCATGGAACAACCTCGGGCAACTCCTCATGGAGCACGAGCGCGCGCTCGAAGCAGCCGACGCCTTCCAAACCGCGATGCAGCTCGCCCCGGGTGACCCGCGACCCGTCTACAACATGGGCCTCCTCTGGGACCGCAAGGGGTTCCGACAGCGCGCAAGGCAATACTACCTCGACGCCCTCTCACGCGATCCATACTTCCTCAACGCCCTGAGAGGCTCCATCCGGGCCGACGCCCTGCTCTACGAGGCAACCGACGACACCCGCTCCCAGATCGAACGGGCGCTCCTCCTCGAAAAAAACCCGGAATGGGAAAAATGGCTCCGCGGACAGAAGATCCGCGTCGAGAACCAGCTCTCCACCATCAAAACCTACCGCTAGCCCCTACACCCTCCAACATTCTCCAATTCCCCGCTTTTCAATGGCATTCCACCCGGTTCATCGTTGACCCCCGCCATATGCAGGGCCATCATGGTGGGTAAGGAGAGTCCGCGCATCCGATGCGCGACTGGTGCGTCCTACGTCCGGATATGTTCCCGGACAATCTCGGGGGTCCAAGACCCTCGTCTCGACGGGCGCACCACATACATTCAGGGTCATTGGCGTCCCGCAACCGGCGCGACGAACAGAGAGAGAACCATGCAACGCACCCCCCAGATGATCGCAGCAACAACCCTCGCACTGACAATCGCCTCGATCGCTGGCGCGCAGGATTCCGTCGCCTCGACGCCCGGCAATTCCGATGCGCTCGATCCGCTCACCATGCACGAGCAGCTCTATGTCCTCGACCTCCAGAGCTTCTCCAGCTCATGGGGCACGCCCTTCTACATCGGCCCGGTGCTCAAAGCCTCCGCCGATCCCTCCCCCTCCTTCCCCACCAACATCCTCGGCTCCACCGCCATCTCCCCCGACCAGCTCACCTCTGTCGTGGATGCGAACGACTACCTCCTCTGGAACACCCCGGGCGAAGGCGTGAACACCATCGAAAACATCGCCCCCTCCACCACCCCGATCGCGGGCTTCGAACGACAGTTCGGGATCGGTATCTCCGACCTCTCCGCAACCACGACCAACGTCTTCGGCGCACTCGTCGGGCAGGACAGCTCCTCGCCCGACCGCCTCTACATCCACCGCATCACCGGCGCATCCAGCACCTTCGCCGGGCTCGACACATCCACACTCTCCCTGGGCGCGATCGACGCAAACGGCAACCTCACCTTCAGGGCAGACGACTTCAATGTCACATCCACCGTCGCCGTCCTCGGCGAAAACATCCTCCGCACCGACCTCACCGCTCGCAATACCATCGTCCAGAACGCGCCGTTCGCTATCGCCGCCGCAAACTCCACCACCGATGCACCCTCCACGACCTACATCATCGACAACGAAACCGTCACCACAAACACGCCAACCGCCGCACCGCAATCCCTCGCAGGCTCACCCCTCGCGATTATCTTCGATTTCGCCGCGAAATACCGCCCGGAAGGCGCCGCCGGCATCACCTCGCACACAGATCCCTCACTCAGCGCACACCGAGGCAACCCCTCCTTCCACGCCGTCGCCGCCAGCGCAGGTATCGGCACCGTCGCCTCACTCGCCAAATCTTCCGCCGGTGCCAACCCCATCGATTCAATCAACCTCTTCGAGATCAACGCCGCAGGCACCGTCCTCTCAACCGACGCCGCAACAATGCCATCGCCGATCTCCGACGGCTCCTTCTCCACCAACGCCTCCGCAGACGCCCAGTTCCTCCAGTACCTCTCGCAGGCATGCTTCCGCGGCGCAAACGGACAAGCAGGACTCGGCTCAGACGGCGCGAACATCATCGCCGCCGCTACCGCCACCGACCCCACCGATGGCGAATTCATCGCCGTCGCAACATTCGCCGGCGGCGCACCAACCTGGACCATCGCCGCGTACGAAGGCAAGCCCGTCCTCGACGCCCCCGCCGGTTCACCAATCGGCACCATCCTCGCCGCACCACCCGCGTCATTCTCCGCACCCGCCGTAGACCTCTCGGGCAACATCTACTTCGTCGCCGCGTTCGACCCGACGATCGGCGCAAACGCCACCGCCTTCATCAAAGCCGTCAACACACCCTCGGGCTACGACCTCGAACTCCTCTTCAAGTCCGGCGACTCCTTCCTGGGCGTCAACTCCGCTCGCACCTACACCATCGACGACATCATCCTCGCCGACTCCAACTCCATCGCCTCCGGGTCGTTCCACTCCTCCTCCATCCTCCAGCCGCTCCTCCCGGGCGTCTCATCGCCAAGCCCCGAAGACTCCGAAGCCTTCGGCGGCGCGATCGTCAACGTCAAGCTCACATACAACAACGGTGGCACACCAGAGTCCTACCAGGCCTCACTCTTCGTCGGTCCCAACCCCACACTCGCACCCGCAGGCTGTGACGGCGACGCCAACGGAGACGGCGCAGTAGACGTCAACGACATCTCCTTCGTCCTCTTCAGACTCGGCCAATCCAACGGCATCTGCGGCGATGGCGACCCCAATGGCGACGGCGCAAACGACGTCAACGACATCTCTTATGTCCTCTTCAGGCTCGGCACCTGCAACCCCGTCGGCCCCTGCATCTGACGTCCTCGGGTCAGTGCTCTTCTTGCCGGGTGCCATGCTACACGCGCTTCGCGTGAAGCATGATCCCGACCGTGATTCACCCCGCGCCCCGTGCCACTCACCCGTCCTCGGGTCAGTGCTCCGAAATGACCAAACACCACCCCAGCGCCCCGCTCACCACGAGCGGGGAGTTTTTATATCCTCTCACTACCTAACACGCACCTTACCCCAAGCCCCGCGCCCAGCTGCGGGGCTTTTTTTCTCCCCCACTCTTGATCCGCCCCCTCTCCCCGCCGGGGGAGAGGGCAAGTCCGCCGTAGGTGGGCGCGGGTGAGGGGGATCCCCACTCCCCCAATCCCCTTTCTTTCACAAACCTCCCCCCGTGCGGTGTATACTGCTCTGCCCACATGCCACAGCGCGTCCGGGCATCAAAAGCGGAAGGCGTGGGGGGAGGGCTCATCTCCCGCCTCCCGAGCACGAACCGATCCACCGCGGAGATCCACCGTCGCATGAAATACGTGAAGTACGCCCTCATCGCACTCGCACCGGTCGTCCTCATCGTCGGCCTCCTCTTCGCGATGGGCTCCGGTGATGGGCTGCCCGACGGGATTAAGGTGGTCAATGTCGTGACCGGCGAAACACAATCTTTCGACCGTGATTCCAGAAAAGAAGCGGCTCCCTACAAGAACTCTTCGGGAGAGCGCGTCTTCTACCCCGTCGTCGAAGAAGACGGCCAACTGGTTATCAAGCACCGCTACCGCGATATGTTCATGCAACGCTTCGCCGACAAGGACACCGCGGTTGACAAGCAATCATTCGTCATAAACGCAAAGAACTGACATACATTCGCGAGATCCAAAATGCATCACACCACACCGCCATCCCAACCCGCACGACGCGCCGCCTTCACCCTCATCGAACTGCTGGTCGTCGTCGCCGTCATCGCGATCCTCATCGGCGTCCTGCTCCCCGCCCTCGGGCAGGCCCGCGCAGCAGCGTGGTCGATCGTCTGCCAGTCAACGCAGCGCCAGCTCAACATCGGTATCAACACCTACGGCGCCGAAAACGACAACTGGATCCCGGGCATCAGTTCGAGCGGCGAAGCCATCTTCGGCGGTCGCAAAAGGCTCGACGATCTGGATGAAGCGCACCTGCCCGTCCAGAGCTTCGACTGGATCACCCCCTCCCTCCCCGCAGACGACCTCCCGGACAACTGGGCCGCAAGGTTCGACACACTGCTGAACCAATACGCCTGCCCCGCAAACAAGCTCGAACTCGAGTTGTTCGGGGACGCAGATGCTTTCGATGAAATGGCAGAGCACCTGGCCGACCGCTACGGTGCCGAAGAATCCACGCCGCCGAGCTACCTCATGCCCCTGCTCATGCAGGTCTCCGGCGGAAAAACCGTCGCGCGCCCGATCCGGCGCGGAGTATTTTCATACACCCGGATCGCCCAAGAGAACTGGGCGGCAACAAAGAGCCAATCCGAGCTGCCAGACGCCTACATGCCCCGCCTCGACCGAATCTCAAACATGCCCAACAAAGTCGCCATGACCGACGGCATGCGCTACATCGACCATGCCGATCAGGGCGCAACCCGGGATTTCGATGTCTCGATCTCCCCCGGATGGTACGGGTCATTCACAACCGCCGGCCCAATCTTCGATGAAGCCATTTCTTTCCCGACCGGCACCGATTTCTGGCCCACACTCAAACCACTCGTCATGCGCCACGCCGGAAAGATCAACATCTCAACCTTCGACGGCTCGGGCAGAAGCCTCGAGGAACTCGAAATGTTCAACCCCACCCTCTGGGCACCCAGCAAATCAACATTTAATGCCGAGAGCGACACCGCCGAGCAATCCTTGCTCTTCTTCGGCTACGAAGCCGGCGACAAACTCAACTAACCGCCCCCCCTAATCAATCACCACCCCCAGGGCCCGCTCATCGCGGGCCTTTTTTATTCGGCTTCTGTCCGGGCAACGCCCCCGCGGGTGCCCCCACTGGTGATCCGCCGGACAACCCCCTACAGTGTTCCGCCCCCGACGGGATCCGATCCGAACTTTAGCTCGTATGGACCCCCGATCCTGTCCCGCGCGCCATCACGCCGCGCGATTCGTGTCCGAGCCATCGGACGGTCATCAACCGAGAATCCCCGGGCTGCCGCCGTCCGCCGCCCAATCCTGAAACTGTTCTCGTGGGTACCCCTCCCGGGACTCCCTCCACGCTGAACACCGGAGTGGTCAACCATGTTCAACCCGTGCACACCCCCCGCCTCACGACGAACCGCGTTCACGCTCATCGAGCTCCTCGTGGTCGTCGCTGTCATCGCCATCCTCATCGGCGTCCTCCTGCCCGCCCTCGGCAAAGCCCGAGCCTCCGCGCAGCAATCAAAGGACGCCGTCCTCCAACGACAACTCCTCACCGGCATGAACGCATTCGGCGCCGAAAACCGCGACGCCATCCCCGGCACCAACACCTCCGGCATCAAGCACTCCGTCATCGATGCCAACAACCCCGACAAACTCGACAACCGCTCCAACCTCCCCGTCCAGAACTTCGACTGGATCACCAACTGCCTCGACGCGGACGACCTCCCCGAAGACCGCGCCTCCCGCCTGTACACCATCCTCACCACCTACGGCGACCCCTCCCTCGGCGAATTCGCCTCCGACCCCCTGGACTTCGAGGCAACCGGCTACCTGAACGAAATCGAGGACGTCCTCGATCGCGTCGGCGAGTTCGCCGCACCCTCCATCTTCATGCCCTACGCTTTCCAGCTCACCTCGAAAACAGTCGGCGCAACCGATATCTCCAACAAGCCCGCGGCCTCGTGGGGCCAATCAACATTCCTCAACACCGTCAACATCGCCGCCGGCTACCTCCCACGCCTCGACCGTGTCGGCTCCGGCGCACGCAAAATCGCGATGTCCAACGGCTACAAACCAACCGAAAAAAAGATCGACGCCCGCGTCTGGAGCCTCCCAAGCGATCTCGATCCAAACAACCCCGAACTCGCACTCGGTTCCTTCATCTCTCTCCCCCCCATCTTCAAGCAGGGCGACGATACACAAGGCGGCAACCTCCTCGAAGCACTCCCGGGCGAAGACAGCACCTACTTCGACAAGGCCTACCGACACTCGGGCAAGATCAACGCCGGCTTCTTCGACGGCCACGTCGAAGCATTCACCCACTTCGATAGCCTCAACCCGGACATGTGGTTCCCCTCCAAATCCACCATCGAGCAACTCAACAACTTCCGCGATGAAGTCCAACTGCTCCGCTACTCAGACTCCGACCGCCTCTTCATCAACTAGCCCAGATTCACACAACCCGATCAAAAACAGACCTATCCCAAAAACGCCCGGATTACCGGGCGTTTTTTTGCGCTTTGTTTCACCCATACACACTCTTAATATTTGAGCACGGACATCCAACTGCTACACTTCTATCACGATGGGGGCCGAATCCATGCCGAATCGGTCAACGAAGGTACGGATCCGGGGTGTCCATGTGGCCCATCCGGGCCAGAGTAAACACGCAGTCGAAGAGAGAACCCAGAGGAGAACCGAGATGCATTGTGATCGAATTATGCGGCATTGCGCCGTCGCCGCCGTTGTTGCGCTCGCCGGAACTGTCGCCGTTGCTGAAGATTGGGACGATTTGGGCCAGGCAGGTCAGTACTCCGAAGCCACAACTGGCACCGTCGTACGCGGGACGGGCGGATCGTTCGACGCCGTCACCATCTACTGCCCGTGGATCATCGATCCCTTACCCCTCGTCAACGCCGCCGGTGTCGAAACCGTCGCCGGCAACCCCGTCGGCGTCGTCTCCACAGGCGGCTCGGCGTCAAACCTGAATGTCGTCGCTATCCTCGGCACCACCGATACCGCGGGCGGCGGCTTCTCCAACAACGTCATCATCGAAGATGGCTTCAACACCCTGTCCAACCCCGTCGGCACGCTCCTGCCCGACGGCACACTCGTCTGGCGCGAAGCCTTCGGCACCGGACAGAACAACCTCGGCTACGAAACCGGAATCACCGGCATCACCCCGCAGCTCGCATTCCCCGAGCCCGACGCCGCTTCCAACAAGGTCTTCGGCGCCGCCTTCGCAGGCATCGATGGCAACGCCGGCGCTGTCTTCACCGGCACCCCCGCCGCCGCAATCGCCCCCATCACCGGCGATGTGCTCTCCGCCATGACCGGCTTCTCCTTCTCCGTGCCCGCCGACATCCTCACAGGCGTCGGCGTCTGGGCAAACGCGGACAACGATCCCAACCTCACCACCGACGAATGGCTCACCGGCGGCGTCACCCTTGACTCCGAACCATCCGGCAATCTCCGCACAACGCAGCCCGTGATGGCAGTCATCGATTTCTCCGGCACAGAGGCTTCTTGGCTCGCTTGGGGGCTCGGCGTCTCGGGCGGTCTCAATCTCGGCGGCGGCTCCGCCGAACCCAAAGCACTATTCATCGACCGCGTCGGCGACAACGACGGCTACACCGACGCCGCGTACATCCTCGCCCAGGGCGGCGGCGGAGTCATCGCCGCTCCAGGCACCGGCATAAACCTCGGCGCCCTCGATCCCACCAAGGCCTTCCTCGACCACTCCGCCACCGGCGGCGGCGGCGGGCCCTTCGTCAACTCACTCTTCGATATCAACTCCTCCGGCCAGATCGCCTGTGTCTGGGAAGACACCTCCGTCTCCCCCCGCCTCACCGAGATCCGCCGCTACGACCCCATCATCGTCGCCGACCGAATCGCCGGCTACAGCCCCCCCATCACGATCCTCTCCGCTGGCTCCGATGGCACCGTTCAGGAAGTCCTCAGCTCCGACGGCCTCGGCACCATCTTCTTCTTCACACCCGTCTCCGGCTGCGCAATCGATGAGCACGGCAACGTCGCATTCGTCGCCGTCACCGATGTCGATATCGATCTCACCGACCCGCTCAACCCCGTTCTCGTCTCCTCGACGAACACCCTCTTCTACTGGACCGACAACGGCTACCTCGGCGCCACCGACGAAGCGCTCCACGCCATCGTCGCCGGCGGGCAGAACGGCGTCACACTCACCGCCCTCAACGCGGGGGCGGGGGGCGCCGACCTCGAAGTCGGCTTCTTCCCGATCGAGCCCCAGTCCAACGGCGACACCTTCTCCCGTGAAGGCCTCTCCGAGGACGGACGCTACCTCGCCGTCAACGCCCGCGGCGCTTCCGCCGCAGGGACAAACAACCCGCTCCTCGACGGCGGCGTCCTCCTCACCACGGTTGGCGGCGAAACCTCCGTCGATCACACACTCATCATCGACCTCGGTGCATTCACCGTTGCACCCGGCTGCGACGGCGATGCCAACGGCGATCTCGTCGTCGATGTGAACGACATCTCCTTCGTCCTCTTCCGCCTCGGGCAGAACAACGGCCCCTGCGGTGACGGCGATGCCAACGGCGACGGTGTCAACGATGTCAACGACATCTCCTATGTCCTCTTCCGTCTCGGCACCTGCAACCCGGGCGGCCCCTGCTAATCACATCTACACAACGGTCTCAATGACCGAATAAACAACACCAAACGGCGGGAGCGAAAGCTCCCGTCGTTCTTTTTCGTCCGACTCACAAATTCTTTCTCGACCACACCAAAAACCAAAACTACCGTACACCAAGGGAGAGCAGCGCAGAAGCCGAGTGTCCAGGCAACCGCAGCTCAATCATGCAGGAGACCCACACCATGAAAATCCATGCCTTCATCATGTGCGCCCTCCTGGTGATCCTCGCAGTACCAACCACGCACGCCGGCACCCCCGCACCGATCCCACTCCGGATCGCCACACTCAATGTCAAAGAGGGCCTCAACCTCAACACCTCTGCCTACTTCGCCACCGGCGACTTCATGACAACGAACGACATCGACGGGATCGGCCCAAACTCCGGGCTCAACCCCGATGTCGTCTTCCTCCAGGAATGCCGCAGCAGCTCCACTCTCATTGCCTTCCGCGATACCTACCTCCCCGGGTACCAGTTCTTCCGCGTCAACTCCGCCGACTTCGGCGGCAACTTCAACGCATGTTTCGTCCGTGGTGACATCCTCGTCCGCGATACAGACGACCAGGGCCTCTCGGGACCTCGCCCCGCCCAGCGCATCTCCCTCTCCGTCCCCGGTGCACTCCGCGTCATCACCTTCTACAACTGTCACTTCAAAGCCTTCTCCGACTCCGGCTCACAAGCCACACGCACCACCGAAGCAAACAACCTCGGCAACCATGTCCACGCCGACCTCACCACAGGCGTAGACCTCGACGACAACGGCTCACGTGAAACCGTCACCGACGTCGCCGTCTTCGGCGACCTCAACTCAAACAACAACGCCGACGGCACCCTCGACGGCCTCTTCACGCACTTCTTTCTCTTTGTCCCCACAGGCGTACTCAACCTCCCCGTCCAGAACCTCCCCCAAACATCCATCACCACATTCCCCGGCTCCTCCGCACGCCTCGACTACGGTTGCCTCGACGTCAACCTCGCCGCACATTTCGACGCCGATCTGTCCGGCACCTACTCCCAATCCGAACTCAACTCCATGGGCTTCGTCTACAACTCACCCGAAGACTCAGGCCAGCGCTCAAACGGCGATTCCACCGCGACAAACTTCGCCTCAGACCACCGCCCCGTCGTCTTCTCCATCTTCCTCGACGCCGACCCCGCCGCTGGCTTCGACCCCAAAGACCTCAACCTCGACACCCTCATCAACGCCGAAGACCTCGCCATGTGGGAAGAACAGTTCTTCGGCGGGCTCGGCCCGGCCAAAGACACCGACCAGGACTTCGATATCGATCTCGACGACCGCGACCTGCTCTACGACTGCACCCGTCAGGACGAGATCACCGACGTCACCACCTGACCCACCCCCCCTCCAAACCCGCGCCACGCCCGCTCCGCGCGCTCACCGCGCGCAAGCCGCGCCTCCTGCGCGTCCATCATCGCCCCGGGAGACATCGTCCCCACCACACCCACCGCCGCGCCCGCATCCTCGCGCACGCCCAACTCACCCAGCACCGCCCGCACCACCCACGCGTTCTTCCCCTCGTCAACAACCGCAACGCGATCCATCCCCGCGACCCGAGCCCCGAGCCACGCCCGCGCCTGCGCCATCCCCGTGAACCTCTCCCACTGCGCCCGCGTCATCGCCCGCCGTTCCTGTGCGCCGAGTGTCCCCTCTAACTCCCGCAACCCGCGCTCGTACCCCGCGACCGCCCCTTCCTTCTCCGCGATCCGACGGTACCGCGTCACCACCTCCTCAAGCTCGCGCCCCAGCTCCGAGTCCGGCGCATACCGCTGCGCAACCCAACCGTTGTTCCGCACGAGCCGACCAAGGATCACCCCCATGTCCCGCCCCTCGTTCACCTTCTCGTGCACCACCCGAAACCGCCCGTCGTGCATGATCCGCCATCCCGCGCAGATCAGCCGCGCACACAGGTCGTACTCCTCCGCATAGTAGTGAAACGCCCCGTCGTACCCGCCAACCTCCAGAAACACACCCCGCCGCACCGCCACCCCGCAACCGATCACCACCTCGGGCAAACCGCCGGACTCCCGACGCCCATCCGCCAAAAATATCTCCCCGCCGACCGCCGCCACATCCCCCGGCGCACCACACACCGCATCAACAACCCCGCCATCCACCGGATGTGAATCATCGTCCAGCATCACCACCCACTCCCCCCGCGCAAGCTCCGCCCCCACGTTCCGCGCCGCAGCCCCGATGTTCTCCCCCAACCGCTCCACCCGCACCCTCCACCCATTCGCCAGCACACCCGCCGCGATCGCCCGCTCGCCCGACGCATTATCAACAACAACAACCTCTCCCCCGCCAACCCGCTCGTGCGTGCCCGCGTCGATCGACCCCAGCGCCTCCAGCGTCCGCGCCAACCGCCCCGCCCGATCCATCGTCGGTATCACATACGAAATCACACCACCACCCGCGTCCCGTGTCCTCCCGCGCTCGCCGTCAGCGTCGCGCCGCACACCCGCCGAACACCCTCCCGCAGATCCCGCGCCGTCACCACCCGGTTGCCCAACCGCGCCGCCTGCACACCCGCCGCAACACTCCCGATCAGCGCCGCCTCAACCCGCGACCCCCCCGCCGAGAGTGTCAGTGTCGCCGCCGCCAGCAGCGCATCACCGCACCCCAGCGCATCAACCGCATACGCGCTCACCGCCGGAACATGCTCCGCAGTCAGCCGTCCGCCCCATCCATCCGCCCCGCCCACCGCGCCCCCGCCGCGCCCGGTGTCCTCCCTGTCAAACGCGATCAACCCATCCGCACCGATCGTCACCAGCGTATTGCGAGTCCCCGTCCGAGCAACAAAGTCCCACACCACCGTATTCAAGCTCGCGTCGTAGTCTCCCATCGCGTCGCGCAGCTCCACCTCCGTCGGACAGATCAGATCCATCCCCATCATCCGCAGCAAAGCAGACCGCTTCCCGCTCACATCCCCCGCCAATACACCAACCTCGCCCCGCAGCGCCGTGCAGTACCCGCCCAGCGTCGCCGCCGTGATCAGCCCGTGCCCGAAATCCGCAAGGATCGCCGCGTCACACCCCCGCGCCGCCTCACCCACCAACTCCCCCAGCGCATCGTGCTGCGCCGTATCCAGACTCAAAGGCCGCACCCGATCCAGCTTCATCACCTTCTGCGCGCCAACCAGATACCGCTCCTTGCGCAGCATCGCCCCCTCGAACTCGATCCACCGCACCTCCACCCCGTCCACCGCCAGCCGCTGGCGCATCGCCTCCGCCTCCGATGACCGCGACATCCCCGTCACCAACACCGGCCGCGCACCCATCGCCGCCAGATGCTTCGCGATAATCGCCGCCCCACCGTCGTACCGCCGCTCCTCCAAGGGCCGCAAACTCATCACCGGGCTCTCGCCCGCAACCTCCGGGCGATCGCACACCACATACACATCCTCGATCACCTCCCCCACAACACACACCCGTTTCCCCACAAACCCGTCCACCACCGCGCCGAGCCCCGCCGCGCCAAGCCCGTGCGCTTCGACCACCTGCCGGTACTTCGCGTGCGCCTCGTCGCCCCGCGTCTCCAGTTCCTGCACCAGCGCGCTGGAACTGAACACGATATCCCCCGAGCTGAACACCACCCGCCCGCCGTGCCGCTCCACCGTCTCCCGCTCCGCCGTAAACCGCGGGTCACGGTTCGATTCGTACTCCCTGCCCTTGATAAACACATCGGGCCGCACCAGATCCAGCAACCCCTCCGCCGTCTCCTCCGGGTTCACGTACACCCAGTGCACGCAATCCAGCGCCGCCAGATTCTCCGCACGCAGCTCCTGACTAAACAGCGGCCTGCCATCCCCCTTGCCAACCCCCGAGTCCGCCGTGATCGTCACCAGCAGCACATCCCCCTGCCGCGCCGCGTGCTGCAGATGCCGCACATGCCCCGGATGCACAATGTCAAAGCACCCGTGGCACTGCACCACAGCCCGGCCAGCCTCCCGCGCCGCCTCACGCCGCGCCACCAGCTCCGCCCGCGTCAGTATCTTCCGCCGTGTCCGCTCGCTCATTCGCGCATCCTTAGCCAACCGCGACCGCGCACAACAACACCCAGCAACACCCGCGCGCTATTCTTATATCGGCGATCCCCCAGACAAAACACCACGAAATAGCCTCTCCCCGTGCCACAGACCTGCCTGCTGGTCAGTGCTCTCCTCTCCCCCTTTTCACTCTTTACTTCCTGATGCCTGGTGCCTGGTCCCTGATGCCTCTCTTCTAAATCGTCGCCAGGATCACCTCCGCCAACTCGCGGAACGCCCCCCGACCGCCCCCACGCTCCAATACCAGCGTCGCCTCCCGACGCACCGCCAGCGCCGCGTCCCCCGGGCACGCGCTCGCCCCGCACTCCGCCATCGCGGGAAGATCATTCACGTCATCCCCGATGTACACCACCCGCGCAGGATCCACGCCCATCCGCCCGCACAATTTTTTCACCCGCTCCCCCTTCTCACCGTGCCCCCAGTCAACGTGCTCCACCCCGACCATCCCCGCCCGACCATCGATGCTCCCCCCGTCGCCCGTCGCGCTGAGCCACCCAACCCGCACGCCCGCCCGCATCACCAGTTGCGTCCCAAGCCCGTCGTGCGTACTAAACGCCCTGCCCGCGCCCCCGCCATCACCCGGCATGATCACCCGCCCATCCGTCAGCGTCCCGTCAACATCGCAGATCACCCCCGCGACCCCGCCCGCCGCAACAACATCCCACAGCGCGCACCGCGCCGCCTGACGGAATAAAAGATCGCTCGACGGATCCGAATCAACCCATGCCCGCGCAAACTCTAGGAACCGATCCGTTTCCCGCGCCGCCGCGATCTCGCCACCGCCAAACGCCTCGTGCGCATCGATCACCTTCCCCTCCACCATCTCGGCGCTCGTCTCGATCCCCGCCCGCGACGCGATGTGCTCGACCTGATGATCCCGCGTCACAATCACCACGCGCTCCCGCCCGAGCAATTCAACATGCACGCCCGCCGCCCACAGAATCATCGACACCCCCCGCACCGGCGCACACAGCTCCTCGCCGCCACCCATCGCCCGAATGACAATCCGTTCATCGCCCACGCCTGCCTCCGTTTCGTCCCTGAAACACCCGTAAAACAACCAAAAAACAAGCCGGGAGCACTCTCGCACTCCCGGCCCGCATGTATCGTCAAATCATTCGGTGCGAGTCACACCAGGTCCTTCAGACCCTTCATCGGACGAACCTTCACAACGTTCCGAGCCGGCTTCGCCTTGAACCACTGCTCTTCCTTCGTGAACGGGTTGATCCCCTTGCGACGGGCAACAGCCTTCTTCCGCTGGACAAGAATCTTCATCAGGCCCGGCACCTTGAACTCGCCGCTGCCCGCCTTCGACAGATCCTTCTTGATGATCTCCTGCATCACATCAAACACCGCCGCAACTTCCTTCTTCGAAATGCCGACGTGATCCGCGATCATCGCGTAGGTCTCGCTCTTCGTACGACCGTCCTTCGAAGCGGTGATCCGCGCTGGCTTCGCCGATGCCACAGCCCTCGTCGTCGTCCGCTTGGTCGTCTTCTTGCGAGCCGCCGGACGCTTGGTCGTCTTCTTGCGAGCCGTGGTCGTGCGGCGCGTCGTCGCGCGACGGGTCGTCTTCTTCTTGGTCTTCCGCTTGGTTGTTCGTGCAGCCATTGGTTTACTCCGGTTCAATTACGTGGCTTTTTGCAGGGTCAAAGACGCCGGAAACCATCCGTGCAGCGTCCACCCATGGTCGCTTTGTACGCGATCAAGCCCGACCCCACAAGTCAACCACCCAGTTTTCCCCCTATTTTTTCAGACCAAAACCAACCGCCAACCAACCCCAAAATGCGCCCGCCCGCTCCACCCGCCGCGCCCACCACCGACCAACCGCGAACCCCCTCCCCCCCGATCCGCCCCATCCCCCCTGTTTTTTCCACATATTCCTATGAATCCCTCCAAACCCTCCCCCCGCACCAACCGATACGACCCGACAAGCCGAATCCCGGGGCGCCCCGAAACCGCCCCGCGCAACGCATAAAACGAGGGTGAATCCCATGCAAGACGCCTCCAACCGACGCACACACGAACGCTTCCACGCCGTCCACCCCTGCAAGCTCCGCAACCGAAGAGCGCTCCTCTTCACCACCGCACACACCACCGATGTCTCCAGATCCGGGGCCCTCCTGCGGATCGACCGCAACCGAACATTCGAACCGGGCGACACCATCGACCTCTACATCGCGCCCAAAACCGAGTCATTCCTCGCCTCCGATACCGCAAGACACGCCACAATCAGGCGCGTCGTGCCCATCGATCACCACTACCAGGCTGTCGCCGTCGAGTTCAACGCCACCGCCGAGCAGGCGATCCCCCTCGCAGCCTGATCCCTCTACATCCACTCGATCCAAGCCCTAAACCCGCATCACGCCTACACTGTTCGGCCCGTGTCCACCCCAACAAGGACCACGCCGTGCAGCTCTGGCAACCAGCACTCCCAGACCAATACCTCGCACTCGCCGACGACCAGCTCGCCGCGCAGATCACCGCGCGCCGCAAGCAACTCGGACAAGACCTCATCATCCTCGGCCACCACTACCAGGCCGACGATGTCATCCGCCACGCCGATTTCACCGGCGATTCCCTCAAACTCTCCCAACTCGCCGCGCAGCGCGTCAAGGAAACCGGCGCGAAATACGTCGTCTTCTGCGGCGTCCACTTCATGGCGGAATCCGCCGACCTCGTCGCACCCGAAGGCACCAGGGTCATCCTCCCCGACCTTTCCGCCGGGTGCTCCATGGCGGACATGGCAGACTACGACGACGCCCTCGCCGCGTGGCAGACCATCCACCAAACACTCGATTCCATCGACTCGCCCGCACGCATCATCCCCATCACCTACGTCAACTCCACCGCCGCGATCAAAGCATTCGTCGGTGCGAATGGCGGCGCATGCTGCACCTCCTCAAACGCCGACCGCGTCTTCGAGTGGGCCATGTCTGGTGGAACGATCCAGAAGCACCCAAACGAAAACATAAAGATCCTCTTCCTCCCCGACCAACACCTGGGCCGCAACACCGCCGCAAAGTTCGCGATCGATACCGAGCAGCACACCGCCCTCTTCGACCCCAAACTCGCCCGCACTCGCGACCCGCTCGGCGGCATGACCCCCGATCAACTCGACCACGCCCGAGTCATCCTCTGGGCCGGGCACTGCTCCGTGCACATGCTCTTCCGCCCCGAGCACTGCCACCACATCCGCAACAACGAGCCAGACCGCAAAATAATCGTCCACCCAGAATGCACCAAACAGGTCGTGGACCTCGCCGACCTCTCCGGCTCCACCGAATACATCATCAACACCATCGAGCACGCCGAGCCCGCATCCAAATGGGCCATCGGAACCGAGGTCCACCTCGTCAACCGCATCGCCCACGCCGCCGCCAAGCGCGATATCGATGTCAAAATGCTCTCCGACTGCCAGTGCCTCTGCACCACCATGTACCGCATCGACCCACCACACCTCCTCTGGACCCTCGACACCCTCGCCGAGGGCAAGCTCGTCAACCAGGTCTCCGTCCACCCGGACGCCCGCGAGCCCGCCTGCCTCGCCCTCGACCGCATGCTCGCCCTCCCACCCGCCCCCCTCTCCGCACCCAAAATGCCCGACACATCCACAATCCGCGCATTTGCCTGAAACCCTTTCCCCCCCAAGCCATAATCGAACACTATGAACACACGACCCAAAGCCGTGCGTCCGCACCGTGCGCGCAACATCATCCTGATCCTCCTCGCGATCTTCGTCCTCGCAATCGTCGCGCTGCCCTTCGTCGCGCTGCCCATCGCCTCCGTCGCCGCCAAGGGCTTCATCGAGAACGCCATCGCCTCGGGCCCAAACGCCTCCGCATCGATCGGCAAAATCGATCTCTCGTGGAACGGCCCCCAGCGCATCACCGCCCTGCAATTCACCGACCCCGACCAGGGTATCGACGCAAGCATCAACGCCTCCTCCTCCCTCGGGCTGCGCGACTTCCTCTCCGAACTCTCCGACTTCGGGCAAGCGCATATCTCCGGGCAGGCAACCATCACCAAGCCCGCATCAACCCAACCGAGCCCCACCCCAACCACCTCGGGCAAACCCTCCAGTCCATCGACACCAAAACCAATCACCATCCCCCTCGGTCTCGCGCTCGAACTCGTCCTGGAGAAATTCGACCTCACACTCATCGCGCCCGACCCCGCCGACCCCTCGCGCACCATCGAATCCAGATGGACAGATATCGAAGGTGCCGTCCGCATCACCGACGGTAAAAACTGCCGCGCCTGGATCGAAGCCGTCGGCAGCGCGCCCGATGAAAAACTCTCCATCGACATCCGTTCAAACAATTTCGCCTCCCCCACCGGCGACCTCCAACTCCGCTCCGCCGAGACAGACCTCGCCATCGACGCCGCGATCTCCGCACAATCACTCGACGCCATCCGACACTTCGTCTCCATCCCCCCCGAGATCACCGCCGACAGAAACCACCTCCGCGTCCAGGGCAAATTCCGCGACATCAACGGCATCCTCACCATCGCCGACAAGGCGCACCCCCCCTTCATCGCCCTCGCCCTCTCCCCCGAGGTCATCGAAACAATCGCGCCGGGGATGGACGCCAAACCACACCCCGTCACCCTCGCGCTGAAAACTCTCGTCCTCCCGATCACGGACAACCCAAGCCAACCGATCGACCTCACCAAAACCTCCTTCGAATGCACAATCCTCACCAACCCCATCGCCCTGCCCATGCAGCTCAACCCGGGCGAGCCCCCGCAAACCGTCCAGATCAACCAGATCGAGATCACCGCGAAATCAGAGCGACTCTCCCGAGGGCTCGATGTCTTCGCGCGCGGCTCCACCGCCACCGATGAACAGCACGCCGGCTCACTCACCGCCCGCGTCACCCTCTCCAGATTCCTCGACGACAAAGGCAACCTCGACCCCTCCGCCGCGATCTTTTACGCAGAAGGCGCACTCGATTCCGTCCCCACCTCGCTCCTCGCGCCCTTCGTCGATCCACACGGCCTCAGCCTCACCGGAGGCTTCGGCCCCCTGCTCAACCTCTCCGCACGCATCGAGTCCCAACTCTTCGACTCGCCCGACATCCCCATCGAACCACGACCAATCATCGCCACGATCAATGTCAACGGCGCGCACGCCAAGGCCGCCGTCGGGCTCCGATTCGTCCCCGGCAAGAGCATCTCACAGTGGGAAGTCCCGCTCAACGTCCAGAGCTTCCACGCCGTCGCGTTCGCCGCGCCGCTCATCAAACAACACGGGCTCGATATCTCTGGCGACGGCTCGTTCATCGCGCAGATTTCAGACTTCAACCTCCCCCTCAAACCGGACAACTCCCCCGACCTCGCCGCCATGACCGCCCGCTACCGATTCATCATCGGCGACGCCTTCATCCGCACGGCCCCGGACCTCCCGCCAATCAACGCCGAACTGTTCGACATCGAAATCAATGTCGAGGCAGACAAACCGCCGCGCCTCGCTCTCGAATCCCGACTGGTCCACGAGGGCTCGCGCGCAACAGCAAACGCACGCTTCGACCTCAACGGCTACTCCGCCGCCGACCCGACCAACTTCGACTCGCTCCAACCCGTCGGCACCCTCACCGCGCCGAACATCCCCGTCGATTTACTCCGCCTCGTCTCCCCCGATCTCGCAGACCAGGCCCGCGAACTCCTGGGCCAGACCATCACCGCGAAACTCACCGCCCCGCCGCCCGGTGGCGAACAGTCCCGCACCCTCGCGCACCTCGAACTCACCGCGCAGAACCTCGCCGCGAGCGCGCTCCTCTCCGTCGAGAACAACAAGCCGAGCATCTCCGAGCTCACCGCGGACCTCACCCTCTCGCCCGAAACCACCCGCGCCCTGCTCTCGCGCACCGGCGCAACCCCGCCCCTCGAACTCGCCGAACCAACCACCATCACACTCCGCGTGAACGACATCGCGATGGGCCCCGCCAAAACCCCCTTCGCGCCCGACGCGTTCCGCCTCGATGCAGACGCAACAATCCCAACCCTCGCGTTGCTCGTCCCGGGCGATGCCTCCGGAGCAGGGCGTCTCGACCTCATCGACACCGCCCTGTCCATCAAATCCACACCGGGGCAGACGATCAACGTCACCATCAACGCCAACCATCTGGACGCCGCACACAACCCCTTCACCGCGCAGGCAACCATCTCCAACTTCGCCTCCACCGCCGGCTCGCCTACCCCCGACATCGCAACGATCAACGCGACCGCAAATGGCGATCTCCCGACCCCATTTATCGACGCGATCGCCTCATCCACCGGCACCTACACCGCGCTGCTCGGCCCCACCGCAACAGTTGACCTTACCGCCACCAACCTCACCAACAACTCCGGATCGCTCCGCGCAACACTCAACACCGACCACGCCAACGCCGAACTCGCCGGCAGAATTGAAAACGGCGCGTTCATCGCCGACGCAACAACAACCGCGCATCTCACCCGCTTCACCCCCGAAGCAAGCAAGGCCCTCTTCGAAAAAGCCCTCCCCTTCCTATCCTCCGTCGAAAAGACCAACGAGGACGACCCCGCATTCCTCTCTATCGAGAACCTCGTCGTCCCGTTGAACGGCGATCTGAAACAACTCGCCGGAGTCGGCAAAGTCGACCCGGGCGTCATCCGCTTCGAGACATCCAACCTCTTCTCGAAAGTCCTCAAAGCAA
The DNA here is from genome assembly GCA_029260435.1 of Phycisphaerales bacterium. Classification (GTDB taxonomy): domain Bacteria; phylum Planctomycetota; class Phycisphaerae; order Phycisphaerales; family UBA1924; genus OFTM74. Next base: position 18,234 of record JAJDDG010000062.1, on the reverse strand, counting down.
CACACAACAAAACCATCGGCTCCGTCGGGCACAAGGTCGAACCCATTAACTTCACCATGGACCAGGGTGTTATCCGCTACGAAGAGTTCACACTCCCCGCTGGCGAGTTCAACATCGTCACCGAGGGCAAGGTCAACCTCGTCTCGAAGAAACTCGATGTGCTCGTCTCCGTCCCGCTCTTCGCGCTGTCCAACGAATTCGCCGCATCGATCGGACAGATCCCCGGGCTCGACCGTCTCACATCCGTGCCCATCCGCTTCACCGGCAACACCGCAAAGCCCAAGGTCAATGTCGATACGGAACTCTTCCTCAAGAGCATCCCCGAGTCGCTGCTCGGCGGGTTGGGCAATCTGGGAGGCAGCCTTGGCGGGGGGGTCGAGAACGGCGCCGAGGGAGTCGGCGGGCTCTTCGACGATGTGTTCAAAAAAATCGAAGAAGAACTATCCGGCGAAAAAGACAAAGAAAATGACGAGGGCGGGCAGAGCGCGGACGACACCAAAAAGAAGAAGAAAAAGAAGGGCAAGAAGAAGAACAAGAAGAAGAAAGACAACCCAGACGACGCCTAAGGCGCAAGCCGCGCCCGAAACCGACCCGGTTTTCGTCTTGTGCCCCGCCCCGCGCGCACCAGCAGCACACATCCCACAATCGACCCACCCCCGCCGGGCGCACACCGCCCCGCGGAGTGCGCAGACCGGCAGCGCCGGTGCGCAACCTGGAAGTCAGTCGGGTGTCAGTCCTTGGGCTTGTCGTCCGCCGCGGGAGGCGGGTCAACCTTCGCCTGCCCGCGCATCGAGCGCGTCGTTTTGACCTTGCCGCGCATCAGTTTCGGCGGCAGCTTGGTCGGCACAACCCCGCCGGGGAAGCGGCTCTCGTCCACCTTCACGTCCGGGCGGGTCGCCGGCTCCTTGGGCGTGTACCGGCTCACCCCGCGCTTCGCCTCGACCATCTGCGTGTCGCGATCGCGCTCCTCGCGCACACCCCGCGGCAGCGGGCCGGGCTCGAAGTTGTCGTACTCCTGGGCGGGGATATGCACGTTCGTGAGCTTCTCGATCTCGGTCAGCAGCGGCCCCTGTTCGGGCGTGACAAACGACCACGCGATGCCGCGCTGCCCGCCGCGCGCCGTGCGCCCGATGCGGTGGACATAGATCTCGGGGTCTTCGGGCAGGTCGTAGTTGATCACGTGCGTGATGCCGTCCACGTCGAGCCCGCGGGCCGCGAGGTCCGACGCGACGAGCACGCCGAGCGTGCCGGCGCGGAGGCGCTTCATCACCGAGTCGCGTTTGCCCTGATACATATCGCCGTGGATCGCGTGGGCGTCGATGCCCTGCCTGCAAAGTTGCTCGGTGATCTGGTCCACGGTGCGCTTCATGCGGCAGAACACGAGCGTCAGCTCTGGATCCTCGTGCTTGAGCAGGAAGTAGAGCATCTTCTTCTTGTCCCACGGCTCGACCGAGACGTAGAACTGATCGACGAGCGAGACGGTCAGCGAGCCGCCCGAGGCGACGAGCTTCATCGGGTCCGTCATGAACACGCGGGCGAGTTTCTCGATTTCGTCGGAAATTGTCGCGGAAACGAAGACGGTCTGGTGATCGCCGTGCATCGCGCCGAGGATCTTTTTGATGTCCTCGCGGAAGCCGATGTCGAGCATGCGGTCCACCTCGTCGAGCACGGCGAAGCGGACATTGTTGAAGTGCAGGTAGCCGCGCCCGACCATGTCCATGAGGCGGCCGGGCGTAGCAACGATGATCTCCGGCCCCTTCTGGAGGTTGTCGGCCTGGGTCTGGATGCGGGCGCCGCCGTACACCGCGGTGACGCGGAAGGGCGTGGCGCGCCCGAGGTCTTCGATCTCTGCGGCGATCTGGATGGCGAGTTCGCGAGTCGGCGCGAGGATGACGGTCTGGAAAGCGACGCCCTCTTCGCACATCTGCAACAGCGGGAGCCCGAACGCGGCGGTCTTGCCCGAGCCGGTGCGCGATTGCCCGATGATGTCGCGCCCGGTGAGGAACGCGGGGATCATGTCCGCCTGGATTTTGGTCGGGTGCTTGAAGCCGGCGTCTGTGCATCCCTTCACGACTTCTTCGTTCAGCCCGAGGTCGGGGAAGGTCTGCTCGTTGAAAATCTCTTCCCAGTTGTCGGCGTCCGCGCCGGGTCGGCGGCGGCGTTTGGGTTCGTTGCTCCCGCCACCTCCGCCACCACTACTACTACCACCACCTTGTTGTTCGCTGGCACGCTGAGCGGCATCGCCTCCCCCCCCGCCGCGTCGGCGACGCCCTTTATTCTTCTTTTTCGGGGCGTCCTCTGATGATGCCTCGGTGCTGGATTGTTCGGGGCTGCCACCGGGAGCGGCACCCTCGGTGCCCTGACCATCGGCGGATCCGCCCCGCCCGCCTCTGCGGCGGCGGCGTTTTTTGCGGGGGGCATCACCCGAGTCTGAGGTAGTGTGATCGTTGGATTTGTTGTCGTTATCTTCGGTCATTGTGTACTCGTTGGGCGTTGCCAGAGGGTCGAAGGGACGCAGGATACCCGTTAGACGGCGGTACGCTCTGATCCTGAATTGGAAGCATCCCCCGCATGATCCAGCCCCCGGAATCTGCCGATTTGTTCGGCAGACAGTCGGTGATCCTAGTTGAGTCGTTCGGTCGAAACAAGTTATGACGGGTGTGGGGGTGTTGGAGCTGGCATGGCGATCGGAACCCGAATCGAGATAGATCTGACAGCGGTGGAGCACAACGTTGGTGTGGTGCGCCGTGTGCTTGAAGCCCCCCCACCACCACCCCACCCCCCTACCACCGGCGGGTGTTGCCAGAGCGATCGCACGGGCAAGCACGCGGGGATCTGCGCGGTGGTGAAGGCGGACGGGTATTGCCTCGGCGCGGCGCGGGTGGCGAAGCGGCTGTCGATGTTGGGCGTGGAGATGATGGCGGTGTACACGCCGAACGAGGCGCGGGTGCTGGTGGAGGCGGCGATCCAGACGCCGATCCTGATGCTGCTGCCGGTCCGGGAGATCGAGCGGAGCGACGCGCTGTACCGCGCGGCGTGGGGCGGGCGGCTGCACCTGAGTATCCATGACAAGGACAATTTTTCTGCGGTGTGTGATATCGCGGATCGTCTGGGGATCGCGGTGCCGGTGCACCTGGCGGTGGACACGGGGATGAGCCGTGGCGGTGCGCTGCCGGGCGAAGCGGGCGCATTGCTCAAGGGGATCCGCGCACACCGGCGGCTGCGGCTAGCGGGTGTGTACACACATCTGGCGAGTGCGGACTGCAGCACTGCGCAGACGACGGAACAGCACGGGGTGTTCCGCGAATGGCTCTGCGCGCACGACGAGCTGATCCCCGGCGAAACAATCGTGCACGAGGCGAACACGTTCGGCGCGCTGCGCTCGCACGGGTGCCACGGCGACATGGTGCGGATCGGGCTCGGGCTGTACGGGTACGGGTGGGAGGAGTTTGCGGAGGGCGATTTCGAGTTTGAGAGTGCAGCGCGGGAGTTGAAGCCGGCGTGCCGATGGGTGAGCCAGGTGGTGCAGGTCAAGCGGATCCCCGAGGGCTCGCGGGTTGGGTATGGGGGGACATGGAGCGCGGGGCGGGAGACATTGATCGGCGTGGTGCCGGTCGGGTACGCGAGCGGGTATCCGATGGGGCTTGCGAACAAGGGGCATGTGGGGCTGGAATTGCGGGATGGATCGCGGGTGTACGCGCCGGTGGTGGGCAGGGTGAGCATGGATCAGATTTGCATTGATATGACGGACGTGCCCGCGGGCGAGGTGGAGGTGGACATGCCGGTGGAGGTGTATGGGGCGGATCCGGGCGCGCCGAACCACATCCCGGCGCTCGCGGAGCGGGCGGGGACGATCACGCACGAATTGCTGTGCCGGTTGTCGGCGCGCATCCCGCGTGTGTATGTGGCGGTGGAAGAAGCGCGGCGGAGCGACCGCGATGCGCTCAAGCACGTTGATGTGACGCAGAGATAAGAGAAGGCATCAGGGATCAGGCACCGGGCATCAGGAAGAGAAGACATGCTCGCGCTGCGCGTGAGCATGCCACCCGAGATGGGAATTGGAAAGATCACTGACCTGAAGACCGGTCAGTGGCACGGGGGGATACGGAGCGCACGCTTGCCCTTCGGGCCATGGCGTGGCACCCAACTCAGGAGAGTGTTTCGGGGTCGGCGCCGACTGCGCGGAGGAGCGCCGCTTTGGTGAGCGTTTCGCGCCACTCGGATTCGGGATCGGAGTCCGCAACGATGCCTGCGCCGGCGTGGTAGTCGAGTGTTGTTTCGTTCTGTGTGCTTTTGAGTGTCGCGGTGCGGATAGATACAGAGAGCTGGAGGTTTCCTGCTGCGTCTGCGCAGATGATCGAGCCGCAGTACGGGCCGCGGGGGGCGGGTTCGAGTTCGTTAATGATCTGCATGGCGCGGACTTTGGGCGCACCGGTGATGGAGCCAGCGGGGAAAATTGCTCGGAGCAGGTCCATCCGGGATTGGTCTTTGCGCAGGGTTGCGCGGATCGTGGCGGAGGTGTGGAGGATGGGGGCTGCGGCGCCACCGTGGCGCTCGAGGGTGCGGGGGTGCTCGACGCGGACGGAGCCATACTCGGCGACGCGGCCCAGGTCGTTGCGCATGAGGTCCACGATCATGGCGAGTTCGGCGGCGTCTTTTTCGGAATCGAGGAGTTCTTGCGGTGGATCGGCGTGCGGGCGGGTGCCTTTGATGGGGCGGGTGGTGATAGTGCGGGTTCGGGCGTCCAGGGATATTAGTGATTCGGGGGAGAGGGAAAGGATGGTCTGGAGCGGTGTTTCGATGATCGCGCCGAATGGCGGTTCGGCGGCACGGAGGAGCTGGTGCGCGACTGCGCGCGGGGGTGCGCCGAGTTGTACGGAGAGTTTGTGCGAGATGTTTGCCTGGAAGATGTCGCCCGCGCGGATGTATTCGATGGTGCGTTGCACGGCGCGCTGGTAGGCAGCGGTGCCCATGTTCGAGGTAACCGGCGCGAGGGGCGTGATCGGCTGAATTGGCGCGGGTGCGGGCGCGAGTTCGGGGATGAGCGCGGGATCACCGATGGTGTGCCATGTGTCGGCGTGGTTGTCGTGGACGAGCCCGGCGGGGCAGTAATAGAGGGTGTAGAGGGGGGCGGCGGGGTCGAGATTCAGCGCGGTGGATTCGAAGAGGGCGCCGAGTTCGTAGTGCAGCGCGCCGATCCAGAGCGGGCAGGCGAGGGGTTGGGGCGCGGGGTTGTTCGGGGGGGCGAGGGCCCGGGTGAGATCGGTGATCGGATCGGCGGAGGGCGCAAACGGCAGAGAGTCGGCGGCGGTGAGTGGTTCGAGGGAAGAAGAGGATGCGGTGGCGGAGAGGCGAGCGGCGGGGACGGCAAAGATGGAGAAGCGGGATGCGGATGAGTTGTCGGCGGATATGAGCGCGACGAGTGGGCGGTCGGCGGGCCAGCACGGGATGCAGTCTGGCGGGGCGAGGGCGAGCGGCATGGAGCGGGCTTGTGTGGATGGGGCGGGGGGCATGGGTGAGCGGGATCGTACGCGAGGCGCGGGGGAGGGGCGGGGATCGGGTGAGGCTGTGTGCTGGCGGCGGGTGCGGGGTAGACTGTCCGATCTGCGCGTGGGGCGGTTTTGGATTGTTTTTTACAGGTATTTTCTAAGCGAGGCACTCTGCGATGGCATCGACGAAGAAGACGGGTTCGGGGCGCAAGAAGACAACGAAGAAGAAGACGATGCGTCGGGCATCCGCGGGCGGGGAATCGTCGCGTGCCAAGCGGATGGTGTACTACTTCGGGAGCACGAAGACGGACGGCAAGGGGAAGATGAAGGAACTGCTGGGGGGCAAGGGGGCAAACCTTGCGGAGATGACGAGCATCGGGCTGCCCGTGCCTCCCGGGTTCACGATCACGACGGAGATGTGCGAGGCGTACTACCGGAGCAAGCAGAAGCTGCCCAAGGGGTTGATGGCGCAGGTGGAGCGGGCGATCGGGACGCTCGAGAAAGAGACGGGCAAGAAATTCGGGTGCACGACGAACCCGCTGTTGGTGTCGGTGCGATCGGGCGCGGCGGCATCGATGCCTGGGATGATGGACACGATCCTGAACCTGGGGTTGACGGACGCGGCGGTGGAGGGGCTCGCGACGAGCACGAAGAACGCGCGGTTCGCGTACGACGCGTACCGCAGGCTGATCAATATGTTCGGCAATGTGGTGATGGGTGTGGATCACTACCTGTTTGAGGCGGAGTTTGACCGGGTCAAGCAGCGGTACAACACGAAGCTGGATACGGATGTGCCGACCGAGGGGTTGATCGAGCTGTGCGATCGGTACAAGAAGGTGTACCGCGAGCATGTCGGGGAGATGTTCCCGAAGGACCCGCTCAAGCAGCTTCGTCTGTCGATCGAGGCGGTATTCAAGAGCTGGCAAACGGATCGCGCCAAGGCGTACCGCAGGATCAACGACATCCGCGGGCTCCGGGGCACGGCGGTGAACGTGCAGTCGATGGTGTACGGGAACACGGGGGACGATTCCGGCACAGGCGTGGCGTTCACGCGCGATCCGTCTACTGGCAAGAACACGTTTTACGGCGAGTTCCTGATCAACGCGCAGGGCGAGGATGTGGTGGCGGGGATCCGGACGCCCGAGCCGGTGAAAGAGATGCGAAAATGGAACCGGGAGGTGTACTCGCAGTTGCTGGAGATCAAGGACATCCTTGAAGAGCACTACCTGGAGATGCAGGACATCGAGTTCACGATCGAGCGCGGCGAGCTGTTCATGCTGCAGACGCGGTCGGGCAAGCGGACGGGTGCGGCGGCGGTGAAGATCGCGTGCGACATGGTGCGGGAGAAGCTGATTACCGAGGAAGAGGCACTGCTGCGGATCCCGGCGGAGGATCTGACGCAGCTGCTTTTGCCCACTTTCAGTGCGGAATCGAAGCAGAACGCGAAGATCATTGCGACGGGGCTGCCGGCATCGCCCGGCGCGGCGGTCGGCAAGCTCGCGTTCACTGCGGACGAGGCGGTGGACCGGACGCACGCGGGTGAGAAGGTGCTGCTTGTTCGCAAGGAAACGAGCCCGGAGGACGTGGAGGGGATGCACACCGCGGTTGGCATCCTGACGAGCACGGGCGGGATGACGAGCCACGCGGCGGTTGTGGCGCGTGGGTGGGGCAAGTGCTGTGTGGCGGGCGCGGGCGAGCTGCAGATCAACGAGAAGAAGGGATTCGTGATGGTCGGCAAGAAGAAGCTGACCCGGAAAGACACGCTCTCGATCGACGGGAGCACGGGGGAAGTGATGCTCGGCGAGGTACACGCGCCGCTGCCCAAGATGAGCAAGGACTTCGCGCAGGTGATGAAGTGGACGGACAGGCACCGGACGCTGCGTGTGCGGACGAACGCGGACACGCCGAAGGACGCGGCGAAGGCTGTGGAGTTCGGCGCTGAGGGGATCGGGTTGTGCCGCACCGAGCACATGTTCTTCGAGGGCGACCGGATCGTGAAGATGCGGGAGATGATTCTCGCGGAGACCAAGGCGTCGCGCGAGAAGGCACTCAAGAAGCTGCTGCCGTTCCAGCGGAAGGACTTCGAGGGGATCTTCAAGGCGATGAACGGCATGCCGGTGACGGTGCGTTTGCTGGATCCGCCGCTGCACGAGTTCCTGCCGCACGAGCGGCCTGCGATGCAGGAGGTCGCGGATCAGATCGGTGTGCCGCTCGCGGATGTGCGTTCGCGTGTGCTGCAGCTGCGCGAGGCGAACCCGATGCTGGGGCACCGTGGTTGCCGACTCGCGGTGACGTACCCGGAGATTCTTCGGATGCAGGTCCGGGCGATTGTGGAAGCGACGATCAACTGCGCGAAGAAGAAGATCAAGGTGCTGCCGGAGATCATGGTGCCTCTGATAGGGACATCGAGCGAGTTGTCTTTCTTGCGCAAGGAGATCGAGGAGACGATCGAAGAGGTGCGTTCGGAGAAGAAGTACCGCGGCAAGCTGAACATCCTGATCGGGACGATGATCGAGATTCCGCGGGCGGCGATCCGTTCCGAGCAGATCGCGCAGCATGCGGACTTCTTCAGCTTCGGGACCAACGACCTGACGCAGTTGACGTTTGGGTATTCACGGGACGATATCAATACGTTCCTACCGGATTACCTGAGCCGCGAGATCCTGCAGTGGGATCCGTTCCAGAGTCTGGACCAGGATGGCGTTGGGCTGCTGATTCGGCTCGGGATCGAGGGCGGTCGGAAGGTGAATCCGGACATGAAGATTGGGATCTGCGGCGAGCACGGCGGGGATCCGAAGAGCGTGCAGTTCTGTCACGAGCAGGGGATGGATTACGTGAGCTGTTCGCCGTTCAGGGTGCCGATTGCACGGCTGGCGGGTGCTCAGGCTGCCCTGCGGGACAAATAGCCCGATAGAAAATTTGGTTTCCCGGGTTTACCCGGGGCGGGCAGGACGCTCCATATGGTGCGTCCTGCCTGTTTTTGGGTGGTCTGGCGTTGAAAAATGAGCTCCAGATCGGGGAATAATCGGGGTGGGGCTCGGGTTTCTCTAACAGACAGAGCGAACAGCATTTCCCTGCGGTGCGGCGCTGACCAAGACAGCGACTTGCCGATTCGGGGGTACGGATCCCTGTCCCTCACGAGACACCCATGTCAGAGTTTATCTCAGGCATGGGTGTTTTTTCGTATAGGCATAGGGCATCAGGGACCAGGCATCAGAAAGAGCCAGCATTAAGACCTCAAAGAACACTGACCCGGGGACGGGTCAGTGGCACGGGAGAAACGTGGGGTGTTAGAAGCGGAAGTTGGCGGTGAGGGCGAGGAAGAGGGAGGGGTCGGCGTCGAACTCGGTGACGCGGTCGCCCGAGCCGGTGCGGACTTCGATTTCCTGCCAGAGGATTGCGCCGACCTCGGCGGTGATGGAGAAGTTGTCGTCGGGCGCGTGTGTCCAGCCGATCGCGAGGGGGATGCGTGTGTGCTCGAATGAGCCGTCGCGGATGGTCGGGGTGTCTTCATCGAGACGGTACTCGCGGAGTTCGAAGGCGGAGCGGATGTGGATGGTGTTGGCGTCATCCACATCGCGGGCGAGTTTGAGGGAGAAGCCCCGCGCGGTGAGGCGGGTTTGGTCGTCGATCTTCCAGTCGAGCTGGATGAGGGGGATCCCGATCGTGTTATTTTCGAGTCGGGTGCGGAAGCCGCCGCCGAGTGTGAGCGAGAGGGTTGGCGAGACTTTGATGCTGACGCCGGCGGCGAGGTGGTAGGTGAACGCGTCGTTGAAGTCGGCGCCTCTGGCGAAGGCGTTGTTGAGCCCGCCGGTGACGAGGAAGGAGATGTTGTTGTCATGCTTGATGATGGAGGTGAGGGAGATGGAGGAGTCGTAGGCGAGATCGATCGGGGAGTCTGTGCCGGGGACGAGTGTGGTTGCGCCGGAGAAGTCGTAGTAGGCGGTTTCGTGGGCAAGGGTTGCAACGAGGGTGAGGTCGTCGGCGGGAGAGAACGTGAAGGAGAGATCGAAGCCGGCGGTCGCGAGGGAAAAATCGCCCGGCTCGCCATCAAGGGAGGATTCGGTTGTGTAGGTTCCGGAGGGGGTGAATGAGATGGTGACGTCTTGCGCGTCGTCGGCTTGCGCGAAGGCGGCGCTGGTGACGCAGAGCGCGAGTGCGGCGGGGACGAAAGGATTGGTGCGGGGGGTGGGCATGGGTGTGTCCTGTCAGAGTCGCATGCGGCGGGCGACCACGAGCCATTCGATGGTGAGCAGCACGAGCGCTGCGGCGACGAAATAGTGCCAGATTTCTTTGATCGCGGCGCTGGCGACGGATGTTGCCTGTGTGGTGGTGCTCGCGATTGTGAGGATATTTGAGGTGGCGATCGCACTTTCGTTTGCGTTGAGGAGGTTGATCGCGGCGGCGGTGGGCTCGATGGCACCGGCGAATGTGTACGCGCCAGCGAGGGGGAAGGGGCCGAGCGTGAGGAGAGCGGAGTCGGTATCGATGTGGCGGGAGGATGTGATGGGGCCGGTGATTTCGATTGATTGTGCGCCGGGGTTGGGGCGGATGGTGAGTGTGTCGGTGGTGGTGCGGGCGCGGGTGGAGGGGGCGGAGGAGAGGGTGAGGAAGTCGATTGCGTTGGCGAGAAAGATGTGGAAGGCGGGCTCGCGGAGCCAGGGTTCGTTTGCGAGTGGGAAGGCGGTGATGATGCGGGGGGTGGATTTGTCGTCGAGCAGGGCGATGAGCGGAGCGGTGCGCCCGGTGGCGATGACGGTGGCGGTTGGTGCGTCTGTGGGGGCGGATTCTGAGGGGAGTGTGAGGCGCATGTGGTTGATGATGAGCGCGGTATCGAGGGCGGCGTATCGGAGGAGGGGGTGGGTGCGCTTCCAGAAGATGAATGGGGTTGGCGCGGCTGCGGGGTCGTCGGGTTCGTAGCGCGACAAGCCAACCGCGGGGAGGGGGACGGGGGAGGCGAAGGAGATTGTTGGCGCTGGCGGGAGCGCCGACGGGCGGACGCCATCGAAGACGATGAGAGAGAAGCGCGTGAGATTGGACGGGGAAATGATGCGGCGCTCGTACTCGGCGAGAGTGATCGAATCGAGGGATTCGGGTTCGAACGCGGCGAGTGCGTCTTCCGGTTGGAAGATCTGGCTTTCGAGGCGGGAGTTGGGATGGACGTAGAGGATGCGCAGCGACGAGGGGGGCTCGATGCGCATGGCTGCGGTGTTGTCTGAGGCGAGGTCGTCTTGTCGGGTGATGGAGAGGGTGAGGGTGAGCGCCTGGGTGCTCGACGCGGGGGCTGTGAAGGAGAGGGGCGCTGAAGCGACAGATGCGGGGGACGCGGCGGGGATGGAGACGGCGGGGACGGGGACGAGCTGGTCGCCCATGCGGCAGATGAGGGGCGGCTCGATGGCGCGGGGGATGGTCGATTGGACGCGGGCGTAGACACGGATGAGGGCGGGGTCGGATTCGTCGCGGCGGGCGGCGAGGGCGGTGATGGCGAGGTTGTTGCGCTCGGCTTCGGGCGGCGGTCCTGCGGCGACAAACTCGAGGTTGATGGCGGCGAGGGCTGCGGCGAGGTCCGGGTTTGCGTCGCTCGTATGCGCGCCGGGGATGGGGGGGTTGCCGTCGGAGAAAAGTAATACGCGTGGGGGGGCGGCGCTCTCGGCATCTTCGGAGGTTGATGCGGTGAATGCGCGGAGGAGGTTGATCGCGGCGGGGAGGTTTGCGGGCTGGTCTGTTGGGTGGATTGTTTCGATGGCGCGGGTGATCTCGGCGCGGTTGCGCGTGAACGCGACGCGGGTGATCGGTTCGGCGGCGACGGAGACGAGCATGACATCTGAGCCGGTGGGAAGGCGGCGGGCGAGGCGGGTCGCCTGCGCCTTGGCTTCGTCGAGGCGCGATGCGTGTTCGCTGGTGCGCGCGGGGGCGAGCATGGACGCGGAATTATCGATTAACAGGATCACTCTGGTGCCTTCTGAGCCGGCGTCTTGCGCTTCGATGGCGGGGCGCGCCAGCGCGAGGAGGAAGCAGCACAGCGCGAGGAGCTGGAGGAGGAGGATCCAGGAGGGGCGGATGATGCGGAAGGGGGTGTTGACCTGGAGGTCACGGGCTGCGGATTGCCAGAGGATGGTGGAGGAGACGCGGGCGGGGCGGCGGCGGAGCTTGAGGAAGTAGAGGGCGAGGAGGAGGGGCAGAGCGATGGCTGCGGCGATGATCGCGGGGAGAGGAGAGAGGAAAGTGATGGGGGAGATGGGGGGCACGGAGGAGATTGTGGCGTGGAAGGGGAGGAAGGGCGAGTTGGGGGAGAAGGTACGCATCGTGGCGTCGTCGAGAAGAAATGAGATAGCGCGATGAGAGCGGTTGATCTATATCCCAAAACGGGATATCGTTGCTCTATGGAAACTACAGATTTGCTCTTCCCTGAAGCGACATCGAATGGCAAGCCTCGTCGTGTTGCGGGAGGAGTCACAACCTCCGAAGTGACATTGAGCGCTCATGTTGCGGGGAATGCTGAAGTGTTTCCACAAGTGCTCGCACTCCATGTCCCGGCAGGTTCCAAGGTCGCTGATGTGACTTGGGGAAAAGGCGTTTTTTGGAAGAATGTTCAACCCAACCAATACGAAGTTCTGGCAACAGATCTGAAGTCCGGTGTGGATTGTCGTGATCTCCCATATGAAGACGAGACCATGGACTGTGTTGTCTTAGACCCTCCCTACATGGAAGGTCTTTTTCGCTCTTCTTCTACGAACATGGCTGGCGGTGGAAGTCACGCTGCATTTCGAGAAAACTACAGTGACGGAAAGCCGACTACGGGATCAGGACCTAAGTGGCACGGAGCAGTTGTAGATCTATATTTCAAGGCGGGTATCGAAGCCCACCGCGTCCTCCGATCCAATGGTGTTTTGATCGTAAAATGCCAAGACGAGGTTAGTGCCAACCGACAGTGGCTTACACATATTGAGATCATTAACGAATACGCTCGGCACGGCTTCTACTGCAAGGATATTTTTGTAGTTGTCCGAACTAACAGGCCTGTGATATCAAGACTCAAGAAGCAGGAGCATGCGAGAAAGAACCACTCCTATTTTCTGATCTTTATCAAGACGAACAAAAAGAAATTTCTCACGAATCCTTATGTGCTTTCCGTTCCTGATGCAACTTCTCAACCAGTGGAAAAGGATCATCCACAAAGGGAAGCTCGGGTGGCCAAGAAACGGGCACTAAAGAAGCGATAAGCTGATCTCGCTGAGCCTCGCTGTATTTTTTGTAAGTCGATTTCGGTAGATCTCTATTTAGAGCGAAGACAAAGTTCCACTTGTTTTCAAAGGCAAAACAGTTTACTGCCAAAATATCAAACTGTCCTCTAAGCAGTAATGTAGTGGTTAGCGTTGTGCCATCTGGGAAAAGAACTTCTCTTCGATCGCTTCCGTCTACTTGGGCTTTTCCTCGCCAGATACTACCATCTTGGGTCACCAGCTTTGTTTGAAGAGATTTCACTTCGATGGAGAATTCTTTTCCCTTGTAAAGGATTACGCGATCACTTTTCTTTTTACGATCGTGATCATCGAATTTCTTGGTATCTGATATTTCGGGATGATCTTCAACAAGTAGCCGAAATTTATGCTCAGCTACATATCCAAGCATCATCCCGCGAAGACTGGGATTCTCGTCTACAAGTTCTGTTAGTTCTCGGGTGGTTATTTCCCATCTGTCGAGAATGGTCTCTTTATTGCTATTCATGGCTCCGGCCTCTTCACGACTTGGTTCTGCGGATTCGTTCGATGAATCTTGCGGGATTTATTCCGAGTGCATCAGTTACCTCAAGGAGTTCGACAATGTCCAACCTACGCTCTCCTCGTTCGTACTTCGATACGAACGATTGTGGTCGATCGAGGAGTTCGGCAAGTTCGGCTTGAGTTACTCCCTTGGTAGTACGAGCTTCAACCAAGAGCTCGCGCAACTGGTCATACAATGGAGTAAAAACAGACTTTCGCACCACTTCGTCCTCACGTCTTGATATGAGCAGTAGAATCCCAATATCGAATAATCCCAAATTGGGATATTGAACCTGCAACAGTGTGATTCATGTAAACGACATTAGTTATGTGCTGTTCCGGTTGGGGGATCCGTGTAATTGATTGAGATGTGGGGGAGGTGTCCCCCACACCCCTTCGGGGAAGTGTTGTGTTTCTGTGACGCTGCCCCCCACTTGCGCGTCACGATTTTCGGTCATTAGCCCTTTCACGCATCGAACGTAGCGACTCAACGCACCGCTCCACCGGTTAGCTCTTTGTAGGTCAGGCGCTTGCCGACGATATCACGCATTGCAGCATTGAACCGCGGCCACTCGCCCATATCGCGGACGTTGAACCGGAACGTGGTTGCCCTATCCGGTCAATCGCGCTTGGGTGTTCTCCCCGATGCACCAAAGGGCTAATGTCCCGTTTTTGTGAGGAAGTGGAGGGGGAGAAACACTGACCCGAGGACCGGTCAGTGGCACGGGAGGGGGAAGCACCGGTCATGGGTTCGGTATTGAACGTGGTTCAGCTTGCGCTGTACCACGGCACCCGGCGCGTGGGCATGCCACCCGAGAGGGGGGCGTGCGTGTTACTTGAGCAGTGCGCGGAGGGCAGCGCCGGGGTTGTCGGTGCGCATGAGTGCTTCGCCGACGAGGGCGGTGCGGACGCCGACCTTGCGGAGGGTGGCGAGGTGCTCGGGTGTTTTGATTCCCGACTCGGAGACGAGGACGCGGGGGTCGTCCACAAGGTCTACGAGTCTTGTGGTGTGGGCGAGATCGGTGGTCATTGTTTCGAGGTCGCGGTTGTTGATGCCGAGCAGGGAGTAGGAGCGGAGCGGGAATCCGACGTGGGGACGGACGCGCAGGAGGTTTTCCATTGAATGGATTTCGACGAGCGCGGTGAGCTGGAGGTCGCGGGCGAGGATCATGAGGTCGATCAGCATGGACTCGCGGAGCGCTTCGGCGATGAGGAGGATGGCGTCTGCGCCGGCGGCGCGGGCTTCGTAGACCTGGTAGGGGTCGATGATGAAGTCTTTGCGGAGGACGGGGAGTGGGATGGCGTCGCGGATGGCGTGGATATAACTCAGTGAGCCGGCGAAGAAGCGGTTGTCGGTGAGGCAGGAGATCGCGGCTGCGCCGGCGTCGTGGTACTGTCGGGCGATGGCGACGGGGTCGAAGTCATCTGATTCGTACTCGGGTCGTATCCACCCGGCGGAGGGGCTTTTGCGCTTGATCTCGGCGATGATCGCGGTGTGGTTCGGGTCTTCGTGCTTTGTGACGGCGGCGAAGAAGTTGCGGGGTCTGCCGAGTTCGGAGATGCGTTCTTTGAGTTCATCAATAGGGACATCGCGCTGGGTCTGGGCGACCTCTTTGCGCTTGTGGTCGAGGATCTGGCGGAGGGTTGCGGAGGGTGAGCCTGGCATACGGATGCAAAGAGTATCGGCACGGTGGGGTGTGTTCTCGGTTGGGATTCTGGGAGTTTGGATGGGGATTGGTGGCGGCGGGGTTCTGGGCAGCGCGGATACGGCGGTGAGGGGGGTTGTGCTGGCGGCGGGGGCGGTCGGGACGGCGCTGATCTGGGCACGGGGGCTCTGGCGGTTGGGCGAGGGGAGTGGAGAGCGGGGCGGGTTGGCGGGGGAGCTTGTGCTGTTGTGCGGGGTGATGATCTGGCTCGGGCAGCAACTCGGCGGGGGGAGCGCCGTTGAGTTGCTGGGGCTCGAGGTGGGGACGATGCGCGGGCTCGGGTTGATGGGGCTCGGGGGCGGGGTTGGGGCGGGGTTGGGCTTTGCGGCGGGGTGGATCGCGACGCGGGGGATGGTGCGGCGGATCATCCGGGGTGTTCGCGGGTCGGACCTTGGCGCGGGGCTCGGGTGGGGCATATTGAGTGTTGGGGTTGTGCTGACGGTGGGTGTGGCGGCGCAGTTTATCGCGGGGTTGATCCTGAAGGAGACACCTGATGCGCTGGCGCACGAGGCGCTGGCGCTGCTTGTGGATCGCGAGGGGGCGATGGGCGGGTGGTGGTGGCTGGCGATCGGGTATGTGGTTGTGATCGCGCCGGTGGTGGAGGAGGTGATTTTTCGGGGGTTCGTGCAGGAGGGGCTCGGGCGGTGGCTGGGCGGGCGGCGGTGGGTGGCGATTCTGGGGACGAGCGTGGTGTTTGCGCTCATCCATATCCCGTCGGTGGACGGGCAGGCGTTGGTGCCGCTGTTTGTATTGAGTTGCCTGCTGGGTGTGGTGCGGGAGCGGACGGGGGGTGTGTGGGCGGGGGTGATCGTGCATGGGATCTTCAACGCGGCGAACATCGGGATGGCGCTGGCGGGGTAGGCGGACGGGGTTGGGCGGTGTTGGTACCCTTGCCCGGCGATGAGTGAAACAGCAACACAATCGGGCAGGATGGCGCGGGTGCTGACGGGTGACACGCCGACTGGCAGGCTGCACCTCGGGCACTACGTTGGTTCGATCGAGAACCGGCTGAAGGTGCAGGAGGGGTACGAGTGCTACTTCCTGCTTGCGAACATGCACGCGTTTACGACGCGGGCTGAGCAGTACGAGCAGATCCGCGAAGACACGATCGAGATTGTGAAGGACTGGCTTGCGTGCGGGATTGATCCGGAGCGCTCGGCGGTTGTGCTGCAGACGGAGGTGCCGGCGATTGCGGAGCTGACGTGGTTCTTTGCGATGCTGGTGCCGTTCAACAGAGTGATGCGGAACCCGACGCTCAAGACGGAGATCGAGTCGAAGGGTCTTGGGGATCAGTATCCGTTTGGATTCCCGATGTACGCGGTTGGTCAGTGCGCGGACATTCTTGCGTTTCGCCCGGCGTATATCCCGGTTGGCGTGGATCAGGTGCCGCATATCGAGATGTGCCGGGAGGTGGCGCGGCGTTTTGATCAGGTGTTCTGCGGCGTTGATCCGAAGACGGAGGACGCGGATTACGCGGGCGCGGGTGGTGTGTTCCCGATCCCGGAGGCGCTGATTGGGAAGGTGGGTCGGCTTGTCGGAACGGACGGCGAGCAGAAAATGAGCAAGTCGCTCAACAACGCGATCTATCTGAGCGACACCGCGAAACAGGTGAAGAAGAAGATCGGGGCGATGTACCCTGGGCAGAGCAGGGATCCTGATCAGCCTGGCGATCCGGAGATCAATCCGGTGTTCGAGTATGCGGAGATCTTCATCAAGGATGAGGGGTTCGTGAACGAACTGAAGGAGCGGTACCGCAAGGGCGACAATCTTGGGGACGGGCACGTGAAAGTGCACGTGATCGAGGCGGTGAACGAGTTGCTTGAACCGATCCGCGAGCGGCGGGCGCGGTACGAGGGCGCGGCGGGGGACAAAGAGGTGATCGAGATCATCCGCGAGGGGACAAAGAGGGCGAATGTGATCGCGGAAGAGACGCTCGCGATGGCGAAGGAAGCGATGGGGCTGCGGTTCTTTGATCGGGAAGACGTGCTTGGGTGAAAACCTGAGGTGTTGATCCCGGGTTGGGGGGAAGGGCGTGTGGATAGAATGGCGGCGAAATCGCTGTTATTGGGCTGATAATTGGGTTTTTGGGATCTGTGTGGATATTTTGTGAATTTATGCATTCAAGATGACAGGTTGGGTTGCCGTTGATACACTAGTTCAGACCCTGCAGGGGGCCTGTAGCTCAGCTGGTTAGAGCGCACCCCTGATAAGGGTGAGGTCACAGGTTCGAATCCTGTCAGGCCCACTTTAATTTGCCCCCCCACCCCCATGGACCCTGGCCTTCGCGGCTGGGGTCCTTTTATTTTTGCGCGGGGTCTCGTTTCATCTGGTGCGTTCGAGCTGGGTGCGCCTGCGCACCGCATTGTCGAACTGTATCGAGGTATCGATCCGTTCATTGCGGGTGTTTTGATGTGATGCGCTGCGGGGGAAGAATCCCCCGCACCCCCTCTTGAAGATGTTGTTTTTCTGCCACGCTTGCGCGTGGCATTTTTCTGAGGAACAAGAGCGAGAAAACCGCACAGAGGGAGGAGCCGGATTGCTGGTTTGTTGATCGTGGTTCAGGCTGCGCCTGTACCACGGCACCCGAGAAAAGATAGACAGGGGAACACTGACCCGTAGACGGGTCAGTGGCACGAGAAGGAACGTGCTTTAGTGGCCAGCGGGAGTGCCGCCCTTGCGGGGATCGGAAGCTGCTTGCCAGCCATCGGTGACGCGTCGGATGAGCTGGGCTTTGGCGATGTCTTTGCGCGAGAGGATTGTGTGCCCACGTGCGCGGAGGTCGGCGATGACATCGGGGTGCGCGGCTGCGAAGGGCATGTTGTGTGAAGGTGCGGTGGGGTCGTATGTGTGGGCGGTTGTCTCGAAGTAGATGCCGAGGGGGAGCCACTGGTCGTGGAAGCGCGGGGCGGCGACGGCGCGAGACGCGGGCATGTCGAAGAGGATGACATTGAGGATTGTTTGCAGGGCGGCGGAGATGATGCGCGGGCCGCCTGATGCGCCGGTGATGATCTCGGGGTCGCCGTTTGCATCGAGGACGATTGTGGGCGACATGGAGGAGAGTGGTTTTTTGTGGGGTTCGGGGGCGTTGCGGTCGGACTGGATGAGCCCGTAGTAGTTTGGCTTTCCGGGGTGTGTTGCGAAGTCGTCCATTTCGTTGTTCAGGAGGAATCCGAACTCGGGGACGGCGAGGAGGGAGCCCCACTCGGTGTTGATGGTTTCGGTGCAGGCGACGGCGTTGTTGTGTTGATCGATGACGGAGATGTGGGAGGTGCCGGC
>JAJDDG010000061.1 GCA_029260435.1 Phycisphaerales bacterium | reverse complement strand
CTGCCCGAAGCGTTCCTCGCGCTCGATGCCTGCCTGAACATCATGCACAACGTGATCTCGGGTTTGATCGTCAACGAGGCGATGGTAAAAAAGAACCTCGAAGCAGAGCTGCCCTTCCTCGCGACCGAATCGATGATGATGGAGGCGGTCAAGCTCGGGCGCGACAGGCAGGACGTACACGAAGCGATCCGCATCCACTCGATGGCCGCAGGGCAGCGCATCAAAGGCGAAGGGCTCGACAACGATCTCGTCGAACGATTGAAAGGTGAGCCGCTGCTGGAGGGCGTGGACATCGACGCGCACATGGACCCGATGCGCCACATCGGGCTCGCGGTCGAGCAGACCGAGCGCTTCCTGCGCGAGGTGATCGATCCCATCCGCGATGAACTCGGCGACGACACAGCAGAACCGGATGATCTGTCTGTATGACCGCCGCCGCTGCAATCGGGACAGGTCGATCGGGAGAGTTGTTCGTAAGGTATTGCTGTGATGATTGACTGGGGCTCGGTATTTATCTCGCTCATGATCTTCGCCGGCGGCGTGGTCGTGCTGGTGGTCGGCGGCGAGCTGCTCGTGCGCGGCGCGGTGGCGCTCGCGCGAAAATTCGGCGTCGCGCCGCTGATCATCGGGCTCACCATCGTCGCGTTCGGCACCAGCGCCCCGGAATTGGCGCTGAACATCATCGCCGCGGTCAATGGCAACGTCGGTTTATCGTTCGGCAACATCATCGGCTCGAACATTGCGAACATCGGGCTGGTGCTCGGGGTCGCGGCATTGCTCCGCCCGATGGCGGTACACGACTCGGTGATCAAGCGGGAGCTGCCGATCATGCTCGGGGCGACCGCGCTGGCTTGTGCGCTCGCGTGCGTGGGGTGGAGCGACGGCGGGATAGTCTGGATGGACGGGTTCGCGCGCACCGACGGGGTCATCCTGCTCGGGATGTTCGCGTTTGTGTTCGTCATCACACTGCGCTCTGCGCTCGCAGATAGGGCCTCTGCGCACAAACAGCTCCGGTCCGCGGCAACAGAGCACGCGCCCGAGCGCACGATCAGCGTGGGTAGAGCAATAGTGGTGTTCTTTTTGGGCTTGTTTGTACTCGTTGGAGGGGGCTGGATCGCGGAAAAAGGCGCGAGCGGCGCCGCCAGAACGCTTGGTCTAAGCGACGAGATAATCGGGCTCACGATCGTCGCGATCGCCACGAGCCTGCCCGAACTGGTCACCTCGATCGTCGCAGCACGCAAGGGGCAGACGGATATCGCGGTCGGAAATATCGTCGGCTCGAATATTTTCAACCTGCTGCTGGTGATGGGCGTGACCGCGACAATCGCGCCGGTGACGCTGCCCGCGGCGCCGCCCTTTGCTGCGGGCATCTCGCTCGGGATGATGGCGTTGCTGAGCCTGTTTTTGATCCCGATGTCGCGGACGTTCAACCGGAACATCTCGCGCAGCGAGGGGCTGACACTGCTGGTGCTGTACACGGTGTACCTCGGGTATCAGGGTTGGGTCGGGTACTCGATGCAGCCGTAAGGCGCTGCGGGCGGGGTACGGGTACGATCCGGGCGTGAGCGATGATCCGCACAACAAGATCGACGAGGCGGAGGACGTTGTTGTTCACGAGGACGACGAGGCGCTGGATCTGCATGTCGAGTCGCTGATCGAGCGGGACGCGGAGGTCCACGAGCTTGCACCGCATGTGGAGCGTCAGGACGCGGCGGACGCGGCGGACACGCTCGAACGCCTCGAGCCGGAAGAGACGGCGGAGCTGCTCGAACGGATGGACGACGAGCGGGCGGCGGAGGCGCTGTCGCAGGTGATCCCCGAGCTCGCGGCGACCATGCTGCAGGATCTGGCGGAGGACGAAGCGGCGAGGCTGCTCTCGCGGATGAGTCCGGACGACGCGGCAGACCTGACGCAGCTGCTGCCCCGGGAAATCGCGTCGGGCTTGCTTTCTCGGATGCACCCTCGGGACGCGGCGGCGATCGGCAAGCTGGCGGTCTATGACCCGGAGAGCGCCGGGGGGATGATGACGACGGACATCCTCGTGGTCCCGAACTCGATCCGGATCGGGCAGGCGATCGACACGATCAAGCGGTTGTCGATCAACGAGGTGCAGAGCGATGTGTACGTGGTTGATGCATCCAAGGCGCTGGCCGGGTCGATTCGATTACGGACGCTGCTGATCGAGGACGACGACGACGCGCTGGCGGAGCACATGCAGGAGGGCATCCACACGGTGACACCCGATGTCGATCGCGAGGAGGTCGCGCGGCAGTTCGAGCGGTTCGACCTGATCACGATGCCGGTGGTGGACGGGCACGGTCGGGTGCTGGGGATGGTGACGATCGATGACGCGGTGGACACGCTGACCGAGGAGGCGACGGAGGACGCGCTGCGTCAGGTGGGTGCGGTGGGCAAGGAGGCGGTGTACTCCACGCTCTGGACGAAGATCCGTGGTCGGCTGCCCTGGCTGCTGGTGAATGTGCCGCTGGCGTCATTTGGTGCGGGCGTGATCCTGATGTTCGACGACATGATCAAGCAGATGGCGATCGTGGCGGTGCTGTACCCGGTGATCGCGAATCAGGCGGGGAACACGGGGCACCAGTCGATGGCAATCACGCTGCGTGGTCTGGTGCTTGGGGAGATCCATAAGGAGCGGCTGGTGCCTTTGGTGGCGCGGGAGATCGGGTTCGGGCTGGTGGCGGGGTTGGTTATCGGGCTGGTGTTTTTCGCGGGGATCGGCTTGCTCGGTGCGACGGGGCTCGGGGTGTTTGCGGGGATGACGTGGCCCGTGGCGACGATCGCGGGGGTTTCGATGGCGGGGGCGCTGGGTGTGGCGAGCCTGACGGGGACGAGCACGCCGCTTTTAATGGAGCGGCTCGGGTTCGACCCGGCGACGGCGAGTTCGATCCTGATCACGATGCTGACGGACGCGACCAGCTATTTCGCGTTCCTGGGGCTTGTATTTTTGACGCGCGGGTGGGTGATGGGCGGGTGAGGGGGGGTGTGGGGGGGTGTGGGGGGGTGGTTGACGGTGTGGGCGGGATTGGTGAGACTGCGGAACTGGTGGAACCCCGCCCGCAGCGTGGGCGAACTGTATTCATGACCCTGTTGGGCGGCGTTGAACGGGCACCGATGCCCGCGAGCGTGCCTGCCCACGGCATCCGTCTTTTCCTGGAGTGATCTACTTATGGCATCGCCGACCGGATCCAGCACCGGCTTGCTTGTGAGCCTCGTGATTCTTGCCCTTCTCACTGTCGGGCTGTTCGTGACGAGCGTTGTTTTTGTCGCGAAGGTACAGCGTGTGACCGACGAGCTGCGCTCGGCGGAGAACACGATGTCCGACGCGATCAAGGCGGGCGAGATGAACGACAGGTGGCTTACGCTGAAGAGCCGGGCAGGGAACGATTCGGTCGTGACCTTCCTGGACACCACGCTCCAGAGCACGATGGAACTAGCCTCGGGTCGCGCGGGAGACACACTTGAGGATCTGCGGACAAAGATGAGCGATCGGGTCGGCAACGACGCGGGCTCGCTGATCGAAGCGGTTGCATCGCGGGACCGGGAGATCGGGCGGCTCGAAGATACGGTTGCGAGCGAGCAGCGCCAGCGCGAGCGGATCCAGCAGGATCTTGCGGACACGAGCGAGCGCGTCGCGGACCTGCAGAAGCGATACGACGAGGCGCTCGCGAAGAGCGAGGGTGTGTTCGACGGGTACACGGGGGACATCGATATCTACCACTCCGATCTCACGGAGACGGTGGACAGCCTGACGGAAGAGGTCGCGCGGATCCAAACGGACGCGGACCAGGTGATCGGCGCGCTGCAGGACGAGATCGGCGAGAAGGACCAGCGTGTGCTGGTGCTCGAGGACCAGCTTCGTTCCCTGCGGGGCGAGCAGCGGGAGCAGCGCCTAGGCGCGAAGCCCGAGGAATCGCACGTCGATGGTTCGATCATCGCTATTGATGCGACGGACAATCTTGTGTACATCGACCGCGGGATGAACGATCGGCTCGTGATCGGGCTGACGTTTGAGGTGTACGACGCCGGGACGGCGATCCGCCCGGATGCCAACGGCAAGTACCCGCGCGGGAAGGCGACGGTTGAGGTGGTGCGGATCGATTCGGGTTCTTCGGCGGCTCAGATTCTCCGGACGATCCCGGGCAACCCGATCGTTGACGGTGACATGATCGTGAACCCGGTGTACGACCCGAACAAGACATACAGCTTCGCGGTGTACGGCAACTTTGACTCGAACATGGACGGCTCGTCGACATCGCAGGAGTCGCAGACGATCCGGGCGATCATCGAGGAGTGGGGCGGCGAGCTGACGGACGATGTTTCGGGCGACACGGACTTCCTGGTGCTGGGCACCAAGCCGATGCTGCCACCCGAGCCCAAGCCGGATGATCCGGCGGAGTTGATCCAGCGGTACCTGCGGATCAAACGGGGCGTGCGGAAGTACGACGAGATGTTCGATCAGGCGGTGCAGACGGGGATCCCGGTGCTGAACCAGAACAGGCTGTTCACGCTGACCGGTCTGCACGCGAGAAGATAGGCTCGATCGTGGTTCAGCCTACGGCTGTACCACGGCACCCGAAAGAAAGAAATAGGAAGAGCACTGACCGGAAGACCGGTCAGTGGCACAGGGGAGTTCGAGAAGACATGCTCACCCCCCACCTTCCCCTTCGGTGTGAGCATGCCACCCGGATTGCCTAGTCTGTGAGCGCATGGGCCAGCTGCGGAAGAATAAAAAGAAGAGGTTGCCTGCGTGGACGCACGGTCCCGTGTACGGCGCGGTGCGCACCGCGGGCGCGGCGATGCCGGTGTTTGGGGTTGAGCCTTCGCTGCGGTTCATGCGCGGGTTGGGCGGATCGTTCGGCGGGATGTCGCTGAATAAGAAGCGGCTGTACCGGGCGATCGAAAATATCCAGTGGTGTTTCCCGGAATGGGACAGCGCGATGGTGCACCGGCACGCGCTGGAGGGGTACCGGCATCTATTCTCGCTTGCTGCGGAGGCGAGTGTGATGCCGAGGGTGATCACGGAGCAGGGGTACGCGGAGTATGTGTCGATCGCGGAGATCAGCAAGGGGCTGCGGCATATGTTGTCCGGCGAGCCGTGCCTGCTGTTGACGGGGCACTGCGGGAACTGGGAGTTGCTCGGGTACACGCTCGCGGTGCTAGGGTTCCCGATCCATGCGTTGTACCGCCCGCTTGATATGAAGCCGCTCGATCAGTGGGTGCAGGAGACGCGGCGGAGGCGGGGGCTTGATCTTGTTGATAAGTTCGGCGCGGCGAGCGCGCTGCCCGCGTTGATCGAGCAGGGCGAGACGGTGGCGTTTATCGCGGATCAGAACGCGGGGGACGGCGGGTTGTTTGTGCCGTTTTTCAATCGGTTGTCCTCGGCGTACAAAACGATCGGGTTGCTCGCGCTGCGGTACGACCTGCCGATCGTGTGCGGGCATGCTCGTCGGCTTTCGGGGCTTGCCCCCCCACCCGGTGACGCTCCGATCGGAACAAGTGCATCAACGGGCTCGATAGCTGATGCGCAGGTGTTCCGGTATGTGATCGAGATCCCGGAGGTGATCGAGCCAGCGGACTGGAAGGATCAGCCCGACCCGTTGTTCTACATCACGGCTCGGTACAGGCGGGCGATCGAGGGGATGATCCGGCGTGCGCCGGAGCAGTACCTGTGGATGCACCGGGCGTGGAAGAGCAGGCCGGTGTTTGAGCGGAAGGGGCGGGCGATGCCGGTTCGGCTCCGGGAGAAGATCGCGGCACTGCCCTGGATCACGGACGAGGATCTGGCCCGGATCGAGGAGCGATCGGCACGGGACGCGAGGGCGTTTGCCCGGTGATCGCGGATGGCGGCGGGACTTGTTATTTTTGAGCCCGAAACCCTCGGGCGAATGGAAAGAGGACCGCTTTGGCATTGTCCAGACAGATCGTGTTCGTGAAGATTATCGATGACGGCGAGGACGATGCGCCGGCGTCGATGCTGAACGCGGTGTCTCTCGGCTCGAAATCCGAGGTGACTGAGACACTCAGACGGTTCAACATCGCCACCGATGGTGCGCCCGAATCGATCGGGCTGTTGTACGGGCCCGGGCTGACGGTGCAGCTGCCGATGGTGGGCGAGGAGGATTCGATCACGCAGGCGGCGGTGTCGATCGACGAGGAGATCGGGTGGCCCGTGGTCACGCGGATCTGCAAGGCGCTGGGGTGGAAGATGATGGACCCGGGTACCGGGCGGATGTTCGGTTGAAGAGCGAGGGAGAGAAGTGATGAGCGAGAGCGGCGAAGGATTATTGCAGGGGATGGTGGTGACGCGCGAGGACGAATCGGCGCTCATCGGTGCGCTGGAGAAGGCGTTCGACTATCGGGGGGATGTGACGGTCTACAAGACGGATGGCGGCGCGATCACGGGGTACATCTTCGATCGGCGCCGGGGCGACACGCTCGCGATGTCGAGTGTGCGTCTGATGATCGAGAACGAGGAGATCCCGGAGGTGGTGCTGTTCTCCGAGATCGAACGCCTCGGGTTCACCGGGCGGGATCTTGCGCACGGCAAGAGCTTCGATACCTGGGTGAAGAAATACACCGAGAAAAAACTCGCGGGGGAATCGGCGAGTATCGAGAGCGAATCGCTGGAATAACCCCCCGCCGTCCCCCTCACCCGCGCTTGCCCCCAACGGGGCACAGGGAGAACGGGAGAAGACATGCCCGCGCTGCGCGTGGGCATGCCACCCGGTGGATTATTTTTCGGAGAGGATCGTTTCGATCAACGCTTCGAATTCGGCTTGTTGTTCTTTGAAGTGTTCGCCTGTGGCTGGCCCGGAGAAGCCGGTGTAGATGCCGCGGACGCGGTCGCGCTCGTCGAGGAAGATGAATGTGGGGTAGGAGCGGATGCGGTCGATCGCGGGGAAGGCTTTCGAGGATTCGGCTTTGTTCGATGAGCCGGCGAGGAGGACGGGGTAGTTGATGTTTGTGAGTTCGATGTAGCGCCTGACCTGCTTTGTGTCGCGCACGGGGTCGCCCGTGACTTCGAACGCGAGGGCGAGGACGGAGAGCCCCTGCGCGCCATACTTGTCGCGCAGGCGCTTGAGTTCCTCGGAGGCGTCCATGCAGTTGGGGCACCAAGAGCCGAACACTTCGATGATGCGGCAGCGCCCGGCGAACTCGGG
>JAJDDG010000060.1 GCA_029260435.1 Phycisphaerales bacterium | reverse complement strand
CCATACGCTCATAGCCACTGGTGTAATAAGACGGGGGCGGGTCATTTCCTCAACCCCGCGTCAACTACAAGTTGCGTCTGAAGGAGGCAAACGATCATGAGTCCATCCAGTGAACACCCATATGGTCGAGGGACTCCGAGTCAAACCGAAATCGGGCATCATTATCTCAAACAAGATGAAGCAAGGCGAGCACAACGGCGCGCACAAAAGCCTCGTCCATCCGGGGGCGGCAAATCGAATCCTTGGGGCGTTCTAATTGTGATCTTCATTGTGTTTGTCGGCCTGAAGGCAATGGTCTCAGACGATGAGAGCGAAGACCAAGTTCAGCCGTCCGAGGTGCAGCCGTATACCGGCCCCATTCGGCCGTTTACCGGTCCCCTTCGGTCTTGGGAGGGCACGGGAGAGTCCACCACTGATCACGATCTGATTGAGACGTTGCCCGACAACTACGAACGCTTTTGGACGATGCCCGAGGAGCAAGCGGGTGCCACTAGCACTTCCACGGAACAGGCTACCGGCCAAGCATCGATCGACCAAATGTCCTTTAGCGTCGAGTGCATTTTGCCGGACGGCTCGGGGAAGGTGCTGAACATCTACATCGTCGATCCAGCGCCCGGCGAAGGCCCAAGCGAACGAGAGGAAGCGCGAATCTGGCGAGAATACCGAGCAAAACTCCCGGAGGACGTACGAGAGTCGATAAGAAAGATCTATAAATTGGCACGCAGAGAAGGCGTTTCCTTCCCGCAATTGCTCGAATACTCATTCTTTCCAGAAGAAGGTAACGAGTAGCTTAAGAACACAGGCGCGTTCTTGACCACGGTATGCGGTGTTACAATCATCATACTCTCGTCGTTTCTGGTGCTCATCATCCTCGACCTCTAGTTATTCTCTTTGCATGGCTGATCTTGTTTATCACACATCTGGCGAGTCGCATGGGCCCGGGCTGATCGCGATGGTGCAGGGTTTGCCCGCGGGGGTGCGCGTGGACATGGAGCTGATCAACGGCGAGATGCGCCGCAGGCAGGGTGGGTACGGGCGTGGCGGGCGGCAGAAGATCGAGACGGATGTTGTCGAGATCATGAGCGGTGTGCGCGGCGGGGAGACGATCGGGTCGCCGGTGAGTCTGTTTGTGAAGAACAAGGACTCGCGGCTGGATGATGCGGAGCGCACGCCGGCGGTGCATCGGCCGAGGCCCGGGCACGCGGACCTTGCGGGGAGTGTGAAGTGGTTGACGACGGACTGCCGGGCGACGCTGGAACGGGCGAGCGCGCGGGAGACGGCGACAAGGGTTGCGGCGGGTGCGCTGGCGAAGTGTTTTCTGCGGGAGGTGGGGATCGAGGTGTTTGGGTTTGTGCGCGCGGTACACGCGGCGACGACGGATATCGAGGTGACAGGGGGGAACTGGCAAGAGATGATGCGCGCGCGGGACGCGAGCGATGTGTATTGCCCGGACGAATCGGCGAGCGAGGGGATGCGCGCTGCGATCCGCAGGGCGAAGGAAGAGAAGGACACGGTTGGCGGGGTCTGCGAGGCGCATGTGTTCGGGTGCCCGATGGGGCTCGGTTCGAGCGTTGATTGGCGCACGAAGCTGGACACGCGGCTGGCGGCGGCGGTAGTGGGGATCCAGGCGTTCAAGGGTGTGGAGATCGGGCTGGGCTTCGGGTGCGCTTCGAGGATGGGGAGTGAGGTACACGATCCGATCCGGTACGACGCATCTCAGAAGGAGACGCGCGGGCTGGGGTTCACGCGCGATACGAACAACGCGGGGGGGCTCGAGGGCGGGATGACGAACGGGATGCCGGTCGTGGTGCGGGGCGTGATGAAACCGATCTCGACGATCCTCAAGGGCTTGCCGAGTGTTGATCTGAACACGAAGGAAGCGGAGCAGTCGCAGTACGAGCGCTCGGATGTGTGCGCTGTCAGCGCGGCGAGTGTGGTGATGGAGCATGTGATCGCGTTCGAGATCGCGCGGGCGGTGCGGGAGAAGTTTGGCGGGGATTCGATGGTCGAGGTGCGGGCGAACCTGCGGGCGTATCTGGAGATGGCGAGGTCGCTGCCGCTTGATCCCGCGGGCGGTTGAGGGGATCGATCGGAAATAAGTGGTTATCTGGACGGGGTGGGGTATGCTTTTTGGGAATGTGGTTGGGTCTGGGTACGCGCGAGTCGAGGAAGAGACGGGCGGGTCTGGAGGAGTTGTTTGTGAGCGTGTTTGGTGTAGCCCGGTTGATCGTGATGTGCGCGGTGGTTGCGTGCGCGAGCGCTGTTGCGCGGGCGGGCGAACCGGTTGTTGCAGCGCCGCGGAGTTACGGGCTTGAGCGGGTCGGTGCGGACATCATTTCGGGGAACACGCGGCTGGTGATTCTGGGTGATTCGATCGCGGTGATGGGCGTCCCAAAGCGAACGCCTGCGGGGATCATGATGACTTGGGAGGCGTTGTCGTGGAAGGGGTTTATGGACAACTCTGATGATGGCGATCCTGTGCGTTTCGTGAACAACGGAGTGTCATTCCCGTCGCTCGAGCAGGCGATTGGTGCGGCATTTGTTCCAGCGGGGCGAGCGATGTATCAACTCGTGAGTAATACGGGGCCTCATTTCGGAGTGCCGTTTCGTGCGTTGCGTGAGGTGAGTATTGAATGGAACGGGGCGACAAGCGGGCTGGTACCGTTCGCGAATGGCGGGCGCCAGTCGTTGATGCGGTACTGGTGTCGGCGGGTATGGTTCGGGGGTATCCCTGCGGATCAGGTGTTCGGTGGGGGGATTTCGGCGCGTCTTGTGTATTGGTATATGGATGGTGTGACGGCGGCGTCGGCGCCGCTGGAACTCGCGCTGTGGAACGGTGCGGGCAATATCGGCGCGGTGCAGGCATTCAATCTGGAGACGGATGCGCATCATCGCCCCGGCGGGATCACGCCGAGTGGGCTGTGCAATTCGATTGGCCCGGTTTTGTTGGGGAGTGTATTCGCGGGATCGGAAGTTGAGTTGTTGTTGCGGAACGAGAACGCGGCAGCGGGGCCGGGCGCGGCGCATGCGTGGGCGCAGGCGAATCAGGGGCGGATGATCCATTCGGTATCGCCGGTGATTTACCGCCAGGATGATGGGCTGATGCTGGCGTCTCTGTCGGATAACTCTTGGGACTATGACAGCCATTATGAGGATGTGATCTCAACGCCGACGGTGTCAAAGCGTTATACGAACGCGCAGGTGGAAAGCGTTCTGCGCGCAATGGATGTGGATTCGGCGCAGCAGCCGGTGTTTATGGTCCATCTTGCGCCGGAGGTGAGGGCGATGAACGAGTTCGGGCAGGTGGTGAACGCCTCGACGCTCGGGTACAGCGTGGACGGGTTCAGACGGTATGCGGAGGACGGGTATGTGCGGATCATTTCGCGGTACCGCGCGATCAGTTCTGCGCTTGGGTGGCCTGAGCCGAAGTTTGTGCTCGTCGGGTGCTGGTATATCCGGTACACAGGGTTGAACGCGGCACAGGGACGCAACGCGGTGGAGGGACAATCGCTCGCGGCATACAACCTAGCGAGGGCGGACCCGGGGGTGGCCTATTGTTCGGTGTATTACGATGCAGATGGTTCGATTTTTGATGGGACGGATTTGGGCGCAGAGGCGTGGCTCGATGCGAACGGGTATGGGGATCAGGGGTCGTTCGTTTTGCGAGGCGTGGGTATCGATCTCACTGCGGGCGCTCATACGGGGATCATTGCGGGCGGTGATCTGCTGGATACTTCTGTGGTGCATCAGCAGGACGAGCCGTCGGCTGCGTTCTTCGCGCACCGGATGTGGCGGATGATCGTGGAGGACAGCTGCCCGGATGATGTGAACGGTGACTTTTCGATCGATGTGAACGACATCAGCACCGTGCTGTTCCGGCTCGGGGACACGGGGCTCGCGGGGGCGGGTCCGACAGCGCTGCGGGGTGACGCGAACCGGGACGGGGTAGTGGATGTGAACGACATCAGTTCGGTGCTGTTCGGGTTGGGCGATATTTGCCCGGGTGCTGCGATCGGAGCATGGCCGACTCCCTGAGGCGGTTTGGCGGGCGGGATTGCGCCCGGCGCGGCGGGTGGTGGGTTGTGGGGGGAGGTCGTACACTGGCGGGCTATGGTCGATCGCGTATTAGATGCGTTGATGCCTGTTTCCGCGCAGGTGTTCGTTGGTGTGATTGTTGTCGTGGTGATGGTGAACGTGATCCTGAGCACGATCCCGATCTGCATCTATCTGGAGCGGAAGATCAGCGCGTACATCCAGGATCGGCTGGGGCCGAACCGTGTGGGGTTTGATCTCGGGCTGCCGATCCTGCAGAAGCTGTTCCGCGGGTTCGGGTTCTGGGGGCTCGGGCAGTCGGCGGCGGACGGGATGAAGTTCCTGCTCAAGGAAGACTACCGCCCGAAGGGTGCGGACAAGTGGCTGTTCACACTCGCGCCGGCGGCGGCGGTGGTGCCAGCGTTTATCGGTTGGGCGATCATCCCGTGGGGCGGGTACATCGAAGTTGGCGATATCGCGCTGTTCGGTCGGCAGTTTGTCGAGGGCGGGCGGGCGCTGGTGGTGGGCGCGGATGTGAATATCGGGTTTGTGTACCTGATCGCGGTGGCGTCGCTCGGGGTGTACGGCGTGACGCTCGGCGGGTGGGCAAGCAACAACAAGTATTCGTTCCTCGGCGGGCTGCGGTGCAGCGCCGGGATGATCAGTTACGAGATCCCGCTGGGGGTATCGGTGTTGACGATGCTGCTGGTAGCAGGGAGCGTGCGTCCGAGTGTGATTGTCGAGCAGCAGATCATGGGCGGTTGGAATCTGTTGAGCATGCCGCTGGTCGCGGTGTTGTTCTATACGTGCATCCTCGCGGAGGCGAACCGGGCTCCGTTCGACAACGCGGAGGCGGAGCAGGAACTGGTTGGTGGGTATCACACCGAGTACTCGGCGATGCGGTTCGCGCTGTTTTTCCTTGGTGAATACGCGCACATGATCACGGGCAGCGCGTTCTTCGCGGTACTGTTCTTGGGCGGGTACCACATCCCGTTCGTGTCGCTGACCTCGCCCGAGGCGGTCGGGATCCTGGCGATGATCGTGAAGATCAACGTGCTGATGATGAAGGTGATGGGGTCGGTGTGTTTCATGATGGTGATTAGGTGGACGATCCCACGGATTCGCTATGACCAGGTGCTGAAGCTGTGCTGGCAGTCGCTGATCCCGCTGACGATCGCGATGGTGGTGGCGACGAGTGTGATGGTGTTTAACGGGTGGCGTGCGTGGTACGAGTTGCTGGGGATGAACATCGGGATGACGGTGCTCGCGTATATCTTCCTGCCGATGTTACCCAAGGCGGACGTGAACCGGCGGGTTCCGATGGCGGGCTCGCGGTTCTGCCCGCTGGAGGGTGAGCGGGTTGAGACTGAGCCCGCGACCGCGGAAGCACTCCGAGAGGACACGATGCAGGGTGCCCGCGAGGAGGAATTAGCGGGCGTTTCCTGAGATGGACGCTTCGCGTCTTCTTGGCGTTGACCTGGGTGACAAGCGGACCGGTCTTGCGGTTGGCGATCGCGAGACGGGGATTGTCGCGCCTATCGGCCTGCTCGAACACCCGATGCGTGGTTCGGATGATGGCGCGGCGCTGGTGCGCGGGATTGTTGATGCTGCGGGCGAGTACGACGTTGACGGTGTGGTGGTGGGGTTGCCCCTGCATATGGACGGGACGGAGGGGCAGCGCGTGCGGCTGGTGCGCGGGTTCGGGGTGCGCATGGAGGCGGCGTTGGATCTGCCTGTGACATATCACGACGAGCGGCTGACGAGCGTGGACGCGGACTGGGCGATGGCGGGTTCGGGGCTCACGCACAAGCAAAAAAAATTGCGTCGCGATGCGCTCGCGGCGGTCGCGCTGTTGCGCGACTACATGGGGAAATAACGTAGGCGTTCACTCGCCTTGCGCGACATCGTTTCTCTGTTGGTCCTGTTTCCATCGGCGGCGTTGTTCCTTGTGCTGGCGTAGGAATTTTTTCTTATCCCTTCTCGTGATCTTGCCATCGTCGTTGAAGTCGGCGCTCGAGAGCTTGGTGCGCCAGGCTGCGCGGAACTTCGCTTTATCCTGCGCGTCGATATCGCCATCTTCATCGAAGTCACAGGTATTGTACGGCTGGATCGCCACGTCGGAAGGAGGTGGATCGGATGGTATCGATGAATCGTTGTTCCCCCCCTGGGGTGAGCCGCCGCCTGGAGGAGGGGGTGGAGGTGATGCTTCATCCGGGATCGATGCGATCGGCGAGTCTGTATCGGGTATGTAATCGAGGATGTCGAACGGCTCGCGGGTCATCAGGTCCAGCAACTCGAAGATCCATCCGATGCGGCGTTGCCATGCATCGATCAAGACAGTATTCGAAGAATCGACCCACTCATCGTTCCGGCTCAGGTCGCCCAAAATCCTGCTGACGCGGGCATAGAGACGGCGTTTTTCATAGCCGATCTCGCCCAGAGTCATGGCAAATGTTGGGTCGAGTGATTCGGGGTAGTTCGTGAGGCCGTGCTGCTGAAACGCATCGATATGTCGTATCGCTTCGGCGGGGTCGTCGTGATGCATCTGATTGTAGGGCGAAACTCCTCGGAGAGCGGCTCGGCGCACGACACCGGGCGGGAAGTGTGTGTCGGGGATGTCGTTGAATCGGTCGTAGTAGGTGCCGTAGCGATCGACATAGACTTTGTTGCCGTTGGATATTCTGTAGTACCGGGCCCAACGCCCGTTGTTGACGACACGCGGTTGCAGGAACCGGCGTGCGCGCAGGACGGGTTCGATATAGCGGGCGTTGCTCGTTTCGGAGGCGAGGTGGAGCAGTGAGATCGCGGCGATCGACGTCCCGATGGAACTGATTTCCGGTTGCTCCCACATTCTCGCGCGCCATGGCACCATGTCCACGGTGTACTGCTCGGCCCACCCGGAGTACGGTTCGAGTTCCGCGTTGAGGAAGAAATCGCCAGCTTTTCGAGCAGAGAGCGTTCGCCCTGCACGGAGCATCACGTTCATGATGTCTGTTGTCACATAATCGTTGATATACGCGTTGCGGGACACGCTATTGTCGGGAACGCCATCTCCGATCCATTGGGGCCACCCGCCGTTAGAGAGTTGGTGTTCTTCGAGTTTGTTGAGTCCGAAATCGAGTGCGTCGGCAAGCCATTGATCGTCACACACTTCTGAGAGATCGAGCATGAGATGTATGCACTCGGAGGTGCATTGATCGTCGAGGCTCATCTTTGGTGTGTGAGAGCGTCTTGGTGAGGTCCAATCAGGATCGTAGCCGGAGAGGTCTGCTACCTGTTCCCAGCCGCCGTAGTCTGTCTGGAGCCACGCGAGTAGGCGCGCGATTTTGTGCGCCTCGAAGTAGTAGCGGGGGTCTCCGGTGTATTGCCAAGCCTGGAAGAAGTTTCGCCCGATTGTCGCGGCGCCGGTTTTCCCGGTGAGGATCTGCGTATGCGAGATCGGGCGAGAGAGACTTTCGCCGTACCGTTGGTCGGATCCGATTCTCCACACGGCGCTGTATTCCAGTCCTTCCGTTCGCTGGATCATCGCATTGCACGCGCGTTTCAGCACACTGACGCAGAGAATCCAGCGCTGGTCTATTTCGACGTATCGCTCGGCGGGATCGAATGCGTAATCGGTGGAGGGCGTAGTGGCACCGGTTGCACACGCTGCGCACATGATCGCCGCTGCACAGGCGAGGGCGATGGCAATGGTGGAACGGAATGAGGCGTGCAGATTCAGAGAGCGCATGATGATCCTCCAGAGATCGTTTGTCCCGTCATGGTAGGGGGTGATGTCCGCGAGCACTCGTTGTGTCGGGCTTCGCTTGGCATCGACGCGGGTGAGAGAGCGGGTGACTCGAAGGTGTGGGATCTCCAGATCGAGCGACTATCTATCCGGTGTCTGCCAGCTGCGATAAACAGGTAAGCATGTGGTTGGTGAGGATCACGGGGGGAGTGGATCGGGTGCGTTGTGCTAGTCATCTATTTTGGATGGACATTCTCGGACGGCGCGGTTTGTTGCTTCGGCGCAGATGTTGGGCGGGAAACCGCGGCGGGCGAGCTGGGCGAAGATGCGCCGGCGAGCGGTCTGGGCGTCTACGCGGGGCATGAGCTGGGCGGCGCGCTTGGTGGCGAGCTGGGTAGCGGAGGCGAGTTCGTCGTGCGAATCGGCGAGCTGGGCTTTGACCTGCGCGATGGCTTTGGGATCGACCTTGCGCTGTCGGAGTTTGTGCTCGATGAGGCGGGCGCCGGCGGGCTTGTCGCGGATGATGGTGCGGGCGACAGACTCGGCGTAGGCCTGTTCGTTGACGATGCCGATGCGCTCGAGCTCGTCGGCGATCTGTTGCGCGGTTTCTTCTGCGTGCCCGCGTTTGATGATTCGCGCGATGAGGTCGGCGCGGGCGATGCCTCGGGAGGTCGCGAGGTTCAGGGCGTAGCGACGGGCCTTGTCGTACTCGGCGGCGGCGCGGACACGCCGGGCGAGCTGCGGGGACCACTCGTCGCCCTTGGCGATGGCGAGGTCGAGGAGGTGGCGCTGGTCGATCGTGCAGGCGGCTTTGCCTTTGCTGGCGGCGGGGTAGGCGGGGCCTACCTTGACGACGATCCGAGATGGATCGCGTTTGGAGGGGGAGAGCGCGGTGATGACCTGCCCGGGTTCGGGGTCGTCGAAAAGGTCGGGTTGGTCGAGGCTGGTGGTCATCGTTTCTTTGTCGTGCGTTTTTTGGTTGTTTTCTTGGTGGCTTTCTTCTTTGTTGTCGGGGCAGTGGCTTTGGAGCAGGAGCCGAATCGCTTGCAGATGGGATCTGTTGCGCACTGGCCGCCTCTGGCTTTGCAGGCGCGTCGCCCGTGGAAGATAAGCAGGTGGGAGAGCATGCACCAGTTTTCGCGGGGGAAGCGGGCGATGAGGTGGCGTTCGACCATGGGGATGGTGGCGTCCTCTGGCGCGAGCCCCAGGCGTTTGGCGAGTCTGTCCACATGGGTATCGACGACGATGCCTTCGTTCTTGGAGAAGGCGTTGCCCAGCACGACGTTCGCCGTCTTGCGCGCGACGCCCTTGAGTTTCAGCAGGTCGTCCATTGTGTCTGGGACTTTGCTGTTGTGGTCCTCGACAACGGTTTGCATCGCGCTGACGACTGATTTCGCTTTGTTGCGGAAGAGACCTATTGTCCTGATGTACTGGTGCAGATCCTCGGGCTCGGCGTTCGCAAAGTCGGCGGGTTTGCGGAATGCCTTGAAGAGCGCGGGGGTAGCTTTGTTGACCGAGACGTCCGTCGCTTGCGCACTGAGGATGGTAGCGATGAGCAGCTCGTGCGGTTTGGAGTAGTTCAGCTCGCAGTGGGCGTCGGGGTAGGTTTTTTCGAGGGCTTTGAGGAGCTCTCGGGCGCGGCGCTTGTCGGTGGCGGTGACGCTCGGGACGGCGAAGGGCAGGTCGCGCAGGGCGGGCGGGTTGGATAGGGTGCGGGTGTTGGTCATGGTTTGCGCGCCGGTTGGCGGCGCGGGGGAGCGGGGAGGGTGGGGGGCAGGGCGTTCCAGAGCCCGGCGCCCATCGCGACAAGCGCGAACGAAAGGCGGACGGTCATCGCGACGGTTGACTTGGGATGATCGGCGGCGAAGGCGTCGCGGAGGCGGTCGGCTTCGTCTACCTGCCCCTGCTCGGCGGCGGCCCAGAATGCGCGGGCGGTTTTGTTCATGCGGGCGTCGAGGACGAAGGCGCCGTAGGCGGTCGCGGCGAGCAGGGCGATGAGCGCGATGATGCGCACGACTCCGGACGCGGAGGGTTGGAAGCGGGGGCGCACCGAGATGCGCAGGGCGAGGGTGAGCGCGGCGACCGCGAGCAGCCCGAGGGAGAGCGCGTCGCAGATCTGGAAGAGCATGTTCGCTGGTTGCCCGGCGACGATGCGCCAGTGGTCTGTGGGGTACTCGGCGAAGGAGGCGAGGGTGGGGTCGAGTTGTTTGATCGTCGGGAAGAGGACCGCGGCGGCGGCGGCGGTCATGGCGATGACGCCGACCATGATGGCGAGGCAGGCGAGGTGGAGTGTTTCGATTGCTCGGCTCATGGTGTTCATGATAGCCGGTGGTGTGGCGGGCTCCGGGGCACGGGTGTACAACGGCGGGATGGCAATGGCGTTTGGTCCGCAGCTCGATCGCTCTCTCGCGTTGGTTGGTTTGGCGGGTGAGCTGCGCGGGCAGGTGGGGTTTGCGCGCGAAGCGGGGTACCGGGGGGTGCAGCTCAACGCGATGTCACCGGGCGTGCGGGCGAGGGAGCTGGATCGCTCGGCGAGGCGCGATATCGCGGCGCTGCTGCGTCGCCACGAGCTATTGCTGAGCGGGGTGGATTTGTGGATCCCGCCCGAGCATTTTACGGATACGGAGCGGGCGGATCGGGCGATGAGCGCGCTGGGCGGGTCGATCGGGTTTGCTGCGGAGATGGGGGGGCTGTGCGGCGGGCGGGGGAGTGGTGGTGGCGTGGTGAGCTGTGTGCTACCCGATGACGAGGGGGTGCGCGCGTTCGCGGAGCACGAGGCGGCGGCGGTGGGGTGCGTGGTTGCGGATCATGCGTGGCCGGTGGATGACACGATCGAGGCGGGCGGCGCGATTGGCGTGGGGATCGATCCGGCGGTGGTGCTCGCGGGGGAGGGGACGGGTGGAGGCAAGGGGAAAGGGATCGGGCGGATGATCGCGGGGCTTGGGCGGGGTGTGGTCGGTGCGCGGTTGAGTGATCTGGACGGGAGCGGGCGGGTCGAGGCGGGGCGGGGGAGCCTGGATCTGGTGTCGTACGAGGCGACGCTCGTGACGATCGGGTACGCGGGGATGCTGGTTGTTGATGTTCGCGGGGTGGCGGATCCGGCGGGCAGCGCGGGGCGGTTGGCTGGGGGCTAGGATTGCTGGCTTATGCCCAGTCAGCGCGATTATTACGGGGTGCTCGGCGTGGCGCGGGAGGCGAGCGCGGACGAGATCAAGTCTGCGTACCGCAAGCTTGCGCGCGAGCTGCACCCGGATGTGAACAAGGCATCGGACGCGCAGGAGAAGTTTTCTCAGGTGCAGGAGGCGTATTCGACGCTGAGCGACGGATCGAAGCGCGCCAAGTACGACCGGTTCGGGCACGCGGGCCCGCAGGGCGGGTTTGGTGGAGGCGGCGCGGGACGGGGGCACTATTCGTGGTCGAATGTCGCGGGCACGCCCGGCGGCGGGATCGACGAGGGGGATGTGGGATCGATTTTCGAGGAAATCTTTGGGGTGCGCGGGGGTGGTGGGTTTGGCGGCGGGGCTGGTGGGTCGGCGTTTGAAAGGGCAGCGCGGGGCGGCGCACGGACCCGTTCGGCGCCGAGCAAGGGCAAGGACATCGAGCATCACGCGGAGATCGACTTTGAGCGCGCGGTGCGGGGGGGGACGCTCTCGGTGAAAGTGCGCCGGGGTGGGACGGCGCAGACGATCGAGGTGACGATCCCGCACGGGACGAAAGACGGCACGAAGCTGCGGGTTCGCGGCAAGGGCGCGCCGAGCGCCGGGGGCGGCACGGCGGGGGATCTGATCCTGCATCTGAACGTGAAAGCGCACGGGTGGTTCCGGATGGAGGGGCACGATCTGGTGATCGATCTGCCCGTGACGATCGCGGAGGCGGCGCTGGGCACGAAGGTGACGGTGGCGACGCTTGATGCGCGGGTGGAGGTGACGGTGCCGCCCGGGACAAGCAGCGGGCAGCGGCTGCGGATCCGGGGGCACGGCGGACCCGGTAAGGATGGGTCGAAAGGAGATTTGTACGCGGTGGTGCAGATTGTGGCGCCCAAGCGGCTGAGCGCCGAGGACCAGGATGCACTCAAGGGGATTGGTGATCGGATCGAGGGGGTGCGGGAGGGACGGCAATGGACATGATGAATCGGCGGATTGGGTGAACGCGGCGGGGTCGGCGGGGTATCAATAAGAGGATGGGGGAGGGCGAGCCGATGGAGGAGTCATGCGGAACACAATGCGATGGATCGTGATGGTTTGGGTGGTGTGTGGTCTGGGTGCGCTGGTCGTGCGCGCTGAGGCGGGTGGCGAGGACGTGCAGGAATTTTTGGAGCGCCTCGAACACGCGGACGACGACGTGCAAACTTTCCAGGCGAAGATCCGGTTCACGAAGCGCCACAAGATGATCGGCGACGAGATCACGCGCGGCGGGGAGTTGGTCTACCGCGTTGGGGAGGATGGGCGGACATTCGCGGTGGTGTTCGACACGCTCGACATGGACGGGCAGCGGAACACGATCGACGAGCGGCTTGTTTTCGACGGGCGGTTCCTTGTCGAGAAGAACGAGGCGCAGAAGATGTACACGCGGCGCGAGTTGGCACCGGAGGGCGAGCGGATCGATCCACTGCAGCTCGGGGAGGGTCCGATCCCGATCCCGATCGGGCAGAAGGCGGAGGAGATCCAGCTCCGGTACGACGCGGAGGTGCTGCCCTTCGATGAGGGGAAGGTTGGCAAGGCGCGAGCGGTGGGGTTGAAATTGCATGAAACGGTGCAGTTGAGGTTGGTGCCGAAGCCCGAGTTCGCGGCTTCGGATGACTTCGCGGAGGTGCGTGTGTGGTACATCAAGGGGGAGCTCCACCCGAGGCTTGCGTACACGGTGAATCGCGCGGGGGACGAATCGTTTGTCGTGCTGATCAACGCGGAAAAAAATGGTGCCGCATTCGATGATTCGCTGCTGGAGATCGAGCCGCCGGACGAGGCGGGTTGGCAGGTGCAGGAGATCGAGGGGCACTTTGCGGCGCGTGCTAGCGGGGATCAAGAATGAACCGGTTGATGACTGTTGTTGTAGGAATGCTCGTTGTTGCGGGATCGGTGCGCGGGCAGGGGGTTGATGCGGTGCCGCCGCCCGATATGGTGGATGCGGTGCTGCGTGCGTTGGAGATGGAGTATCTGACGGATGATGAACGTGCGCAGATGCGTGTGTTCCACGGGGTGTGGCAGGAGGATGATCTGGATGATGTGCGCGCGCGGGCGAACGCGGCGTTGGTGGTTGGGGCGCTGTACGACCCGAGTCTCGCGGATGAGGCTGTGGATAGGAAGGTTCGCGCGGAGGCGATGCTGCGCCTTGGTCATGGGCGGGGCGTGCTTGATCTCGTGCAGGGGATCGACAGCACGCAGGCGTCGCGCCTGCGAGCCGCGGCGTACGAGCTGCTCGGCGAGAACAAGGCGGCGGTTGCTTCTGCTGAGCAGGTGATCGCGCTGGATCGACCGGATGTGCAGTTGAGTGCGCCGGAGTTGGTGGAAGTGGTGCGGGCGATGCGGGTGCGGGCGCGGATCGAGGGGCGCCCGGGCGGGGAGTACGAGCGGATGATCGAGATGCTCGCGGAGGCGCACCAGGATCTAGATCGGCTGTACTGGCCCGCGGTGGTGGAGCAGGCGGAGATCCTGTACTCGAAGGACAACCGCAAGGAGGCGCGCGAGGCGGCGGTCGAGGCGCTGATGCTGAATCCGAACGCTGCGCGTGCGTGGCATGTGATCGGGTTGGTTTCGGTGAACATGTTTGATTTCGCGACGGTGCATAGTGTGGCGGCTCGTCTGGACGAGAATCTGCGTCGGCTCGCAGAGGACAAGGATGTTGTGAGCCTGCACGGGTCGGAGCTGCGAGCGCGGGCGGCGGTGCGCCAGAAAGACGGCGATGGCGCGCTGGCTGTGCTCGACGATGCGCAGGCGTGGTTCCCCGGCTCGGTGGATCTGGGTGCGCTGCGTGTGGGCGCGGTGGCGTTGGGGTTTGACGAGGACGTGCTGGACAAAGCGTTCGCGGAGTTCGGTGAGGCGCACCCCGGTTCGGCGCTTGCGCTCTTCGAGGTGGGCAGGGCGCTGAGCGAGGCGCGGCAGTACGAGTGGGCGGCGCGGGTGCTGGATGAGGCGATCGAGACGCGCCCGAACTGGGCGCGGGTGTGGATCGAAAAGGGTTTATTAGAGGTGCAGTCGGGGCGGGATCTGGAGGCTGTCACGGCATTGCGCCGCGCGCGGGAACTGGACCCGTTCAACACGCGCGCCAAGAACAGCCTGCTTTTGCTGGACGAACTGGCGACGTACGAGAAGATCCAGGGCGAGCACTTCGTGGTGCGGTACGAGCCGGGCGTGGACGGGGTGATGGCGCGGGAGATGCTCGGGCCGCTCGATGAGATGCACCGGGTCGTGACGGATACGTTCGGGTGGGAGCCGGAGGACAAGACGCTGATCGAACTGATGCCCGATCACCAGCGGTTCGCGGTGCGCATCGTGGGGATGCCGGGTGTGCATACGATCGCGGCTTCGACGGGCCCGGTGGTGGCGATGGAGGTGCCGAAGGTCGGGAAGCTGCACGAGGGGACGTACGACTGGATCCGTGTGGTGCGCCACGAGTACTCGCACACGATCACGCTCGGGCGGACGAACAACCGCATCCCGCACTGGTTCACGGAGGCGGCGGCGGTGAATATGGAAATCGCACCGCGCGACTACAACACATGGCAACTGCTCGCTTCGGTGCTGGACGCGGGGGAGCTGTTTGATCTGGAGCAGATTAATATCGCGTTTGTGCGTCCCAAGAAACCGACGGACCGCTCGCAGGCGTACGCGCAGGGGCACTGGATGTACCAGTTCATCATCGATCGGTGGGATGCGCACACGCCGCTGCGGCTGATGGATATGTACCGGGACGGGGTGCGCGAGGCGGACGCGTTCGAGAGTGTGCTCGGGGTAACGGGTGACGAGTTTCTTGCGGATTTCAAGGTGTGGGCGTTGGCGGATGCGCGGGCGCACGGGATGCTGATTGAGCCGAGTGTGCGAGACATGGTGCGTGACGATGCGCTGGAGACTGAGGCGGGTCGGGAAAAATTAGAAAGGTGGCTTCGTGCCTGGGGTGTGTATCTCACGATGCGCGCGGCCGGGGTGCCGGTGGGCGAGCCGCGCGAGCCGAATTATGGATCGCCGACGGTCGAGCAGGTGGAGCGGTGGTACGAGACGAACCCGGAGCACCCTGGCGTGCTGGCGTTGGTAGCGGAGGCGACGATCGGGCGTGCGCCGAAAACGTTGCACCCCGAAGATATGGAGTTGCTCGAACGGTACGCGCGGGTGCGTGCGGTGGATCCGATGCCGCACCGGGTGCTCGCGCGGTTCTACCTGGAGACGGATGAGTCTTCGCGTGCGATCGGGCATCTCGAGTATCTCGATGCGCGGGAGCAGCGGTCGGCGGTGTACGCGGTTGAGCTTGCGCGGCTGTACGCGGCGGCGGGCGAGTGGGAGAAGGCGCAGGCGAAGGCGCTGCGGGCGATCGGCATCGCGCCGTTCGACGGCGATCACCGCGAGCTTGCGGCGACGGTCGCGATCAGGCGGGGTGATCTTGCGGGCGCGGAGCTTCAACTCGTGGCGCTGAGCGAGCTCGAACCGGAGCGTAAACAGCATCAGAAACGGTTGGAGGCGCTGCGGAAGATGCGGGCGGGAAGATGAAGAATGGGAGAGGGGGTGGGGAGAAGACATGCTCACCCGTTCCGTGTGAGCATGCCAACCAGAGAGATGAAAAGCACTGACCCGAAGACGGGTCAGTGGCACGGGGAGCGCAAGAAAAAGCCGCGGGGTTCGGCGGCATGTGAACCTCGCGGCGGTGGGCCCGAACGAACGGGCCCGGGTGTTTAAGAGTTGGAAGTCTGCTTACTCGATGACGATGTTGTCACGCATGGCGACCTGTCCGTCGGTGAGCGGCGTGGTTGGGCCGATCTCGATTGATTCGGTCGCGGTTGTGTCCGGGGTGAAGAAGTGGGTCTTCTGGAAAATATCCCGGGCGGCGTCTTCGGCACCGAGCATGGCCTTTGCCTTGGTCTCGTAGTCGCTCTGTGACTCGCGGGTCTTGAGCGATTCGAATCGCATTTCCTGTTCCGAACGCGCCTTGGCGATGCGTGCCTTGACGTGGTCCAGCGAGGAAGCGTCGAAGCGGTCGAGGTGCTCGATGGTGCGTGAGTGGTCCTCGAGCATGTCGAGGGCGCGCTCGTTGCGCGAGAGCATTTCGATTTCCGAGTCGAGCACCGCGAGTTGGGCGTGGTACTCGGCGAGTTCGGTTTCGAGCGTGGTGAGCGCGTCGCCGAAGATCTCGCGCTGGGATTCCAACGCGCCGATGGTCTGGGCGGCGTGGGTCGCTCGGCTCTGGTAGGAGGCGATGGTGGTGTTCACATCGGTCGCACGCTTGTACGCTTTTTCGAGCGGGTACGAGCGTGAATCGAAGCGGACGGAGATCACGGCGTAGGGCGATTCGACGCGGGCGAGCTCGGCCTGCCGGAGGCGCGAGCTCAGCTCGGTCTGGTCTTGCATCGCCATCTCGACGACTTTTTCTGCGACCGCCTGCTCGTGGGAGATCTGCACGATCTGCGTATCGATCTCGGC
Source organism: Phycisphaerales bacterium (assembly GCA_029260435.1). Taxonomy (GTDB): domain Bacteria; phylum Planctomycetota; class Phycisphaerae; order Phycisphaerales; family UBA1924; genus OFTM74. The sequence continues at coordinate 33,597 of JAJDDG010000060.1, read as the reverse complement.
GAGCGAGCCGCGGAGTTCCGCGATCTGCTCGGGGTACTGGTCGGCGAGGTCGCGGAGTTGCGAGCGGAGGATGACCGGGTCGTCGATGTGATCATCGATGACACTGATGAAGCTCTGGCGGGCCTGCCCCGCGAGGTGCGCGACGCGCTCCGGGCCAGCGATGAGCACGGCCGTGCCCGTCGCCAGACCGCCGATGACTACCAGACGTAGTGCTGTTTTGACGAGTGGCATGCTGTGGCTCCTGTGGGACACGGTTCGGCTTGCTCCAACGCGGGGCGTGCTCTTTGTGTCTCCAACGGGTTACTGGGAATCACGGGGTGCGGATTTCACGTTTATTGTCTGCGTCCGAGAAGTCCTCATTTAAGTGATGAGGATGCGGATTCGGGGTGGTGAGGCAGCGTGTCGTGGGGAAGCAGCTTTGGGACGTTCTAGATGGTGTGTGGTGGGCGTATCCTGTGTGTGTTCCCCCCACATCCCCTTCTTGCTTCTTCTCAGGACTTGATTTTTAGAAACTCCGCGGGGCGGCGGCGGAAGAAGGGGTGGATGAGGCGGGATGGGATCTGTGGGGGGGAGAAGGCGGCGACCCGATGCTCAGCACGTTGACAACCAGCTTTATCTCCCGCCTGCGGGCGAACGACGCGGCGGCGTGGTTCGAGCTGTGGGAGACATTCGGGCCCGTGCTCCGCGCCCAGCTCACCCGGTGGGGCAGGGGTCGGATCGGTCAGGAGACAGTGCAGGATCTCTCCCAGGAGACGCTCGCTGCGCTGTCGAACTCGATCGAACGCTACGACCCGACCCGCGGAGCCCGGTTCTCGACGTGGCTGCTCGCGATCGCGAGGCACACCCTCGGAGACGAGATCGATCGTCGGATGGCGCTGAAACGCGGCTCGGGCAAGCGGGGTGTGTCGCTGGACGAGGCTTGGATGGCTCAATCCGGGGGTGTCTCTCCGGACGGGGACTACGAAGCGGCGGTATTCCGCGCGAAGGTGTACGCGGCGATCAGGATGGTGGAGAAGGCTGCGGACTTCACGGATTTTTCGGTCTACCGGATGCGCGTGTTCGACGGGATGCCCGGCAAGAACGTGGCGGAAGAGTTGGGGACGAGCGAGCCGACGGTGTCGCGCCGCCTGACGCGGGTGCGTGATCAGTTGCGGAGCCGCCTCCGGGAGGTGATGGAGACATATAGCTTCACGCCGGAGGAGGTGGAGGAGGCGGAACGAAATGGGTTGGCCCTGAGTCCCAAGAAAGTTGACGACGTCCTGTTCGACGAAGCGATCTGCGAGATCTATCTGGTGGAGAGCGAATCACGTCGGGTTGATGGGCTGTCTACCGGGTAAACGAATGTCGGGTGGGTTTGATCGAGAGGAGCGCGTGCGATGTCAGTCTTAGGCGGTTTACTGGGCATGATTCTCGTGGTTGTCGCCGCTGTCTTGCTGATTGTGTTCGTGCTTGTGCCGCTCATGAAAGGCGGCGTGTACGTCGTCGGCGGGATCTTCAAGGGCATCGGTTTCATGGTGATGCACATGCTGCGGTTCGTGGGCGGGATGTTCACGGACGTGGTGCGTTCGGTCGGTGCGGTGATCGCATCGGTGATCCTGGTGCCGCTTGTATTGGTGAATATCGTGATCGGTCGTTGGTCGGCGGCGTCGCACTTCGGGCGGAGCCTGCAGGACGAGATCGGCGTGTGCGGTCGGTGTTTGTACCGCGTGGTGATCGGGCACCCTGCGAAATTCCTGTTCCTCAACGGGTTGACCGAGGGGATCGAGCAGCGTGTGCCGGCGGCGATCGCCAAGGCGCCGGGCTCGGATAAGCCGAGCAAGAAGACGGGGACGTTCGAGGGGTACAAGATTGTCGGGTCGCTCAAGGGCGGCGGTTCGGGCGGGAAGCTGTACGTCGCGGATCCAAGCCAGGAAAAACTCGCGGCGTTTTCTCGGATGGGGCGTGAGGACATCGACCAGGTGGTGATCAAGTCGTTCTCGATCCGCGAGGGGTCGAGCATGCCGCAGATCGTGCGGGAGAGCCGTGCGCTGGAGGCGGCGCGGAAGATCGGTCTCGTGCTGGAGCACGAGATGACCGACGAGCGGTTCTTTTACGTGATGCCCTTTGTGCCGGGCGACGATCTAACAAGCGTGACACAACGCCTGCACGCGGGTTGCACGCCCGACGGGCTCGACGACATGCACCTCCGCGAGGTTGTGCGGTACGTGGTCGATCTGCTGGACACGCTGGATGTGTACCACCGGGGCGAGCTGTGGCACAAGGACATCAAGCCGGACAACATCATTATCGCGGGCGGCGAGGCGCATCTGGTTGATCTGGGTCTGATCACGCCGCTGCGCTCGGCGATGACGCTCACGACGCACGGCACGGAATACTTCCGCGATCCGGAGCTGGTGCGGATGGCGCTGCGGGGCGTGAAGGTCCACGAGGTCGATGGAGTGAAGTTCGACCTGTACGGCGTGGGCGCGGTGCTGTTCTCGGTGATCGAGAACTCGTTCCCGGCGCACGGCGGGCTGACGCGCATTACCAAGCGCTGCCCCGAGACGCTGCGCTGGATCGTGCGCCGTTCGATGACGGACATGGATTCGCGCTACAACAGCGCGGGCGAGATGCGGGGCGACCTGGTGGCGGTGCTCGACGCGCAGAGCCCGAGTGCATTGAAACTCAAGGACCTGCCCTCGATGCAGGACAAGCCGCAGGTTGTTGCCGAGGCGGTCGAGCAGATGGAGCCCGAGGCGGAGTCTTTCGGTACTCCCATGCCCATGCCTACCCCCGCGGCTGCGGTCGCGGGCGCGGCCGCGGTGCATGCCACCCCGGCGCCGATCGCCCCGCCGGTTGGTGCGGTAGCAATGAAGCGGGCCCGCCCGCGGATCGGGCGTGTGGATTGGTGGACCGGCAAATACGATTCGGGACCGGAGGCTCAGTCCGCTGGTGGTGTTGGTGGTGGGGTCGGCGCGGGTCATGGTGCGACTGGTGGCGGGCGCGTAATGAACGCGGCGCATACGCCCACACCGCGGGTGCGTCCTGTGGGCGATCGGCGCTCCGCGTCCGAGCAGCTCTCCGCTGCGCGCAAGCGCGTGCAGAGTGCGCAGAAGCGCGCGGGTGCCCGGCGTGGGGATCGCAAGGCGCGTCGCCACGCGATGAGCCGCAAGCGTCACGAGCCGAACACGGGCGTGATCGGCGCGGTGGTTGTGTTTCTGGTTGTCGGGGCGGCGATTGTTGGGGCGGGGGCGTTATTGTTCGAGCACGAGCGCGAGCAAGACAGGAAAAGGGCACGCATCAGTTCCCTGGTCTCGATTGAGGGCGTACCGGGGATCGCCGGGACGATTGATTCGCTCGATGAGCTGCGAGGAATGTTCTTCTCGGCTACCGGGGCGGTGTTCGACGGCGAGTCGGAGGTATTCACCTCGCAGTCCGCTGATCAGCGTGAGCGGATGATCGCGGTTTCGAACAAGGACAAGGTGATGGCGAGCATCTCGGCGGCGCGCCAGTCGCAGGGGATGCCCGGGTTCGAGGCGGTGCTGGCACCCGAGCCGTCCGCGCCGGCGACGATCCCGGAGCCGGAAGTGCAGATCATCTACCTGCCGATTTCTCTGAATCCGGATGTGGTTGAGGAGTTCGAGCAGATCGTGAGCGAACTTCCCGCTCGCGGTATCGGGATCATCCGCTCGGAGCAGGGCGAGGCGGTCAAGGACATCATCGCCAAGGCGAAACTGATCGTCGGGACGACGACCACCGATGATTCTGACGCCCAACGACGGTTATCAGATTGGGTGCAGCGTATGGGCGAAGAACTCGGGGTGGACGGCGTGTGGTGGGTGGATGCGGATGGTGGGCACGTGCTGGTGACCCGCGAGGGGTCGTGGCTGGGCGAGCGTGTATCGAAAGCCGTCTCGGAACGGTAATCCGGCGGGATCGCTGGTTTGACGGGGTGTTCGCCCGTGCATACCTTTTCCTCTCTATATTTTTGAAACGAAAAAGGAGCGAGCGGCGATGACCACCAAGGCGACAAATATCCACTTTCACGAGGGCGATATCACCCGCGAGGAGCGCTGGGGCTCTCTCAACACGACGGGTTGCACTCTCTGGTTCACCGGGCTGAGTGCGTCCGGCAAGAGCACCATCGCGTGCGCGCTCGAGCAGGTGCTGGTGCAGCGCAAGGTGCATTGCTTCCGCCTCGATGGCGACAACATCCGCATGGGGTTGAACAACAACCTTGGTTTTTCCGCCGAGGACCGCGCCGAGAACATCCGTCGCATCGGCGAGGTCTCCAAGCTGTTCGCTGATTCCGGGTGTGTCACGCTCTCCAGCTTCATCTCGCCCTACACCAAGGACCGCGATGCGGCTCGCAAATTCCACGAGGACGCCGGGCTCAAGTTCTTCGAGGTCTTCGTTGACGCTTCCCTCGAGGTGTGCGAGCAGCGCGACCCGAAGGGGCTGTACAAGAAGGCCCGCGCGGGCGAGATCAAGGGATTCACGGGGATCGATGATCCGTACGAGGCTCCGACGAACGCGGAGCTGATCCTCAAGCCGGGCGATGACCCGCTGGAAGATTGCGTCGTGCAGTGCGTTGAGTTCCTCGAGAAGCAGGGCATCGTCCCCGCCGAGTGATCGCGCGAACATCAGGAATACTCGGTTCGTAACAGCGTCCTCCGGGTCGGGCGCTGTACAATTGCGCACCCGGCGAACGCGGGTTTGCGGGAACGAATAACGAGGAGTTTTCCGATGTCAGACGAGGCGAGGCGGCTTGAGGCAGCGAAGTTCGCGGTTGTTGAAGCGAGCACGGTCTGCCGCGCGGTGCAGCGGGAGCTGGAGCGGGTCCGTTCGATCACAAAGGACGACAAGAGCCCGGTGACTGTCGCGGACTTCGCGAGCCAGGCGGTCGTCGCCCGGGCGCTCGTGGAGCAGCTCGGGACGGTGACGCTCGTCGCGGAAGAGGATTCCGCGGAACTCCGCAGGCAGGTCGCGGCTGGTGACAGCAGCGTGCTCGACGAGATCGTGCGTGCGGTGCACCTCGTCTGGCCCGACGCCACACCCGATGAGGTGCTCGAGATGATCGATGTCGGCGCGGGCGAGCCCGCGAGCGACACCATGCACGGCTTCTGGACGCTCGACCCGATCGACGGCACCAAGGGGTTCCTCCGCGGGCAGCAGTACGCGGTGAGCCTCGCGTGGATCGAGGCGGGCACACCGGTGCTGGGCGTGCTCGGGTGCCCGAACCTTTCGAGGGACTTCTCTGCCCCGCTCGATCAGGCGGACGAGCACGGCACGCTGTACTACGCGGCGGCGTCCGAGGGGGTGTGCGAGATGGTGTGCGATGATCCGGAGGCGGAGGCGAGCAAGTTGATGCGTCTGACCTCCGCAGAGGGCGAGGGGATCCGGATGTGCGAATCCGTCGAAGCCGCACACACGAGCCACTCCATCGCGGGGCAGATTCTGGAAAAACTGGGCGAACCCGCGGAGCCCGCGCGGCTCGATTCGCAGGCGAAGTACGCGGTGGTCGCTCGGGGGCAGGCGGATCTGTACCTGCGCCTGCCGACACCCGGCAAGCCGTATATCGAAAAAATCTGGGACCACGCAGCTGGAGCAGCGATCGCGAGCGAGGCGGGGTGCGCGGTGTCGGATATCTTCGGCGAGACCCTGGATTTCTCGCACGGGCGGGGTCTGGAGAAGAACAAGGGTGTCGTGGTGGGCCCGCCGGAATTGCACGGCAAGGCGATCGGGGCGATCCGGGAGCTGGGCATCGGTCGGGAATAAGGCGGAAGGGCAGACCCGGGCGGCTTGACGCCCGGCGGGAGAACAGCCGATGGATGGGTGACAGGCGGGCAGCGTGCCCGCCGCTGGTCTGCCGAGCCGGAGCTGAATGCGCATGCTCGAAAACTGGGAAGCCTGGTACACACTCGGGACGGTCGTCCTGTTGATGGTTGCGCTCATGAGCAACCGGGTGGGCACGGACACCGCGATGATCGGCGCCGCGACCATGCTGCTCGTCATCGGCATCCTCGATCCGATGCACGCGGCGTTGAGCTTTGCGCACCCGGCGGTGCTGACAATCGCGGCGCTATTTGTTGTGGCGTCCGGGCTCGTGGAGACGGGCGCGGTGAACATGATCGCCGGGCTGGTCATGGGCAGGCCCAAATCATTGGTCGATGCGCAGGTGCGGATGTTCATACCTGTCGCGGTGATGAGCGCGGTGTTGAACAACACACCGATCGTCGCGATGTACTTGTCGATTATTGACGACTGGGCGAAGAAGCTGCGCGTGAGCCCGTCCAAGCTGTTCATGCCGCTGAGTTTCGCCGCGATCCTGGGCGGGGCATGCACGCTCATCGGGACCAGCTCGAATATCGCGATCGCAGAACTGTACAAGGACTACGCGATCCAGCAGGGTGTGGATGTGCCGACGACCGCGCGGTTGTTCTGGCTGATCACGCCGATCGGGCTGCCGACCGCGGTGCTCGGGCTGGTGTTTATTGTGTTGTTCGGCAAGCGGTTGCTGCCCGTGCGTCGTGAGGCGCGTTCGGGTGAGATCGATCCACGCTGCTACGAGGTGGAGATGGAGGTGCAGGCGGATTCGCCGATCGTGGGCAAGAGCATCGAGGCGGCGGGGCTGCGTGCGCTGCCCGGGCTGTTCCTCGCGGAGATCGAGCGCGGCGGCAGTTCGCTGCCCGCGGTGGCGCCAGAGGAGATCCTCCGCGCGGGAGACAGGCTGATTTTCGTGGGTGTGGTGGAATCCGTGGTGGATCTGCAGAAAATCAGGGGGCTAGTGCCGGCGACGAATCAGGTGGGCAAGGTCGAGGGCGACAGACGCACCCGATCGATGGTCGAGGCGGTTGTCTCGCACACCTCGCCGCTCGTGCGCAAGACAGTCCGCGAGAGCAAGTTCCGGACGGCGTACAACGCGGCGATCATCGCGGTGCACCGAAACGGGCAACGCATCCATAAGAAGATCGGTGACATCGTGCTGCGCCCGGGCGACACGCTTTTGCTCGATACGCACGCGGGCTTTGTCGAGGCGTTTCGCAATTCGGATCACTTCTATCTGCTGTCGGCGGTTGGTGGCGCGCGTCCGATCCGGTACGAGCGCGCGTGGCTCGCGATCGGGATTATGTTCATGGTGCTCGCGCTGCTGGTGCTGCCGATCGGTGTGGTGACCGCCAGGATCAACGCGGCGATCGGGGTGGACATCCTGCCCCGCGAAATCCCGACGGTAGGCGCATCGTTCCTCGGCGCGATGCTCATGGTGGTGACGCGTTGTTCGTCCGGCACGATCGCACGCCAGAGCATCAACTGGCAGGTGCTGCTCACGATCGGCGGGGCGCTCGCGATCGGATACGCCATGGTGGAGTCGGGCGCAGCGGACATGGTCGCGCACGCGCTGCTGGGTGTGATCGGAGAGACGGGCCCGCGGGTGTTGCTCGGCGCCGTGTTTGTGCTGACAGGTCTCTTCTCGCTCGTGATCACGAACAAAGCCGCAGCGGTGTTGATGTTCCCGATCGCGGTCGCGGCGGCGGTCGAACGCGGGTACCACATCGAGCCGTTTATCGTGGGCGTGATGGCGGCGGCGGCGTGCGCGTTTATGACGCCGCTCGCGGTCCCGACGAACCTCATGGTCGCGGGCCCGGGCGGGTACCGGTTCACGGATTTCTTCCGCCTTGGCTTCCCGCTGACGGTGATCGCCGCGATCGTCACGCTTGTGATCGCCCCGCTCGTATACCCGTTCTCCGGTTGATCAGAGGGGTTGATGCCCGATTTTCAATGCCCCGATGCCCGGAACGACGATCTCGGATACCGGGGGATTTGTACTTCATACAGACTCTCTCTCTCCTCCTGCGGGGTGCTGCATGCATGTGGCACCCCGCTTTTTTATGCTGTGTGGTTCGAACGGAGGCGATGCATTGGATTACACCGATCAGAAAATCCTTGTCACCGGGGCGGCCGGGTTCATCGGGTCGCACACCGCCGAGGCGTTGGCGCGCGCCGGGGCGCGGGTTGTTGGTCTGGACAACTATGATTCGTTTTATGCGCGCGAGATCAAGGAGCGCAACTCCGCTGAGGTCCGCGAGGCGCTGGGCGGGCACGCCGAGCGCGTCCGGTACATCGAGAACGACCTCACCGATGCGCCCGCGATGCAATCCCTCTTCGAGAGAGAGCGGTTCACCGGGGTGGTCCATCTCGCGGCGCGCGCTGGCGTGCGCCCGAGCATCGAGCAGCCCGCGCTCTACGCCAGGGTGAACATGAACGGCTCGACGATCCTTCTTGAGGCTGCGCGATCAACGGGTGTGCAACGGTTCGTGCAGGCGTCGAGCAGCTCGGTGTACGGCAACAACGAGAAGGTGCCGTTCTCCGAGAGCGATGATGTGAACGAGCCGATCTCCCCATACGCTGCGACCAAGCGAGCGGTGGAGCTGATCGCGCACACCTACTGGCACCTGTACAAAATGCCCGTCGCGAGCCTGCGGTTCTTCACCGTGTTCGGCCCGCGCCAGCGCCCGGATCTGGCGATCTCGAAATTCATCCGCCTGATCTCCGCGGGGCAGCGCATCCCGATGTTCGGCGATGGCTCGTCGAGCCGGGACTACACATACATCGAAGATATTGTTGCGGGTGTGCTCGCGGCGTACGAGCGCATCGAACAGCACGGGTGCAGGATTTGGAACCTGGGCGGGTCCGACCCGGTCACGCTGCGCGAGATGATCGCCACGATCGAGCGCGTCGTCGGGCGGAAAGCGAATATCGATCAGCTCCCGATGCAGGCGGGCGATGTGGAGCGGACATTCGCCGACACCTCGCGCTCGGCGCAGGAACTCGACTACAAGGTGACAACCACCTTTGAGGAAGGCGTGCGCAAGCAGTGGGAATGGGTGCAGCGGGTCGAGGATGTGGCGGTGGGGTGAGCCGCCCCGAAGGCGGGGGGGTTACGAGGCGTACCCGTCCGGGTGGGCGCTGAACCAGTCCCATGCGGTGCGGATGATTTCGTTGACGTCGGTGAACTGCGGCACCCAATCCGTTTCCGCGCGGACGCGCGACGGATCCGCGTAGAGAGTCGGCGGGTCGCCCGGGCGACGTTCGCCCTCGCTCACCTTGAAGTCAACGCCAGTCACCTGCTTTGCCGCTTCGATGATCTCGCGGACAGAGAGCCCCTTGCCGATCCCGAGGTTGTAGGTCCGCAGGTCGCAATCCCCCAGCGCGTTCATCACCGTCGCGTGCGCCGAAACAAGATCCTGCACATGCACATAATCACGGATGCATGTCCCGTCCGGTGTCGGGTAATCGGTGCCGAAGATGGTGACGCCCGGGCGTTTGCCGAGGGCCGCCTGGAGGATGATCGGGATTAGGTGCGTCTCGGGGTCGTGGTCCTCGCCGATCAGCACGTCCGGGTCCGAGCCCGCGACATTGAAATACCGCAGCATCGCGCAGGCGAAGGGGCGCCCCTCGATCTCCCGTTTGGTACGGAAATCCATCAGCGCCTTCTCGAACGCGAGTTTGGCGTTGCCGTACGGATTGATGGGGTGCTGGGGTGTCGATTCCTTGATCGGGATGAATTCCTCGCTCGGCTCGCCGTATGTCGCGCAGGTCGAGGAGAAAATGAACTTGCTCACGCCCGAGGCATCGCACGCTTCGAGGAGTTCGACAGCGGCGCCGGTGTTGTTGCGGTGGTATTTGAGCGGGTCCGTCACCGACTCGCCGACCAGCGCGTACGCCGCGAAATGCATGACACACTCGACCTCGCGCTCGCGGAGGAGCTTCGTGACCGTTTCGCGGTCCGCGGTCGAGCCCTTGCAGAACGCGAGGGTCTGCTCGTTCGCTTGAGGGAGGGTGCGCAGATTGGTGACAACCTGCTCGTGCCCGAGTTCGAGCGTGTCGAGGATCGTGACGTTGTGTCCGCTGGTGAGCAGCAGTTTCGCGGCGTGGGAGCCGATGTACCCAGCACCACCTGTGACCAGAACGTTCATGCATCCATCTCCGTACAAGCACCGCCCGGATCGGGCGAGGACGTAGGATAACGCTCGGCAATCGAGGGCACCCGGTGAAGCGATACCGCGCGAAGAAATCCAGCACCCCGCTCCTCCGCGTGATCGGTGCGCTCTGCTGGACCGGGTGTCTCGCGGCTTGGGTGGTGGTGTTGACCCAGATCGCGGGTCAGTCCGCGTGGGTCATCGACCAGGTGGCGACCCTCGCCCCGCAGCTGACGCTCCTGGGTGTGATCCCGCTTTTGCTCGCTGTCGCGGGGCGTCGGTGGATTTGCACAACTGCGATAGGACTCGCGGTGGTGATGAGCCTGATGCTCTTCGTGCCGGGGCGGGCACCCAGCGGGGGTGGGGATCCCGGGAAGATCGTGACGGTGCTCACGATGAACACGCTGGGTGTGAACCAGACGCCCGAGCGGGTCGTAGAGCTGATCGCCTGGAGCAATGCGGATGTGGTCGTGCTTGTTGAATGTTCGTGGCGGTTATGGACGCTCATCCAGAACGACGATCGGCTTGCTGAGCAGTTGCCGTATGGCTCTGGCCCGGCCCACCCGAAGGAGTGGTCACGGGTGAAGCTCTCGAAGTGGCCCCTGCGCCCGATCGAACTGGAAAAGGACGAACACTGGGATGTGATGAAATGGAATTATCTTTTCCGACGCTCGCACATCGTGGAGCGCCCGGGTGGCGAGTTTATTCTTGGGGCGTTTGTGGTCCGCTCACCCCGCTCATCCGAGCGGTGGGAAGAGGGCAACGAGCAGCTCGAGGAGAACTGCTCCGTGGTCCGCGAGTACCTCGCCCCGCTCGGGCTGCCCATCGTGATGGGCGTCGATCTGAACGCCACACCCTCCAGCTCGCGGACAGACATGCTGCGCAAGCAAGCAGGGCTCTTCCGTTGCAAGCCGTGGCTCCTCATCAGAGGCACATGGCCTGCTCAGAGCCCGGTCTGGGCTCGCGTAGCGATCGATGATGTGGTGGTCTCTGCGGGTGTCCGCAGGACGAGCTGGCGGACAGTCGAGCGGGAGAGCGGCTCGGACCATGTCGCGGTGGAGGTGGGGCTTGTATTGCCTGCGGATCACTGAAGACTCGTGATGACGGGGCGTAATCGCTTGGGAATTACAGCAGACGAGCGAGCGTGTCGATGAGGGGAGCGGGGCACCAGAGCCCGAATTTGCCCCGGGCTATACTCTGCCCCCCGCTCTCGGGGAGAGCGAGGCGATCCGTTTCATGAGTCACCGACATCGCATCATCCATTTCATTGGCGCACTCGTCGCGGGAGGGGCCGAGCGAACAGCTCAGGATCTTGTCCGAGCGATGAGGGCGAAGGGCGCGTCTGTAGAACTCGCCTGCCTCGTGCCGAGGCGGGACGAAGCGGGAGATCAGTGGGGCGAGGCTCTCGAAGCTGCCGGGGTTCCTGTCCATGTGGGTCCGACACCGAAGATGAGTATCCAGAGTGTGCTCTGGCTCCGTCGGCTCGTCGCGGCACCGGATGTGCGCATTGTGCATATCCATCTCGACTATGTGGAGGTCGCCTACTACTTTGCGCGGTTCCTCCACCGACGTCGGTACGGTGTCATCCGTAAAATCCACGACACATTTGTTCCGACCCATCCGGTCCTTCGCTGGGTGTTGAATCACTCGGACACGCAGGTGTATTACTCCTGCGGCAAAGAGGCGCACAAGGCGTTCGAGGGTGTCGTCCGGGGGGAACAGGTGCTCATTCCGAACGGCATGACTTTCGATTGGCCACGGAACGAAGCCTGCCTGCGAGAAGAGAGGCTCGCAGAACTCGGGGTTGATCCGACGAAGCGGCATTTTTTTCACTGTGGACGCTTCACGGGCAAATCTCCGGAAACAAGCCAGAAGGCCCAGGATGTCCTCGTAAAGGCGTGGCGTGTGGGGCGTCTGGGGGAGAAGGGCGGGTGCCTGCATCTGATGGGCGACGGTACATTCAAACACCAGATCGAAGCGATAGCCGAGGGCGATGACTCGATCACATTCCACGGTGTGGTCTCGAATATCAAGCAGTGGATGAGTGCCGCGGATTGTTTCGTTCTCCCGTCTCGATGGGAGGGGCTGCCGCTCTCGGGGGTCGAGGCCGTTGGCACGGGGATCCCGTGTATCTTCTCGGATATCACACCCAACAGAGAACTCGATTGCGAGGTCGCGTTGTTCTTTCCAACGGACGATGCAGGTGCGCTGGCGTCCTGCCTGGAACGCCGCCTTGGCGAGCGTGCCGAGGCGAGCGAGCAGGCCGTCATGCAGCAGCGCGAGCGGTGGGGTGTGGATCGAACCGTCCGCCAGTTTTTCGAGATATACGACCGACTCATGCCAACGCCCATCCAAGAGAACACGGGGGGAGAGCCCGTATGCAATTGCTGATCACCGGTGCCGAGCAGGGCGAGAGCGGAAAGGGGATCCTTGCGATCGCACTGATCCTGGATCTTGAGTCCGGGCAGATTGTCCATCGAACCGAGTACATGACACCCCCGTCCCTGCGGACGCCCGAACACAAGGTCCAATTCACCGGCAACTGCTTTATCAACGACTTGTGGTACGTCTGTACTCACAACGAGATCGTCGTCTATGACCAGTGGCCGCCCGTCGAACCCGTCGCCAGGATCACCATCCCCGGCTTCAACGACCTGCACCATTGCATCGAGTGGGAAGGCATGCTCGCGGTTTCTAATACAGGGCTCGAAACCGTCGATATCGTTTCACTCGATGGCGACCTCGTCGAGCGGCACGACCTCATCCCCGGCGAGCGCACGATCGATCCCGCCAGGGACTACAGACTGATACCGGATACGAAGCCGCACGTCCGTCACGGCAACCACCTGTTCATCTTCAACGGCACCCTCTGGACGGGGCAACTCCGCACCATGGACGCGGTCTGCGTCACCGATCAGTCCAGGCGCCTCGAACTCGGCGTGGGCATGCCGCACGACGGCGACTGGATCAACGGCAAGATTATGTTCACGACAACAAACGGGCATCTCGTCGAGTTCCCCGACGGGCAACAGCCGGAGTGCCGGATCCACTCTCTTATAGAACTGACTCCGGAACTCGACCAACTCGGATGGTGTCGGGGTGTCTGCGCTGTGCCCGGCGCCGAGGACAACTACTTTGTCATGTTCAGCGCGCTGCGCCGAAGCAAGTGGAAAGACTTTGGGTACTTCATCAAGTACGGACACTCCATGCCGCAGAGCCGTGTCGCGCAGTACGACCTCTCCGCGGGAAACCTCGTCCGGACATGGTCGCTCGGCGAGGACAAGGGGTACCAGGTCTTCCAGGTGAACGCGCTCGACGAAGCGCGCCAGTTATGAACGAAAACGCTTCAGAACAAGCACCCAAGGGTTCGGTCCACCAGCAGAGGTCGTTCCTCTACGACACGCTCCAGGTGCTCTCCGGGCGCGGTGCCCATATCGGATTCGGTATGGCAGCGGGCATCGCAACGAGCCGCATCTGGGGTGCCGGGGCCGTGGGCATGATCGCGCTCGCAATGTGGATGCCCGATCTCATCACCCGCATCCTGTTCCTCGGCACGAACAAGGCCATCCCAATCGCAATCGGAAAAAAACTGGCCGGGCTCGATGAGATCATCGGCACGCTCTTTTCCATCTGGATGATTGGCTCCGTCCTGGGGGTTGCCATCGCGCTGCTCTACATCTTCTCGCCTGCCAACGCGGCCGATGTCCCGGTGGGGTGGGCCGTGCTCGCAGCCGCGACAATCCCTCTCGCAAGTGTGACATCGTACACACGGGGGATCGCGGTTGGCACCCGCCGCCTCGATTTCGAGATGCGCCTGTTCTGGCTCCGTGATCCACTTGTGCTCATCGTCGTGCTCATCGGAGGGCTTGCGCTCGGGCGCAGCGATCCGGACGACGGGTGGATCCGGATCCTCGGGCTTGCCGTCAGCTACGCCGCGGGCATTCTCATCTGTCTGCATCTGCTCCGACAGTTCGCCCGCGTCCGACCGCGATGGGACAAGGGCGTCGCAAAGTTCATCGTTCAGATGTCGATCAAGTTCGGGATGGGCCTGTGGGTGATGGCGGTCAACTACAGAATCGGCGTGCTGCTCCTGGGGTTGCCGCTGTTCTCGATCGGGAACGATGAGATCGGGAACTACGCCCGCGCGGTTTCCATAGCGATCCTGCTCTGGCAGGTGCCGGGAACTCTTGGGCTCGTGCTGTTCTCTCGCGCCGTTACCGGGGACGACCCCGCCGCCGCCGCACAGCGGGCCGCACTTGTTGCCAGAGTATCCACGATCATCGCTATCCCCGCCGCCATCGTTCTGTTCGTTATTGCGCCGTACATCGTGCCGCTCGTATACGGCTCTGACTTCGCCGAAGCCGGGCAGATCGCCCGGATTCTCGTCCCGGGGGTGCTGGTCTTCTTTGCCGCACGCACATTCGAGGCCGACCTTTCTGCACGGGGTAGGCCCATCCTTGTGTTGTTCACGATGCTCCCGGTCACGGTTGCGAACGTCGTGCTGAGCCTGCTGCTGATAGACCACTTCGGGGCGAGGGGCGTCGCATGGTCGAACACCGCCGCGTACACACTGGGCACGGTCGTCATTACCCTCGCGTTCTCACGAACGGTCGGTATGCCCGTCCGCGAGATTGTCCGTGTGAGGCGTTCGGACTTTGCGTTTGTCGAGAAGCGCATCGCCGCGGTCATCAAGCACCGCAGACAGGGTCCCACTCCGGACGATCAGGGCGACGATTCGGCTACGCCGCATTGATTGGCTCATCGGGATCCTCGCCTGTCGTGCTTGCGGGCGCAGAGCCGAACAGCATCGAGATATTCGGCAGGTACACGATCAGGAACGGGACAAGAAAATACACGAACTGCAACAGGGTGGGCACCCCGCTCTTGATAACGCGTACGATTTGGATGGCCATGATCGCGTGGTAGACGATGTATGCACACTGGTACTTCCGCCACGGGTTGTCGATCGTCACCGCCTGGAACCAGCGCACAAACATCCCGCATGCAAACATCAAGGCGATCACACCAATCCACCCGAAGTTCATGTAGAACTCAAGAATGATCATATTCGACAGGCTGATTTTGCCGACGCGGTCCTCGAAAAACGTCTCGACGTAGATCACATTCGCCCCGGTGATGAGATGGTATTGACCCCTCCAGATAAATCCCGGGATGATGTACAGCAGTGTTAGGAATGTCCTCCCGAGCTGATATGGGATTTTGTCGGGCATCACCACGATCACCTCTGCGAGATTTCTGATCGACATCATGTCACCGAACGTGCTGAGCACGAACGAATCGATCGATCCCCACAGAGTTTTCTGCTCTGTCAGAGCGGACGCAAAATTGCCGCCGCTGCCCCGCAGCAGGCGCATGAACAACTGCAGAAACACAATAGCTGACATCCCCGCAGCCGCCATCCAGAGTGGAAACCGCTGCATAAATCGGAACCGATATACGATCACCGCTCCGATCAGCAGCGTGAACGCAAGAGATCTCGAGTTGTAGTAAAACAGCATCAGCCCGAGCGAGCCGATCATGGCAATACTGATCACATTGATTTTGTTCCTCGCCAGGTACAACAGCGCACCGACATACGCCCATTTCGCGATATGGAAGATGTACCCTCCGGATGACTGCACGGCCTCGGCGCGCGCCCCGCCTCCTGCTTCCAAGTGCGCCGTGAGCCCGCCGCTCGACATAAACATATACCCCCATGCGCTGATCCCAAAGCCAAAGACAATGATCGTCGCGAGATTATAGTTTTGCTGAACTTGGGGTGTGTCGGTGAAAAGCCACTCGAGGCGGTTAGGCAGCAGAGTCTTCTTCTTTGGGCCGAACCGGTAGCCGAGCACATACGCGAGCAACCCCAGATTCGTAATAAACAGCGCCACGCTCAATTCACTGTTTGTAAGCTGACGCTCGAACGCCTCTGATTCCACGCCGTAGTGCAGCATCGCTGTCGGTGCCAGGATGTAGTACATCGCGAACCCCGCCAACGCGACAGCATGCATCGAGTACCAAGGCGTTTCGCCCGCAAGGATCTTCGCCACCGGGATCGCAAGAATCAGACTATTCACCGCGATGAGCAGATAACTCAGCGAGTACTCCGGGCGTTGCCCGCCAATGGCGAACAGCAGGGACGCCCAGACCAGCGTGCCCAGGATCGTGATCGAGATGGTCTTTAGAGATGGCATCGTGCGCTCTCAGATGGTCCGATAGCCCGCCATGGCACTACGACACCCGTGAGAATGAGATCGGTTCATGTCGAGACTTTCTGCAGAATCAATGCCCACCATCGAGCACCCGCTCGTACATCCCTATCGTTTGCTCCGCGATCCGAGGCCACGTGTAGTTTTCCCGGACCAGCTTCGCTGCCTCCTCCGCCATTGTGCTCCGCGCGGGCTCAACTGTCGCGATCCGGATCATCGCCTGAGCGAATGCTCCCGCGTCCAGATCAGTCACGAGCCCCGCCCCAGCGGATTCAACCTCCGGAAAATGGCATTCGCGTGTGATTATCACAGGCGTGCCCAGCCCCAGCGCTTCGGTGATCGCGATCGAGAAGCCCTCTTGCCTCGATGGGAGGACAAACGCCAACGACTCACGAAATGCTGCCGTCTTGAGCGTGCCGTAGATCGCCCCGGGTAGGAATACCGTCTCGGTGAGATCGGCGTCACCAATCTGACGTTTGAAATCCTCAGCCGAATCATCTTCGCACGGGCCCGCGACCACGAGGCATAACTCGGGGTGCGCCGCCGAAACGGTTTTCCACGCATCAGCGAGGATGTCCAACCCCTTCTTGAAGTGGAGGCGCGACAGAAACAGGAAATACGCCTTGTCACCCAGTTCCGGGATCGAATTGCGAAACTCGTCCGCTTCGGTTTTCAGCTCGACCTCATCGAGGAAGACGCCATTGGGGATCACCTCCCGCCGGGGGGTGAATCCCAATTCGCCGATTGTGTCCGCCTCGTGCTGGTTTAGTGCGTGGATGCTCGACGCTCCGTTGATAAACGATCGGTACACCAATGCCAGCGCGATTTTTTTCTTCAGCGTGCGCTGCGCCATCGACCAGACATCCAGCATCCCATGCGGCATGACGACGTAGGGCGTGTTGTGTTTGCGCGCCCACGCGCCCACCCTCGGCAGACACGGGTTCCACACACCGTGCAGGTGTAGCGCGTCGAACGGGCCACCTTCATCGAGCGCGCTCGTGAACACCCCGGCGCGCACACGAGCCACCAGACCAGGCGGTGTGTCTTTCAAGATCACACGCACCCGCTCGTGCCCGGGTGTCGCCTGCACCAGCCCGAGGTTCGCTTCCCGCCTGTCGGCTCGGCAACTCGACACGATCGATACGTCATGCCCGAGCTGCGCCTGACCGGCGGCAAGACGCGAGACCACCACGGGAGGCCCGCCCGTTTCCGGATCCAGCGATTCGATGACGTGGCAGATCCGCACAGGATCGTCTCCTCTTGGCGAGTCAATCAGACGCCAGATCGTACCGCGTGATCCAATCCTGATCAGGCTCATATCCCGCCGAGATCAATGCTTTACCCGCGAATCGGTCGAACACTTCTGCTGCCCGCACCGTGAAATGGTTCATCCAGTCGCCCGTGATGCCTTTTCGCGCAAACGAATTCGTATTCTCCTCGCCCGGCTTGCGCCCAGTTTGCGATTCCATCGAAAAATGTTCCACCGTGCGTCGGACGCGCCGATCATCGGGTTTTTCCCCCGTCAGGTGCCTCAGACACCCCTTTACCGCACCCACGCAATCCGCTCGCAATGCCTCGTAGGTCGCGTAGTGGACGTTGGGATAATCCCGCGCCGGACGCCACATCATCACATGCTGCGCCCAGTTGTACCGCCCCGCTCCCAACGGATGTTGAAACTCGTACTCCATGATCGCCGGGAGATTCCGAGCGGTATCTTCAGGATCGAATCCTGTTCCGAGCGCTCGTTCCAGAACCCCCATGTCGTCCTTGAAGCCAGAGCTCATGGGCATGCTCGCGGAACGCAAGCGATAGAAATAATAAGACGTCATCACGTCCCGCCCATCTCGCGCAAGATAAATCACACGCCGGAGCTTCGGGTGGAACTTCCAGTGGTTGTGCAGTACCGCTCGGCACCCGACCGGGAACACAGACGGGCCCGGGCACGAACACTCCAGATAGTCCGCGAGCATGTGCGCAAGCCACGTCCCTCCCGAGCGTGGGTACTCACTCACGAAATACTGGGGCCACGCCTCGCCGAAGTGCGCGCTGATCAGGCGCGTCGCTTTGGTGGACATTCGCTCAGACAGTCTCCGAGCAGTTGATTTCTTCTTGTGGACAACCTCACCCATCGATGTGTGCTCCACTCATATCCGCCCACGCCCCCTTAGCCGCAACTCACATATCGACAGGACGAATCCAACCGCAATGCAACATGTTCAGCAGGACGTCGCCCACTCGATCAGGAGGTCCGCGACCTCGGGGCGGGTGAACTCGCCCGGCGGGCGTTCACCCTTGGCGAGCATCTCGCGGACCTTCGTGCCCGACAGGAAGATCTGATCCCCCTCGATCTTGGGGAAGGTCTTGCCCGACACCATGCCCTGCGCCTTCTTCGAGTACGCCGCGTGCTCGAACTTCAGAGGCTCGATCCCGATGTTCTCTTCATCCAGCTCATCAAAGATGTTCTGCGCGTCGTATGTGCCGTAGTAGTCGCCCACGCCCGCGTGGTCCCGACCAACAATAAAGTGCGTCACGCCGTAGTTCTTCCGGATCAGCGAGTGCAAGACCGCCTCGCGGGGGCCCGCGTACCGCATCGCCGCCGGCATCACTGTGAGCAGCGTCCGCTCATCAACAAAGTACTCATCGATCAGCTTCTTGTAGCAGTCCATGCGCACGTTCGCGGGAATATCGCCCGGCTTGGTCTCACCAACGAGTGGGTGGATCAGCAGCCCGTCGGTGATCTCCGTCGCGCACTTGCACAGGTACTCGTGCGCCCGGTGGATCGGGTTGCGTGTCTGGAACGCCGAAACAGTCTTCCAACCGCGCTGCTCGAATATCTCGCGCGTCTGCGCGGGGGTCTTGCGGTGATCGAGGAACGCCTCGGGCCCCTCGGGATCAACGCACACCGTGACAGTCTCGACCGAACCACCAAGGCACGTGTCGCCCTCTTCCATCACCTGCTTCACACCGGGGTGCGCCTCGTCCTCGGTGCGGAACACGTTCGGGATCTCAAGCTTCTTGTCGTGATTGAAGACCTCTTCGATCGTCATCACCGCCTGCAGCGTGCCGTTCGGCGCGTGCAGCGCAACGCGATCGCCCACCGCCGGGGCATCGCCCTTATCAACGCTCAGCAGGATCGGGATCGGCCAGTGGTCGCCCGACGCCAGCTTCATGTCCTTGCACACGCCCTCGAAGTCCGTCTTGCCCATGAACCCGGTCAAGGGCGAGAACGCCCCGATCGAGATCATCTCCAGATCGCACGACTGCTTCGCGGTCAGATCGATCCGCTTGAGCTCGCCAGCCTCCTCAGTGAGAGCCTTGGCTTTGTCGGGAGAGGCGACGCGGTCAACAAGTGTGCCGCCGTGAGGGGGGATGAGGCCGTGCATTTGATGCTCCCAAAGCGTTGGGGCCGCTCGACTTACGCGAGACAGCCGCGAAAAAAGTGGGGGATGATTCACAAACTGCTTGTGTCGTCCCTCCCGGGCCCACCAGCCCGACGGGGGAGCCATCCTAGCAAGTGGGTGGGGCTGTTCAAACTCAGGATATTTCGAATACTTATCCGCCTGCTTTGCGCATCCGCGTGACGAGCGTCAGCAACGATCGTGGGTTCTGCATCACCTTCCGCTTGTAGTTCAGCAGGTGATAGATCGGGCGGAGTGGTCCAGGGAAGTACCCGATTGGCCCCTCTACTTCAAGGAACACATGTTCGGGCTGCTCAAACCCACATTCGAAGGCGACCTTATCGATCGACTTGGAGTGATTCAGTTTGTACTGCACCGGGTAGTGGTACTCATCTACTTTGTCTCCGCCGCGCACCATTCGCAACACCATCTCGTCCATGCGCACCAATTTCATCAATAGTGCGATTTTCGCGAAATAGTGTGCGCGATTGACAGTCACAAAGATATGTGTTCCGCCTGGGCGCAGACACCTGGCAACCGCGCGCATGTACGCCTGCGGATTCACCACATGCTCGACCACCAGAAACGAATATGAAACATCAAAGTAATTTTCGGGCAGGTCCGCATCTTCCAGCAGCGCGTGCTGGAAGTGATCGAACATCCCCTCCGCAGGTGTGATTGACTCATCAGGCTCGATGCCCCAGAACTCATCCACCCCCTGTCTCACGCCGGCGGTCAATTCCGGACGTAGCCCGATCCCTTTGCCACACCCGATATCCAGCACCTTCCGAGGACGATCATGTCTCATGCACTCGTCGCGAAACAATCGTGCGCTCAGCCCGACCCATCCCGTATTGGTCTGGAAGTTGTAGGCATCCGCGAGCTGCTCAAATGTGTACGCATCGTGAGGCTTGCCGCTCAGTGCGAGCGGGTCGCTGACGGGCTCCGCACTTGATGCGTCGGTTGTTGTCATGATGCCGTGTTCTCTCCAGATGCTGGCTCAGCCCCAAGATCGTCAAGCCCCGCCCGATCCCGCATCTTTCGCGCAGGATTTCCTGCATAGATCCCGTTCGGTTCCAGATCCTTGTACACCGACGAGCGCGCCCCGACCACGCACCCGTGCCCAACCCGCACGCCCGGCCCGACAAACACATCCGCCGCGATCCATGTGTCCTGTTCGATCACAACCGGCTTCGTTACCAGCGGCATGTCCGGGCGCGTGTAATCGTGCGTCCCCGCGCACAGGTGCGCGTACTGCGACACCGTGCAATTTTTTCCCAGCGTGATCGGCGCGAGGCAATACAGGATCACGTTGTCGCCGATCCCGCAGTTCTCCCCGATCGATAGATTCCACGGGATCTCGATACGAACCGACGGACGCAACCGCACGTGCCGACCGATCTTCGCGCCAAACACCCGCAGCCACCAAGAACGCACACCGTACCAGTCGTGGAACGTCAACCGCATCACCGGCTGCCCGAAGTAATCCCACAACACACGGCGCACTTTTTCGCCAAATGTGTACGGGCTCTTCGCACGATCCAATGCCGCCCCACTCGTTGCAGATTGATGCTTGGGCGCGTCCGCCTGCGGTTGCTTTTGTGTATCGGTATTCATCGGAGTTCACGCTCCTTCAACGCCTTGGCGGGGTTGCCGACATACACCATGCCCGGATCGAGCGAGCGGTACGTCGATGACCTCGCGCCGAGCACCGCAAGATTCCCGACCGTAACCCCGGGCCCGACGAACGCATCCGCACCAATCCACGCGTCCTCGCCGACACGGATCTGCGGGCGCAGCAAGCGGAATGTCCGGTCCGTGTAGTCGTGCGACCCGGCGCACAGGTGCCCGTACTGCGAGATAATCGTCCGCGCGCCAATCGAGATCTCCCCGAGCGAATACAGGATCGCGTAGTCGCCGATCGTGACACCCGACGCGATCGTCAGGTTCCAGGGGATCTCGATGTGCACCGTCGGACGCAGCCGCACATCCTTCCCGACCTTCGCGCCGAACAACCGCAGCAGCGACGCCCGGAAGCCGTACCAGTTGTGGAACGACAACCGGAACAGCGGACGCCCCGTCAGCATCCACAGCGCCCGCAGGATCTTCTCCTTGAGCGTCCACGGAGAGGACTCCGGCGTGAGCTGCCCCATCTCCGCCGCCATCAGGCTCTCGCGGATCTGTGAGACCGCCGAGAGCGACTCGAGCTGATCCGATCCGATCTTGCCCTCGCCGATCGCCAGCCCGCTCTCCGGTGCCGGCGCAGTCGGCGTGACCAGTTCCGCATTGCGGTGCGCCCCGCGCCGCTTCAACTCGAGCAGCTTGAGCGAGATAAAGAAGTCGTACATCGACAACAACATGCAGAACCGGAACCCGATCAGCCCGTCGAGGAACCCGAGCTGGATGATATACATGTACACAAACCGCCAGAAAAACACGAAAGGCAGCCGGGGCTGCACGTGGTACTTCAGCCACCGGCGCCACGCCACACCCCGGTCCAACTCGTGCGCCTGATTCTGGCGGTTCAGCACGCGGTCACGGATCAGTTCCATCGCCTCGAGCGTCGAGTACCTGTTGTGCTTGGCGATGAAGTGCTCGAGCCCGCGCCGGTCCTGGTGGTACATCAACTTCTTGAGACGCGAGGTGTGCCCCTCCGCGATCATGTGCTCATGCACATCGCGATCCTCGTACCGCGCCATGCCGCGCTTGAAGAACCGCAGATTCCACGACGGGAAATACCCGCAATGCTTGATCGGCTTGTTCAGGAAATAGGTCAGGCGGTTGACATAAAACCCGTTCGCTTCGACCTCCGCCGCGGGTTTCGATGCAATCCCCCGCAGCTCTTCACCAAGCTCGGGGGAGATCCACTCGTCCGCGTCAAGGATAAAGACCCAGTCGCTCTCGATGGGCAGGTTGTCCAGCGCCCAGTTCTTCTGACGCGCGTACCCGAGCCATTCCTGCTCGACAACCGTCGCGCCCATCTCCTCGGCGATCCGCTTCGTGTCGTCCGTCGAGAACGAATCAACGACGTACACCCGATCCGCCCACCCGATCACCGATTTCAGCGCGTGCGAGAGGTTCACCTCCTCGTTGAACGAGAGGATCAGCACCTCGATATTCGAGCGCTGTCTGGGCTCGTCGGACTGGCTCGCGTCGTTCGGCGCAGGCGTGGTTGTTGTTTGAGCAGTTGTCATCGTTTCTCGCTGCGGACCCTCGCCTTGTATGTCGGCTCATCACCGACGCATCTGAGTATACCCGTGGCGTTATAGGGCTTCGCCCACCATGCCTTCGAGCATCAACCGCCACGCCTCGCACGCCGCTTCCCTCGAATACACCTCGCCCAATGCCCTTCTCGCGTTCTCCCCCATCCGTTCCACTCGATCGCGATCGTCGCGCATCCCCCTGATGGCTTCCGCCAGCCCCTCCGCGTCTCCCTGCCCGATCAGCACCCCCGCATCGTGTTCTTCGAGCGCGAGCGCGATCTCCGATTTCGGGCTCCCGATATACACCGTCGCCCGCCCCGCAGCCATGATCCCGAACAGCTTGCAGGGCACGATCGTCCCTTCCACGCCCTCCAGAATCGACACCAGATGCACGTCCGCAACGCTCAGGCTCTGATCGAGTTTCTCCCGAGGCTGGTACTCATCCAGCACGCAGTTCCCGAGTTCCTTGTCCCGCACAAATTGCTCAACCGTCGCCTTCTTCTTGCCACCGCCGACAAACACAAACCGGATCGTGTCGTCGTCCTTGAGCATCTCCGCACCCCGCAGGAACGTATCCACGTCGTGCCCGATCCCGAAGTTCCCCGAGTACATCACCACGAACCGATCCCCAAGATCCCATGTCTCGCGGTACGGGTTCTCCGCCCTCGCGATCGGCTTTACCTCGTCCTGATCACTCCACACCCCGATCCGCACCACCTGACCGTGGTCCACACCCTTCTCCCGCACCCGATCACCCATGCACCGACCCAGCACAACAACCCGATCAGATTTCCTGAGCGACCATCGGCTCAATCCCTCGAAGAACCGCGTCGCAAGGCTCCGCGGCTGCATCACCCCCGTCGCCACCGCGACATCCGGGTACAGATCCATCAACCAGTACACCGTTTTTGCACCACGCACCCGCCGCAGCACGATCCCCAGAACCGAGATAAACGGCGGCGTCGTGAAACATACAACCACATCGGGCTTCCGCACCCGCATCGCCTTGAACGAAGCCGCGAGATAGAACAACCCGAAGTCCAGCGCCCGCGCCGCGATCGAAGACTTGCCAAACAAACTCTTGCCCACACGATGCACGTGCGCACCATCCACGATTTCGTGCTTCTCTAAAGTCGCGCCGGACGAGCCGTAGATCGACCGCGACGCGATCACATCCACCTCGTGCCCGTGCGCAACAAGATGCTTCGCCAGATCGTGCGCGTGCTGCGCCGTCGCCGCGTGGTCGGGGTAGAACACCTGATTGATAAAAAGCACACGCATCGCTCGGCTCAGTTCCGCGTCGCTTCCGCGTGCTGGTGCGCCTCGTACCACTCGATCGTCCGCTTCAACCCCTCCTCGAAGCCCATCTCCGCCTGCCAACCCAGCAGTTTTTTCGCCCGCCCTGTATCCAGGCACCGTCTGGGCTGCCCGTCCGGCTTCGTCGAGTCCCACCGGACCTCGCCCGCGAACCCGGTGAGCTTCACAATCAACTCAACAAGATCCTTGATCGTGATCTCGAAGCTCGCCCCGATGTTGATCGGCGTCGGCTCCTCCATCACCTCCGTCGCGCGGATAATCCCCTCCGCAGCATCATCGACATACAAAAACTCGCGCGACGCGCTGCCCGTCCCCCAGCACACAATGTGGTCATCGCTGCGCTGCTTCGCCTCGATGCACTTGCGGATCAGCGCCGGGATCACGTGCGAAGAATCTAGATTGAAATTGTCCCGCGGCCCATACAAGTTCACCGGCAGCACATACGCGCACCGCATCCCGTACTGCATCCGGTAGGCGTCGAGCATCTGCCACGCCGCCTTCTTCGCGATCCCGTACGGCGCATTCGTGGGCTCCGGGTACCCGTTCCACAGCTCTTCTTCATTGAACGGCACCGGCGTGTGATTTGGGTACGCGCAGATCGTCCCCGTCTGGAGGAACATCCCGCCGCGCTGAGCAAACCCCTTCACCCGGAACTGCTCGATCAGGTGCAGCGCCATCGCCATGTTCGCGTAGAAGTACCGCCCGGGGTTTTTCTGGTTCGCCCCGATCCCGCCGACCTCCGCCGCGAGATGGATCACCACGTCCGTCGGTTCCCCTCCGAACGCGATGTCGTACATCCGCCCGCACGCCTCTTCCGTGGTCAGATCAAACTCCGCCTTCCGGGGCACAAACAGATCACCATCGCGCACCCCGCGCAGGCGCAGCTTCTCGCAGATCACAGACCCGAGAAACCCCGCCCCGCCCGTGACAATCACCCGCTTGCCCGACCAATCATCAATCATGACACCATGCTCCATGAGTTAGAACTGGAAGTATATGAACGCCGTGTTGCCCGAGGGCCAGGCATAGAAGAACACAAATCCAAGCAACGCGTACAACACAAATCGGACCAGCAGCGGCATCGCATCAAGCCGTTCGCCCCAACGTTTCGAGAAAAACCCGATCGAGTGCAGGACCACAAAGACACCCGCCGCGAGAAACGCGATCGCAGGGTCACTTTTGCCCAGGCCCGATCCGAAGATATTGAAATCGAAATCAAACAGCACATACCGCTTGAGGCAGTACCAGAGATCGCCAAAGTCCGTAACCCGGAAAATCACCCATCCAAGAAGCCAGAAGTACGCCGTTACCGCCCACCGCAACGCCGTCCCCACTCGGCTGTTGAGCACCGACCCCAGCGTGCCCACACGCCCGCTGATGTGCCGCACGAAGCGGTTCAAAACGAGCAGCACCCCCTGGTATGCACCCCAGAGCACAAAGTTCCAACTCGCTCCATGCCACAGCCCACCCAGCACCATCGTGATCATGAGATTGAAGTACATCCTGCCCACCCCGAATCGATTCCCTCCGAGCGAGATATACAGATAGTCCCGAAGCCAAGTCGAAAGACTGATGTGCCACCGCCGCCAGAACTCGATGATCGATGTCGAGAAGTACGGAAAATCAAAGTTGAGCGGAATCTCGACTCCGAACATCCTGCTCACACCCCGTGCAATGTCGGTGTACCCCGAGAAGTCGCAGTAAATCTGAATCGCGAACATCGCCGCCGCAATGATGATTACCAGGCTCGAGTGCCCCTCCGGCGCGTTGAATACCACATCCGCCAGCGGGCCGACCCAATCCGCGATCATCACCTTCTTAAACAACCCGATCGCGATCAGATTGAAACCCGAGCAGATCTGCGCTCCGCGGAGCACCCACGCACGTTCGAGGTATGGGAAAAACTGCTGGGGACGGAGGATCGGCCCCGCGACAAGCTGAGGAAAATACGCGACGTACAGCGCCATGCGAACGAAGGAATGCTCCGCCCGGATCTTTCCCCGGTACGCGTCGATCGTGTAGCTCATCGTCTGAAACGTATAGAAGCTGATCCCGACCGGGAGAGCCACGCGGATCACCGGTGCCGAAAACTCCAATCCCGCCAATGACCCAAGCCCGACCAGGCCGTCAGTGAAAAAATTGAAGTACTTGAAAAACCCAAGAAGCCCGAGATTCGCAACGATGCTCGTGGTCAGAAACGCGCGCTTGCGGGCTCGATCCCCAAGCCTGAAGTACTGCCCGTAGAGCAACGGCCCAAGCAGCGCAAACATGGCGAGCAACCCGACAGACCACCAGATCCCGTCCCACCGCGCGACAAGGTGTTCACCGATCGACCCGAGCCCCGCCCCCGCGCCCTGGATCGCGGGCCAGTCCGGGATCAGAAAAAATCCAATGCCGAGCAGCATGGTGATACTCAGCGCAAAACGTTTCCAGTGCGACAGCTTCGTCCCTTCCATCCCCAGTGCCGCGGCATAGTCAATAACCGTGCTCAGAAGAATGAGAATCAGGAAACGAACATCCCACCATCCATAAAATAGGTAGCTCGCCCCCAGCAGCATGATGTGCTGCATCCGCGCGCGCCGATGCAATAACCCCACGCCGACCACGACGCACACCATCAGGACGAGGAATTCAATGGTCTGAAAAAGCAACCCGGTGATCCTTTTTAATCGCGAGACCCGCCGAGACTGCGACCCAGAGATTCGCTCAATCCGCGCCGTCCATCTTCGTTCAGGTGCACCGCGTCCGCCCACCATTCACTCTGCAAGTGACCAGTCAGGTCAACTACTTCCGCCCCATATTGCTCGGAGAGCTCCTCGCACAGCGCCGCCAGTTCTTGGCGAAGGGGGGCCGCACGCTCACCGAGCGATGGGTGCAGACCGGGTACAACAAGAATCAATCGCGTGCCCGAGTTATGAATCAACGATGCGATCTCGCGGAGCAACCTGGCTCCCGAACGATCCTCCGAACGAATCGCTTCGTCCACAGTTCTTCCCGTCTCTTCGAGATGCCTGTCGAGCCGCCGCCCGCTGATCGAAATGGCAAGCTCGTACGGCGCGACCCATTCGTCCGCTCGCATCGACCGCAGCCCGCCGCGTAGGTATGCACGTATCTTCTCATTGAAAATATTCAGGGGGGCGAGCCGGAAGTGAAGTTTCGATTCACGATCGGATGCGTACATCGTTGCCAAGACACCCTCGTCAACCCACTCGCGTAGCGCCTCGAACTCCTGACCCGAAGCATCTCCAACGAACCCCCCGATCGCCAGAGCATACGCACGGTCCGGATGAGGCGGGTGGACCACATCGATCTCTCTGGGGCCAACCACAAGAAAGATCGTTCCCACGTCTGTCCGCAGAATCTTCGGGAGCATCGCACGAATCGTCACAAACCCCAAGCCGTTGCACGATATGTTTCGAACCGCCCAATCCCCGCCCGCCACCTCCTCGACAATCGCCGCATCGATCCCCTCAACGCCGACCGAGTTTCCGATGACATATGCAGCGCTCTTGCCGCCGTGCTGATCGAGCATCTGGCTGATAGCGATGACTCGCGCAGCATCTTTCGGATAGCCCACCGCGGGGAGTACAAATGAGTTGAGAACAACCCACGCAACAAATACGCCCAATGCAGGCCCGAGAAGCACCACCGCCAACTCACGCCACCCCGCACGATCAACGCCGTTCGGTGGTTCAGTGGGTTCTGCGACTTCTGTTGTCATGTGTCCAGAACTCCCTGGGTCACCGAGATTGAGCGTCCCGAACTATTGATCGTGCCCGGAGAACTCGGGCATCGCGTGCCCCGCGTCCCGCAGTGTCTTCTCGCGCGCCGCGAGATCGAGATCGGTCTCGACCATCATCTGCGCAAGTTCCTCGACCGTTGTCTCGGGCACCCACCCGAGCTTTTCTTTCGCCTTCGCCGGGTCGCCCAGCAGCAGCTCAACCTCCGACGGACGCAGGTACCGCGGATCAAACTCCACATGGTCCTCGAAGTTGAGCCCCGCCGCATGGAACGCCATCTCCGCGAACTCACGCACCGAGATCGTCCGCCCCGTCGCGATCACGTAGTCGTCTGCCTCCTCCTGCTGGAGCATCAACCACATCATCTTCACATAGTCGCCAGCGTACCCCCAGTCCCGTTTCGAGTCCAGGTTGCCGAGGAACACCTTGTCCTGCAGCCCTACCTTGATCCGACCAACCGCCCGCGTGATCTTCCGCGTGACGAACGTCTCGCCGCGCCGCGGCGATTCGTGGTTGAACAGGATCCCGCACGAAGCGTGCATCCCGTACGACTCGCGGTAGTTCACCGTCATCCAGTGCGCCATCACCTTCGCGCACGCGTAGGGCGAGCGCGGGTAGAAGGGGGTCGTCTCTTTCTGAGGCGTCTCCACCACCTTGCCGAACTGCTCCGAGCTCGACGCCTGGTAGTACCGGACCTGTTGCCCGCTCTTGTCTTGGAAATCACGCACCGCTTCGAGCAGCCGCAGCGCGCCCATGCACACCGTGTCCGCCGTGAAGATCGGCATATCGAACGACACCCGCACGTGCGACTGCGCGCCGAGGTTGTACACCTCGTGCGGCTTGACCTCGTCCATCAGCTTCGCGATCGAGTTCGCGTCGCACAGATCCCCGTAGTGCAGCTTGAGCTTCGGCGCCGGGTTGTGCGGGTCCTGATAGATGTGGTCGATCCGCTCGGTGTTGAACGACGAAGCGCGCCGGATAATCCCGTGCACCTCGTACCCCTTGGCGAGCAGGAACTCCGCGAGGTAGCTGCCGTCCTGCCCGGTGATGCCCGTGATCAGTGCCCGTTTGTCGTCGCTCATGGTGCTCGCTCGCTCGTTCTTGTTCTTACCCCGAGGGGCGGGGTCGTGTGAGGGGGTGGATGGGGGTTGGGGGATGTGGGGGGAAGGTCAATCTAGGGGGGGATCTTGGGTGCCGCCACCCGATCCCGGAGTGATCCCTTGGGGAGTACGTCACACCACGCTAAAGCGTTCTCATCGACCGCCCTAACCCACCCCGTGAGTTGTAAGTGCTCTTGTAGGAAGGCCCGGGTCGGTATACTGTCCGCCCCTCATCCGAGGGAGCATTTTTTCACTTTGGGGACATACCTTGTCGTTACTCAAGCGAATTCTCGTCACCGGTGGAGCCGGATTTCTCGGCTCCCACCTCTGTGACCGCCTTGTCCAGCAGGGGCACGATGTCATCTGTCTGGACAACTTCTTCACCTCACAAAAGACCAACGTCGAGCATCTCCTCGACTGGCCCAACTTTGAGCTCATCCGCCACGATATCACTCTCCCTATCTGGCTCGAAGTTGATGAAATCTACAACCTCGCTTGCCCCGCAGCTCCGGGGCATTACCAGTACAACCCCATAAAAACTACAAAGACATCTGTCATGGGAGCCATCAACTCCCTTGGAATCGCCAAACGATGCGGCGCGAAGATCCTCCAGGCATCCACTTCCGAGGTGTATGGTGATCCAGAAATCTCACCGCAGTCCGAGGAATACCGCGGCTCGGTAAACCCCATCGGGCCCCGCGCCTGCTACGACGAGGGAAAACGCTGCGCCGAAACCCTCTTCATGGACTACCACCGATCGAACAATGTCAACATCCGGATCGTGCGGATCTTCAACACCTACGGCCCCCGCATGCACCCTTACGACGGCCGTGTCGTTTCCAACTTTATCCGTCAGGCGCTTCAAAATAAAGACATCTCGATATTCGGCGACGGCTCACAAACCCGTTCTTTCTGCTTTTACATCGATCTCATCGATGGCATTGAACGCATGATGAACGGGACCGACGACTTCATCGGACCGGTGAACCTGGGGATGCCCTCCGAGATCACAATCAAGCAACTCGCCGAAATCGTTATCGAACTCACGGGCTCCACTTCGAGGTTGATCTATTCGGATCTGCCCGTGGACGACCCGCTCCAGCGTCGTCCGGATATCACAATCGCGAGGGAGCATCTCAAATGGGATCCCTCTACGTCACTCAAAGACGGACTCCTCGAGACGATCGAGTGGTTCCGGTCCATCGATTTGTCGAAATACCGTGCGCCAACACCGCATTACTGAATCCCAGCATCTACACCGAGCGTGATCCAAACAAGGAGAGAGACAAATGCGTCTGACAATGGTGGGAACCGGATACGTAGGCCTCGTGACCGGTGTCTGTTTTTCTAACGCCGGCAACGATGTCACGTGCCTCGACATCGATCCGGCAAAGATCGACTCGCTCAAGCAGGGCGTGTGCCCGATCTACGAGCCGGGGCTCACAAACCTCATCGAGAAAAACACAAAGGCCGGGCGACTCAACTTCACACTCGATAAAAACGAAGCGTTCCGCGACGCTCAGATGATCTTCATCTGTGTCGGCACGCCTACAGGTGAAGACGGCAAGACAGATATGTCTTACATCCTTGCAGCCGCCGATGATGTCGCGACTGTCATCAAAGAACTCGGCCCGAATCAGGAACCCAAGGTGATTGTGGTGAAGTCCACCGTCCCGGTTGGCACCTCACTCGCCGTCAAGGATCGCATCAAGCAGACCGTCGGCGAAAATATACCCTTCTACATCGCCAACAACCCCGAGTTCCTCAAAGAAGGCGCCGCAATCAACGACTTCAACTACCCCGATCGAGTCTGCTGCGGCGTCGAAGACGAAGCCGCTGGCGATCTGCTCAAAGAGGTCTACGAACCGTTTGTCCGTTCCGGCAACCCCATCTTCCTGATGGATATCCTCTCTTCCGAGATGGTCAAGTACGCTTCCAACAACTTCCTCGCAACCAAAATATCTTTTATCAACGAAATGGCAAATCTCTGCGAAGCATTCGGGGCAGATATCACCTCCGTCCGCCAGGGCATGTGCGCGGACCGCCGCGTCGGCAAGCATTTCCTCTACCCGGGTGTCGGGTACGGCGGCTCATGCTTCCCCAAGGACACACGTGCGTGCATCGCTATGGGCGAGGAACGAGGCGTACCCGTTCAACTCTCTAAAGCCGTCAACAGCGTGAACTCCAACCAGCGAAAACGTTTTTTCCAAAAACTTGTGGATCACTTCGAACCGGAGGGCGGGCTCGCAGGCAAGACCATCGCGTTCTGGGGTGTCGCATTCAAACCACACACGGACGACATCCGCGAAGCGCCCGCGATCGACATCATGAAATGGACTGCCAAAGCCGGTGCCACTATCCGTGCATTCGACCCCGTTGCCGCCGCAAACGTAGAGAAGGATTTCCCCGGAACATTTCAGATCATCGACGACATGTACGACGCCATCAAAGGTGCAGACGCCGTCGTCATCTCTACAGACTGGGACGAATTCCGAGCGCCCGACTACGACCGTTTAAAAACGATGCTCAACGCGCCCGTTGTATTCGACGGCCGCAACCTATACCAGCGCAGAGTCATGGCAGAGCACGGCTTTACCTACTACTGCGTCGGGCGACAGCCCGTCCTCGGCGCCCCCGCCGAAATGGCGTAAGCCCACCAACCATCCCGCACACCCGCACGGGCCCGCTCCTCCGCGGGCTCGTTTTTATTTTCAGGTACGCTGTCGCACCGCATGACCGAGCACAAAAATAAATCCCGCGCGCCGATCCAACCGCTAAACGCACCGACCTTGGCGTTGTCGGTGGGCGGCCTGGGATTCCTCCGCCCCGCGCCGGGAACATGGGGCTCCATGCCCCCCCCCGCGCTCGCCGCCTTGCTCGTCCTGTTCGGCGCATCGCAATCAACCATCTACGCCGCGCTCGCCGCATGCCTCGTCATTCCCTCCATCGCGTGCGTCCTCTGGGGAAAGTACGCCGAAACCCGTTTCGGGCGCAAGGACGCAGCAGAAGTCGTCGCGGACGAAACCGCCGGCGTCACATTCGCCTGCCTCGTTGCCATCTACTTCTCCGCGAGCTCATTCCAGATGCTCGTGCAGCTCGCCGGCGCCTTCTTCCTCTTCCGCATCATGGACATCCTCAAGCCCGCCCCCGCCCGCCAGCTCGAACAACTCCCCCACGGCTGGGGCGTCCTGATCGACGACCTCGTCGCAGGCATCTACGCCGCAATCGCACTCGCCCTCGCGATCATGGGTGCGAACGCAATCCTCGCGTAGTCAGCCCCACGCGCCCTACACTCCTCCCATGAACACCACCGCTCGCCTCGTCGTCGCCGCACTCTGCGCGCTGTTGCTCTCAACGCCCGCTCACGCCCAACCCACCCCCGAGCAGGCGGTGGGGGGGATGCTCGATGCCTGGCACCAAGCCGCCGCCGAGTCCCGCTTCGACGACTATTTCTCCTTTCTCACCGAAGACGCCATCTTCGTCGGCACCGACGCCACCGAGCACTGGAACGTCCAGCAGTTCAAGGACTACGCCCGCGAACCCTTCGCCAACAGCCGCGGCTGGGCAATGCAGCCCTCCGACCGGCGCATCCGCATGAGCGACGACTCCAAAACCGCGTGGTTCGTCGAACGCCTCCACCACGCCCGAATGGGCGAACTCCGCGGCTCGGGCATCGCGATGAACACCGATACCGGCTGGAAAATATCGCAGTACGTCCTCTCCATCCCCGTGCCCAACGACATCGCATACAACGTCGTCCAACTCGTCGAAGAGCACGCGCAGTTCAGCGCGATCATCGGCGAGTGGCGAGCAGCCGTACTTTGCGATGGTGGCGAGATCGTATTCAGCTTGGTGCTCCACAATGATGATAATCAGATCAGCGCGGTTCTACTCCCTGCAATCCAGAATGGCATTGAGATGAACGAGATCGAGACTGTTCGATTCGAGAATGGCACCATCACTATTCCGATCGAGGAATACGACTCCAGGATCAAAGCAAAGATAGATCCAGAATCTGGCAATCTCGTCGGCACATGGACCAAGACCCGCGGCAAAGACAACTCCGCACGCCTTGACTTTGTAGCAGTGCGAAACGGAATTATGTCGTACAACACGCATTTCATTCGAAACACCCCAAGCCTCGCCAAGCGGTACCGCGTGATGTTCTCTTCATCCGATGACCCTGCAATCTTAGAAATCAACACGACCCTCGGCCCGTCCTTTGCAACCTTCCGCACCACCACCGGTGATTACGGATACCTCTACGGCTTATTCGACGGGCGCGATCTCACCCTCTCCACCTTCGACGGCGCGCACGCCTTCCTCTTCAAAGCAACCGAACAGCCCGACGGCTCACTCAAGGGCGACTTCTGGTCCGGCAACTGGTGGCACGAAACATGGACCGCCGTCCCAGATGAACATGCTGCGCTCAAAGACCCATGGCGTATGACAACATGGAACCCCGCCACCAACCTCGCCGACCTCCAATATCCAAATCTGGACGGGCACATGCGCACACTCGCCGACCCCGAGTTCGCCGGGCGCTGCCGCATCATCGAAGTGTTCGGCTCTTGGTGCCCCAACTGCATGGACGCCTCCGAGGAACTCAAGCGCCTGCGCGACAAGTATGGCGCGCAGGGGCTCTCCGTCCTCGCCCTCGCGTTCGAA
>JAJDDG010000059.1 GCA_029260435.1 Phycisphaerales bacterium | reverse complement strand
CATGCGCCACGCAGCCTCGGCGATCTGGATCATCGGGTACTCACATGATCTGGACGAGCCCACTTCTCGCCTGCTGATGGAAGCGCTCATCGATGTCTGGACCGTCCGCGACACCGAGTTCCACGAAGATGTCGTCCCGGTTGTCACCGCCGCCGAGCGTCTGGCGACGTTCGATCCCCAGCGCCTCCGTCATCGCCTCTCCGCCGCCCGCGCTGCCGTTGATGACCCCATCTGCAAAGCCATCCTCATCGGGCTCTCCCGTGCCGGATCACCCCCGATCTGGTCCCCGGACGAGGCATGGCCCTCCGACACATGCACCGCTCTCGCGGTGCTCATCGAGATCCGCCACGCCCGCGGGCAAATCTCGGAACTCCAGGCCCAGAGCATCCACGACATCGCGATGGGGTGGGGCGGGCTGCCGGACGTCTACAGACTCCAGGCAGCATGGATCGCCCTCCGCCAGGACGGCAGCGCACGCGAGCTTTTGGCGCGGGTGCTCGCGCCGGACGATATCTAGCACCGCACCCGTTCAGACCACCATCCGCCGAGGCGTTTTTATGACAGACGAGATCCCCCTCTCCCACCCCGATATCACCGATGCCGAAATCCGCATCGTCACCGATGTCCTCCGCTCCGGACGCCTCTCCATCGGGCCCTACCAGCAGGAGTTCGAGGAAGAGGTCGCCAACCGAACCGGACGCACACACGGCATCGCCTGCTCGTCCGGCACCGCCGGGCTGCACATGGTCGTCCAGGCGATGGGCATCGCCCCGGGCGACGAGGTCATCACCACGCCCTTCAGCTTTATCGCGTCTTCGAATGTCATCCTCTACGCCGGCGCGACACCAGTCTTTGTCGATATCGATTCCCGCTCGCTGAACATGAACCCCGCGAGCGTCGAAGCCGCCATCACTCCGAAAACCAAAGCAATCCTCGCTGTCGAAACATTCGGCAATCCCACGCACATGGATACCTACCGCGCGATCGCCGATCGCAACGAGATCAGACTGATCGAGGATGCGTGCGAGGGGCTCGGCGGGCGGTACAAAAAACGCCCCATCGGCAGCTTCGGGCACGCCGCCGTCTTCGGCTTCTACCCCAACAAACAAATCACCACAGGCGAGGGCGGCATGGTCGTGACAGATGACGACCGCATCGCCGATATCTGCCGTTCGCTCCGCAACCAGGGCCGTGACCCCGTACACGATGACACCGAAGTCGCCAGGACCGGCTCGTGGCTTACACACGAGCGCCTCGGCTACAACTACCGCATGTCCGAACTCCAGGCGGCGCTCGGCGTCGTGCAGATGAACCGACTCGACGAGATCGTCTCCATGCGCGAAGCCGTCGCCCGGCGCTACATCGAGCGCTTCATGGCGACATCCGATCTCATCGTGCCCACGGTCGATGCCGATACCGTCATGAGCTGGTTCGTCTTTGTGGTCCGACTGAGCGACCAATACTCCGCCGAAGAGCGCGGCCGGATCATCGACGGCATCCGTCGTCACGACGTCGGCGCCGCCGCCTACTTCCCCTGTATCCATCTCCAGCCGTTCTACCGCGAACGCTTCGGCTTCAAGGAAGGCGACTTTCCCATCGCCGAATCCATCTCTAACCGCACGATCGCGCTGCCGTTCTACAACCGCCTGACCGATCGCGACGCGGACTTCGCTGCCCAGACAATGGAACTCATGCTGTCGCGTGAGAACATCCGCCGGACATAAACCCACGTCCGGTAGCCAAGCGGTGCTCGGAAAATATCCGGTCCTGCGGGCCAGCGCCCTGCCCGCCCGAGCCCCACAACTCCCGAAAGCTTGAGCCGCCCGCTCCCCGCGTCGATACCCATGCCGCGGGGCGGTCCATTATCGCCCGCCATGAATCCACACGCACCACCGAGCCGAGCCATGCCCACAACACGCCTCTCCCGTCGCGCCTTCACACTCATCGACCTGATGATCACCATCACGATCATCGGCATCCTCGCCGCGATCACTATTCCCATCCTCTCCCAGCACCTCTCCCGCTCGCAGGATGCCGCAGCGGTCACCAACGAACGAATGGTTGCCAAGGCGATCGGGCTCTACTACCAGCAGCACGCCGCCTTCCCCCCGGATCTGGACGCGATCACATTTGTCGCCAACGAGCCCATCACCATGCCTAAGGGCTACCAGCTCCAGTACCACCCGAACAACGGCGATCTCGACCTCGTCGTGCTCGTCCCCGCCGAAATCGACGGCGCGCTGGCGTATATCAACGTCCCCTGATCAATCAAATACTTCCGCGCGCAACAGCGCCCCGGCGGTGGGCTGCCGGGGCGCTGATGTGGTTGCATAGGGACCGATCACCGTGGGGTGGGATGGGGTGGCTTTACCCCGCGCGACGGTCTGAGATTTTATCTGGTGAGGTGCGTTAGGAGTCGGGGTGCTCGCCGTCCTCTTCGCCCTCGCTCGTGTCGAGCATCTTGCGGAGATACTGGTTCTCGCGCCGTGTCGCTTCGAGATCAAACACGAGATACTTCACACTTAAACGCAGGTAGTCCAGATTGTCCTGGAGCCCCTTGACGGTGTCCCGCAGCCTCGCATGCCGAGCCTTGGTCTGCTCCGCGAGTTGGGTCAGGTGGTGACGCTGGTCCGGGGGAAGCTCATCGATCTGATTGATAAGCTCGCCGATTTTTTCCTGGAAGTCGTTCTCGTTCATCATTGCTCTGCTCCCTCGTCTTGGATTGTTCGCCCCGCAGCACGCCGGGGACTCATGGAGCATGTCCCGTTCTCCACCCGATCCAAGCGATAATGCCCCTGACACGCGCCATCCGCTTGTCCAACCCGCATAACCCGATCCACCGACCGCGCAGAACGCGCAAAGCAACCACGATCCGTGCAGAAAAAACACACACAATTCATCCGGATTACAGAATCAGCGCGAGCCATGCACCCGTTTCACCGCCTCGCGCGCCGCGGGCAGCGCTTCGCTCACTATCCGCCGTACCTCGGGCGCGTCCGGTTCCCGGACCTCGCGCAGCAGCTTGCGGAGCTGAACTTCGCGTGCCTGGGTGAATCTCGGGAAGTGCTGCTCGAGTTCGTGCCTGGCAAACTCCACGAGCGGATCCGCAAGCCCCGTCTGGACCGCCGCCCAATCAAGCAGCGATGCACCCCCAGCGTCAAACCGGTA
>JAJDDG010000058.1 GCA_029260435.1 Phycisphaerales bacterium | reverse complement strand
TGATGAAGATCGCAAACAGCGGCTTGTAGATTTTGTAGCGTGGGTCGGGAAGCATATTGAGGGGGATGAGAAGGGGGAGGCGCAGGTTTTTCTCGATCGGCTGTTCAGGGCGTTCGGGCATAGCGATGCGAAGAGCGCGGGGGCGGTGTTCGAGAAACGGATCAAGCGTGGTGACGGACGGGGTGTGGGGTTTGCGGATTGTGTGTGGGAAGATGTCGCGCTGATCGAGATGAAGAAGCGCGGGGCGGATCTATCCCGGCATGTGCAGCAGCTCACCGACTATTGGATTCATCTCGCGCCGGGGCGGCCGGCGTATTCGATCCTGTGCAACTTCGATGAGCTGTGGATCTACGATTTCAACAGCGACATGCTTTCGCCGGTGGAGAAGATTCGCGTTGAGGAGTTGCCCGAGCGGTACGGTGCGCTTGCGTTCCTGTTTCCGACACGGGAAGAGCCGGTGTTCGGGGATGACCACGAGGCGGTGACTCGGGAGGCGGCGGACTATCTGGCTGCGGCGTTCAACAGCATTGTAGATCGCGGGATGGATCGGGCGCTCGCGCAGCGGTTCACTTTGCAGATGCTTGTCTGCCTGTTCGCGGAGGACATTGATCTTCTGGATCGGTATTTCGTGACGCGGCTGCTTGAGGAGTGCGACTCGCCTGAACGGGCGTATGACCTGCTGGGCGGTTTGTTTGACGCGATGAATCAGGAGGGGGGTGTGACGGGCGGGCGGTACAAGGGGGTGCGCTACTTCAACGGCGGGTTGTTTGCGGAGTCAGCGGCGATCGAACTGACGGCGGAAGAGGTTGGGCTGCTGGTGGAGGCGGCTCACAAGGACTGGTCGAGGGTGCGCCCGGAGATCTTCGGGACGATCTTCGAGCACTCGATGGACTCGGAGGAACGGCATGCGTTCGGCGCGCACTTCACGAGCCAGCTCGACATCCTGAAGATCGTGAAGCCGACGATTGTTGATCCGTGGGAGGAGTGGATTGAGCGGACAGCGAAGGGGGCCAAACCGGTCGAGCGGCTGAACCAGTTGCACATGCGCCTGCAGAACTACAGGGTGCTTGATCCGGCGTGCGGGTCGGGGAACTTTCTGTACCTGGCGTACCGCGAGTTGAAGCGCGTGGAGGCGAAGCTGATCGATGCGATACAGGATGCATCGGCGGACAAGACGAAGATGTTCGGGCGGGTGACGACGCGGCAGTTTTTCGGGATAGATATCAATCCGTTCGCGGTGGAGCTTGCGAAGGTGACGCTGATGCTTGCGCGGAAGCTGGCGATGGATGAGCTGCATCTTGATGAGGCGGCGCTGCCGCTGGATAACCTGGATGCGAACTTCATTACCGGCGATGCGCTGATTACGGAGACGGATGACGGGTACGAGCGGACGGTGTGGCCCGAGGCGGACGTGATCATCGGGAATCCGCCGTTTCTCGGGGCATCTCGACTCAAACCGGAACGCGGGGATAAGTATGCAGATGCGGTTCGCGAACTGCATCCAGGCATTCCGGGGTCTGCGGATTACTGCGTGTTCTGGATCCGGCGGAGTCACGATCATTTACCCGAGTGCACGGCGGATGATCCGGTTGCTGGGCGGGCGGGGTTGGTCGGGACGCAGAATATTCGGAACAACAAGAGCCGCGAGGGGGGGCTGGATCATGTTGTTGAGAGCGGGGTGGTGGTGGAGGCGGTGGACAATCAGGCGTGGTCGGGTGAAGCGAATGTGCATGTTTCGATCGCGAACTGGGTGAAGACGGGGGAGGGGAAGGTGAAAGAGAATGCTCTGCTGATTCCAAAGATGAAGAAGGTGTGGCACAGGGTGGAGGCAAAGCGCACGGCGAAGAAGAAGCGGGGGAAGAGGGGGCAGCGGAAAGACAAGACGTATGAGCTTGCGTACCGGGAGGGGGATCGGATCAGCGCGGCGCTGAGTGATCAGACTGATGTGACGCGGGCGATCGAGTTGCAATGCAATGTTGAGCCGCCACGGGTCTTTCGAGGATTCGAGCCGGGAAACATGGGATTCCTCGTTGACCAGACTACTGCTGCCCGCATTCGTAAAGACTCGGATTCCGCTGAATACATACATCCTTTTCTCATGGGCAGTGAGTTGGTGACCGGCGACGGTACACCGGATCGCTGGGTCATAGATTTCGAGCGTGTGGATCAATTGACCGCACGAAAGGCGACCGCTGCGTTCGGCCAAGTCGAACAGTCGGTTCTTCCCGCGATGCAACGGATTGAGGAAGCTCGATCCAACGATACGCATGTCGATGATGAACTCGGTAAGCGCATCAAGAAACGGAACCTCCGGTCGCGACTGGATCGTTGGTGGCTTCTGCGGCGATCACCTGGAGCAAGTAGGGAGATGCTGCGGCAAACAACGAGAGTGATTGTTTGTCCGCGAGTAACAAAACGGCCGACATTCGAGTTCATTTCAACTGAGATTCGACCTGGCGATAAATTGGTCGTGTTTGCATTCGAGGACGATTACAGCTTTGGTATCCTCCAGAGCGAGTGCCATTGGCGTTGGTTCGGCGCCAAGTGTGGTAAGCAGCTTGAACGGTGGATATACGGTCCAGAGACCGTCTTCGATACTTATCCCTGGCCGCAGGGAGCGACGCGGGGGCAGGTGCTGGCGGTTGCGGAAGCGGGGCGCGAGGTTCGGCGGGTGCGGGAGAAACATTTAGGGAAGGGTGGGTTGCGGGCGCTGTATCGTACGCTTGAATTGCCGGGGAAGAATCCGCTGGAGGATGCGCACGCTGCGCTGGATGCGGCGGTGATGGATGCTTATGGGTTTGACGCGGAGCAGGATCTGCTTGCGCAGATTCTTGAGTTGAACATGACAGTGGCGGCGCGGGAGGACAAGGGGGAGAGGGTGCAGGGGCCTGGTGTGCCGGGGTGTATTGCGGATGCGGCGGCGGCGGGGCTGATTACGGATGATTGCATACGGGCGGGGTGAGACGGGCGAAGACATGCTCGCGCTAAGAAGCGTGAGCATGGCACCCAGAGATGAGGAAGAGGGGAGAGCACTGACCGGAAGACCGGTCAGTGGCACGGGGATGATGGAGTACACGCGTTGGTCTCCGGGTCAAGGTGTGGCACCTAGAGAAGACATGCTTCACGCGAAGCGCGTGTAGCATGGCACCCGGCACTGACTGGAAGACCGGTCAGTGGCACGGGAGGAAGACACGCCTTGCCCTCCGGGTCAAGGCGTGGCACCCAGCGGTGGTGCGGTGGTGCTTACCAATTCTGGAAGCCGGGGGCGGCGCCGGGCGTGGGGTCGCTATCAGTCGCGCCGAGGGGCGGGGGGAGTTCGCCGCGTTTTGCGAGGCGGAGGGTGATTTTGATTGCTCTGTCGGCGTCTTTTGCGGCGGCGTAGATGCCTTGCTGGGCGTGGATGTTGGCCCAGCGGATGTCCCATTCGTCTTCGCCTGTGCCGCCCGCGATACGGACGGCGGCGACGCCTTTGCCCGCGGTGCCGGCGGAGTCGATGGAGAATTGATTGGCGCGAGCTTTGATCATGCGGCGGTCGAGCTTGACGAGTTTGCGGATGAGTTTGACGGGCATGCCGGCGGCGTTCATCTCCTGGATTTTGGCGATGGTCTGGTCGGTGCGGCCGGTGATGTCTTCGAGCGCTTCGATTGCCTGCTCTGCGATGAAGCTGTTGGTCTGCGAGATGGCGAACTCGACGGCTTCGCGGTCGATGATGCGCGGCGGGAAGCCGATCGCAAGGTTTCTGATCGCGGAGTTGTTGAAGCGGACGCGCACGCCGGCGGTGGTGGGTGTGGCGGTGATCGCGAGGA
>JAJDDG010000057.1 GCA_029260435.1 Phycisphaerales bacterium | reverse complement strand
CCTCGCCGACATCAAGCTCGCCCACTCCGTCTTTGCGCTCCCCTTCGCCATCACCGCCGCTTTCCTCGCCGCGCCAAGGCAACCCGCATCTCTCTCCATCGATTGGCCTTCTTTTTCAATCCAGCTCACCCTGATCGTTGTTTGCATGGTTCTCGCTCGTACCTGGGCAATGCTCATCAATCGCCTCGCCGACCATGCTATCGACGCCGCAAACCCCAGAACCGCCCGCCGCGCCTTCGCATCCGGCGCCGTCCCCATCAAGTTCGGGCTCGTACTCGCGATCGCCTGCGCGATCGGGTTCATCGCGTGCGCATCGCTCTTCTTCTCCCTCTTCAACAACCCGCTCCCGCCGCTCCTCTCAATCCCCGTCCTCGCCTGGATCGCGCTCTACTCATTCACCAAACGCTTCACATTCCTCGCCCACCTCTTCCTGGGCTCAGCGCTTGCCCTCTCTCCCATCGCGACACTCATCGCCATCAACCCCGTTGCCGCCTTCGCCCCGCTCACCGATCTAACCACTCAATCCATCTACCTCCTCGCAGCCTTCGTGATGTTCTGGGTCGCCGGCTTCGACATCGCCTACGCACTCCAAGACCTCGACTACGACCGCACCTCAAACCTCCACTCCATCCCCTCCCGATTCGGCTTCACGCGAGCACTCTGGATCGCTCGCGCATTCCATGCCCTTGCAATCCTCTGCCTATTCGCATCCTGGTACGCCGCCCCAACCCTCGGCTCCATCACACTCACCGCCGTATCCGTCGTCGCGCTGCTCATCATCTGCGAGCACGTCATCCTTACACGCCGAGGCCTCGCCGGGCTCCCCATGGCATTCTTCACGCTCAACGGCATCGCCGCGATCGTCTTCGCCCTCGCAGCATGTACCGACACCCTCTGGCAATAACGCCCCGGTTGGACCCCAGCCCGCCGCACCCGTATCGTTCCCTCAGCAACACCAATGAGCGAACCACCAACGCATCCACCCGCAGACCCGAAGCTCCGCGAAGCGCAAGACCGCTTCGTTGCAACATGGGGACAGATGGGCAGCGCCTGGGGGATCTCCCGCACCATCGCCGAGATCCACGCCCTGCTCTTTATCGTCGCCGAACCCCTCTGCACCGACGATGTCATGGACCGCCTCGAGATCTCCAGAGGCAACGCATCCATGTCCCTCCGCGCCCTGCTCGACTGGGGCATCATCACCAAAGTCCACAAGCGCGGCGACCGCAAAGAATACTTCGAAGCCGAGAAAAACGTCCCCACGATGTTCCAGACTATCGCGCGCGAACGCAAAAAACGCGAGCTCGACCCGGTCATCGCTTCGCTCTACGAGATCAGAGATATCACCATCAAAGCGCCGTCAAAGAACGCTGCAATCACCGCGCACAACAACCGCCTCGACGACATGCTCGGGTTCATTTCAATGCTCGATAAGCTAGGCCAGGCAATGGTCTCGCCCGACGCGGACGGCCTGCAGGCATTCATGTCCATGCTCGCCCAGGGCGAGTAGACATAGCCCCGTCCTTACTTGCCCTTGCCCGCGACAAGGAAACCGATAATCCCGAACAGCACCGTGATCCCCGCCATCGCGCCGACCAGCATGACGATCTGCGTCCCGACAAACGGGATCTCCACCGGCGTGCCGATCACCGTCATAATCCCCAGCGCGATCGCCGCAAGCATCGAAACCACCGCACCAAGCGCAAAACCGCCGCTCAACCCGCTGCCCCGGCTGTCATAAGGCTCCGCCGCAACCGCGACCATCGCTCCGCCCGCGCCCGCACCACCCTCGTCGCCGCCGAGGTCCGCACCCATATCACCACCGCCCTCAAAGAGCCCGGTGTCCTCCGCAGAAGCCGTCTCCCCCGAGCCGCCGATCCCGCCCGACCCGGTGTCATCTCCCGCGAAGATGTCATCGAGCAATCCCTCCGCACCGAGCGACGTATCGTCCGCTTCCTGCGTCAGGTCCATAAGACCGGAGCCCGACCCCATCGAGTCCAGAGTAATCGCATCCATCCCACCGCCATCCGAAACCTGTGTCACCGCCGACGGATCCGCTTCATCAAGATCATCCGCGTCGAACACACTGATCCCGGTCTGCTCACCCGTATCAAGCCCGCCCATCCCGGAACTTCCCATGCTCAACGCCGAACCCGCGCCAAGAGATTCGTCGAGCGAGAGCATCGAACTCTCTTCCATCCCAAGCCCCGTTCCGCCTCCTGTGTCCGCCTCCGAAATCGCGCTCCCGCTCCCGAACCCCGAGTCTGTCAGGTCGATCGCCATGGCGCTCTGCATCCCCGTGTCCGCCAGCGGGATCATGCTGCTCATATCGCCCGTGTCGTGATCATCATCACCCGCGAGCAGATCGATCTGCTCAACCTTGAAGATGAGCTTGTCCCCGTCGCGGAACTCATCGATCTCTCCGCGCGACGCCATGTCGCGCACCGCGTCTTCGCTCTTGCCGAGTTTCGCCGCCGCCTCGTCGAGGCTGTAAAACATCTTCGCCATCATGACTCGTCACTCCGCTCAAGCGCAGTTTCGAAAGCTGCCCGCGCCCACCACGCCAGGCACGCCATCTTTCCAGTTGTCCCACCAATACGTCGGATCCGTGCCGCCGG
Source organism: Phycisphaerales bacterium (assembly GCA_029260435.1). Taxonomy (GTDB): domain Bacteria; phylum Planctomycetota; class Phycisphaerae; order Phycisphaerales; family UBA1924; genus OFTM74. Next base: position 9,071 of record JAJDDG010000057.1, on the reverse strand, counting down.
ATCGTCCAGACACGCTATCGCCTCACCGCTGCCCGGGCAACCGCTCGCCCTCGCCGCCCGACCCACTCTATCCCTACTCCCCACCATGCCCTCCGGTTCCAGACATCTCCCAAACCCCCATTTACAGGGAGCCCATCCCCCCCGGATTCACACCCCGCCACCCACCGCCCGCACCACGTACACCGCCGCATACAGCCCCGCCACCTCCTCCCGCTCCACCACCCGCGCCTCGTACGCACTGTTCAAAGGCTGCATCCGGATCACCTCGCGATCCTCCCCCTCCTTCGAGAAGTACACCCGCTTGAATGTCGTCTCGTCGTCCCGCTCAAGCCTGATAAAACAATCAGACCCCTCGGGCGTCTCCGACATCGGCGAGAACACCACGATGTCCCCCTCCTGGTACACCGGCTCCATCGAATCGCCCACCACACGCGCCGCAAAAGCGTCCGGATCGCGCACGTCAGGCACCGACACATAATCGTCCGCGATCTTCGGTGGGTACCCAAGATCCGTGAACTCCCGCGGATACCCCGCCGCAACCTTATTGATCACAGGCACCTGCACCGGCAACGCGACACTCGCCAACTCCTCGCCCTCACCCGTCTGATCCGGTGCCAAACGGTTCACCAGCCGCTTCAATTCACCGGAACGATGCAGCTTGTCGATCCCCTCAAGCCGCAGCAGATCCGCAAGACGACGCGCAACATGCCGATCCGTCTCCAAATCAAGCACCTGCCTGCGAACATCCACCGGCGTCGATTGCCAAATACCCGCACGCACCAAACGACCCGGCTCCATCCGCAACGCGCGCTCCAACTTCTCCAGCAGCGCACGCGAAGGCGGGCGCGCACGCCGTTCGTTCTCGATCGTTGACAAATACCCCTTCGTGCACTCCACCGAGCGCGCAAGCTGATCCAACGTCAGCCCAACCTCCTTCCGCCGTGCGCGAATTAATGTGCTTACCGGCTGCATAGTCCCGCCTTGTGCGCTTTCTTCGGGATATACCATACAGACCCCTTGCAAATAGAAATACTAATGATAAAACAGCCGCCATAAAGTTTACCAAATAGTAAACACAATCCCGTGCCTTTTCTCAACCATTTTCCACAAATTCGAGGAGATACCCATGATCGCGACGACGACCGCCTGCATCGACCCCGCTTACGCCGCCGATCTCCGCCGCCGTCGATCACGAGACATCGCCGAAACAATCATCAACGCCGCCCGCCACGCACTCCCCGACGATCGATCAACCATCCGTGCGATCTACGCCGAGGGCTTGAGCGTCAAAGAGGTCGCCACACTCCGCAACATCTCACCCCGCGCACTCCGAAGACAAGTCCGCCGCAACGTCGAGCGCCTCCTCTCCTCCCGCTTCAACTACACCCTCGCCAACCGCGACGATTGGCCGCCCACCCGCCGCCGTGTCGCCACCGCCTGCATCCTCCAGGGCCGCCCGCTCCGCGCCGCAGCCAAACACCTCCGAATCTCGCTGCACGTCGTCCGCCGACAGATGGACGTCATCAACGCGCTGCACGACTCCAACGCATAACCCATGCACACCAACACACTCACAATCAACCGCACCGCTCACACCGCGCCCATGCCAACACGCCGCGCCTGCGGAGCCGCAGCACTCTTCGCAATCACACTCGATGACGCAGCGCCATCTCCCCCTTCACCTACAAAGTTCCAACTCGGTACCCCTCCCGCATCTATCACGCTTGTCGTAGGCCCAAGCGGGTCCGGCAAATCTACCCTCCTCCGAGACATCGCCCGCGCCGCACGCAGCGAATCGATCCCAACAATCCACCCACCCACCGACCCGCTCCCCGCCAAGCCGTGTGTCGATCTGCTCAACCAACCGCTCATCCAGGCGCTCCGCACACTCTCCGCAGCCGGGCTCGCCGATGTCGGTGCCTTCACCCACCGCCCAGCAGAACTCTCCGAAGGGCAGCGCGCCCGCCTCCGCCTCGCGCTCACCCTCGCAAAGCTCCCGACAACACGCACCACCCAGCCCGCCATCGTCATCATCGACGAATTCGCTTCCACCCTCGACCCCACCTCCGCCCGCACCCTCTCCCGCTGCATCGCGCGCTGGGCTCGCAACAACCCCGCAGCCCACCTCGTCCTCGCCACACCCCGCACCGATATCGCCCGCCATCTCGCGCCGCGCACCACAATCACAACCAGCGCCGTCGAACCCCTCTCCATCCGAACACACCCCCGCCGCGCACTCCCCGTCTTCCCGATCACAATCGAGCCAGCAACCACAGACGAGTACAACGCCCTCGCCCGCTACCACTACCGCGCCGCAAAGCCCGCGACCATCGTCCGCGTGCTCCGCGCAACCGATCCAAAGTCCAACACCCTCGCCGCCGTGCTCGTTGTCTCCATGCCAACACTCAACGCCGCGTGGCGCACCATCGCCTGGCCCGGCCGCTACGACATGCGAACCCAAAAACCGCGCGACACCGCACGCCTCAACCGCGAACTCCGCTGCATCTCCCGCGTCATCGTGGACCCGCGCTACCGCGGGCTCTCCATCGCCTCCCGCCTCGTCCGCGCTTACCTCGATAACCCCCTCACCCCCTGCACCGAATCCGTCGCCGCGATGGGACTCGTCTGCCCTTTCTTCAAAGCCGCCGGCATGACCGAATACATCCTCACCCCCTCCAGGCGCGACGCCCGCTTGCTCGACGCACTCCATCACGCGAACATCGCCCACTGGCGCCTCGCGACACCAACCGCCGCAGGCTCCCGCGCCAAAGACGCCGCGCCATTTATCGACCGCGAAACCCAACGCTGGGCAAGGTCTTCCCGCGCCACACACAGATACGCCGACGCCCCCGCAACAGACCGATTCCACCGCGCCTGCCGCGCGCTCATCGCTTCCCCAGTTGCATACGCGTACACACAAACATCCTGATTCACAAATCCCTAGGAGCCAGACATGAACGAAGAACAAACCGTCTCGGACAACACCAACAACCTCGAATCTCCAAACGCTCAACCGAACCTCCCCGCACCATCGATCCCGACATCCGAACTCCCCTTCCCGCTCACCTTCTTCCTCACCGCCGCCCAGCGCGCAGCCGTCCTCCGCCGGCTCAGTTCGCTCCACGAAGACCGCGTCACCGCGCTGCTCATCTCGCTCGAACTGACCTCCCCCCTCCAATGATCAACCAGCACAAGCGCCGCACACCGAAAGACCCGGACGACCTGATCGCGTCCCTCGCCGACCAATCTATAAACCTCACAGACCTCGCCGAGGAGCAATCCATCTCCCCCGCAACGCTCCTGCGCTGGTGCGCGTCCGACACCGCCCGCAAGCGGTTCGAGCGCCACGCCGCGATCTACGCCCGCGCAGCACAACTCGCCCTCTCCCGCGCCAGCGCACACGCAGCCCACGCCCTGCTCAAACTCGCCCTCGACAACGCCGCGCCAGAAACCGCGCGCAAAGCCTGCGTCGACCTCATCAAACTCGCCCCGCCCCACGCACCCCCCAACACCCCCCTCTCACACCCCGCTCAATCACACGCCGTCCAGGACGACGAAGCACTCATCAGCGCGCTCTCCGAAAAACTCACCCAACCCATCGAGCCAACCGACAATTGATCCCCACCCCACAACACCGCCAACCCATCCTCCTCTCCGCCAGAGAGCGGCTCCTACTCCACCGCTGCGCGCCCGCCAACCCCGACCAGCTCCACGCCCTGATCAACACCCTGTTCGCGATCCACGTCCCCCGCAAGCCCCTCCTCCCGAACTCCACCGCCCCATTCGATTACATCACCCACGCATTCTTCGAGACGCCCCCCACACACCACACACCGCGCGACTGCATCGTCTGGGCCTCCCGCGGCTCGGGCAAAACCTTCTACGCCGCACTCGCCACCGCCCTCGATCTCCTGTTCAAACCAAGCATAGAAATCAAAGTCCTCGCCGGTTCGCTCGAACAAGCCCAGCGCCTCCACGCACACCTCCGCACATTCTTCGACAGACCCGACCTCGCCGAATGCCTCGAATCCCCACCCACCCAGCGACGCACACTCCTCAAAACCGGCTCCGTCGTCGAACTCCTCACACAGTCACAGACCTCCGTCCGGGGCTCGCGCCCCCAGCGCCTCCGCTGCGACGAAGTAGATCTCTTCGACCCCGAGATCTGGGAAGCCGCGCAGTTCGTCACCCGCTCCAAACGCTGCGGCGAGATCAACGTCCGCGCCGGCATCGAAGCGATCTCCACATGGCACCAGCCCGGCGCTGTCATGGACAAACTCATCCGCGCACACAAAGACGCGCCATCCCCGCCCACACGCCTCTTCCGCTGGACAACCATCGACACACTCGCGCATTGCCCCGAATCAAGACCATGCGAACCCTGCCCCCTCCTCCCGGAATGCAACCGCCGGGCCAAACGCGCGCAAGGGCACATCGAAATAGACGACGCCATCGCCATCAAGTCCCGCGCATCGAAACGCGCCTGGCAATCCGAGATGCTCTGCGACGAGCCAACCCTCGTAGACGCCGTCTTCCCCGAGTTCTCGCGTGCCCGCCATGTTGTCCACACCGATCCACCCAAAGATGCAACACACCTCGCCGGCATGGATTTCGGCTTCCGCGCACCCACCGTCGTTCTCTTCGCATGCCTCACCCCGGACGACACCCTCCACATCGTGGATATGTATAGCGCAACCGAAACCATCCTCGACCGCCACGCCGACGCCATCCTCGATTCGCCCTACCCAAACCCCGAGTGGATCGCGGTAGACCCCGCGGGCCGACAGCGCAACGACCAAACCGGCATCAGCGCCGTCGCGCTCCTCGCACAACGAGGGCTCACCGTCCGCTCCCGACCATCGTCCATCAACATGGGCATCAGCGCCCTCCGCGCAAGGCTCGACCCCGCGTCTGGCCCGCCCCGCCTCACCATCCACCCGCGCTGCGCCGATCTCATCGCCGCACTCGAACGCTACCACTACCCACGCAACCAACCCCTCGCGACAACCCCCGCCAAAGACGGACCAGACCACGCCATCGACGCACTCCGCTACCTCGTTGTCAATCTCGACCACCCCTACAAGGCGAGTATCACCTCGTACCTCTAACCCACCATAGGTACGACAACCTCGAGCAAGACATACGACGCGCCCGCAAGACCGATCAGCGCCAACAGGATCTGCACCATCATCATCACCACGTTCCGCCAAAACGCTTCAAATGTCTTCACCCGCGCCGCTTTGTACGCGATCGAGATCCCCAGCGCCAACGGAACGACAGACACCCACCACACCGCGTGCACATCCAGCGGATCGAAGAACACCGTGTACGCAAGCATCAGTCCCAATGTGCCAACTCCAATGTCACCGTCTCGACCCCCGCCGTTCCGACCGCCCCGAACTCCGCCAGGCGCAGTCGATCACAACAATCGCGTTCAGCATCCCCGCCATCGCGATGTACAGCGAACCAACCTCGTTTACCCGACCGAGCGACCTCGTGATCCGAGGCTCGGACAAACCCTTGTCCTGCTGGTGATACGCATCAACGCCCCAGGCGACCGGGCCGATCCCCGCCTGCAAGACGAACCACCACTTGTCCTCCTGCCGGTCGACCACATCGAGACCGCCGACCAACAACCCGCCGAGTGTCAGACCCAGAACCCCGATCGCCACCAGCACGCCCCGCCGGACCTCTCCCAGATACGCATACCCAAGCCCCGGCAGCGCATACGCCAGCACCCCCGCCACTGGAAACAACCGATCGCTCTGTCCGTTTGCTGCCAAAGCCGGGCCTCTCACTTACGCACACACCCCGAAATACCACCCCGAACCAAAATGATCGCCACGAATAACCAAAACCACATGATTGACACACACCCGATGCTCAGTAGTGTACCCGCGTTGTCCCACCGCGTTCCCGCGATCCACTCCGCTCGGGGGGTGCCCGGACTGCCAACGCGACCGTGCGACAACAAAATATTTCAGGAGTTGGACAATATGTTGCTCGAAGACCCAATCCGTACCGCAACACCCCCCGCCGAGTTCGCCTCCACCGAGTTCCTCCACACCGCTCCACTCGCCGCCGACAAAGACGAAGACGCCTTCACCTGGGAGGATGATGATTATGAGGATGATGACGATTATGAGGATGACGCCGCTGACGACGACACCTCGGATACCGAGAGCCAAGACGATCTCTACGACGACGTCGATGATGACGAAGACGAAGAGTAGCTGACCGTCGCGTTCGCCCCGCGCTCGCCCGTTCAGCGCCCACCGGGAGCAGGCGATGAGCAAACAAGACAACGACAATCAGGATTCCCGCCCAGGCGATATTGTCGATCGCCGCTCAGGTATCGATCGACGCGACCTCGAGCCCGCATCTTCCACCGGGCTCGAACGCCGCCGCGGGCCCGGCCGCCGCCGCACCGACTTCGCCCGCTCCGCCGAAGAGGGCGAGATGTCACCCGAGCAGATGCTCTTCCTCATCGCCATCGACACCTTCAAACGCGTCAACAATAAAACCTTCCCCACCTGGACCGACGTCCTCGAGGTCGTCAGGCTTCTCGGCTACCGCAAGACCCAACCCTCAGACCTGAATCTGCAGAACGTCGACGACTGGACCGAGAATCCGGACGCCCCGCACGCCGTCCGCGATATCTCCGCCGACAAAGCCGCCTAAACCCCAAAAATACAAGCAAAAATAAAAACGGGACCCGCCAGCAATGGCAGGCCCCGCCTGTGTCATGGTGTCGTGCCTCGTGTCGTTAAACCCTCAAGGCCCACCGATCACGAGCACGCTCAACGAAGAATCATTTGCGACGACGACGAGCCTTCTTACGGGTCGCCTTCTTGCGAGTAGCCTTCTTCTTCGTCTTCTTGCGGGTCGCCTTCTTGCGAGTTGTCTTCCGGCGTGTTGCCTTCTTACGTGTCGCCTTCTTCCGGGTTGCCTTCTTACGCGTTGCCTTCTTGCGAGCGGCCTTCTTACGCGTGGCACGTTTCTTCTTAGCCATTGTCTGACCTCCTCAATTGTCGGAGCTGGAGGAATAGTGAATCAACAACGCAGCACCACATACATGCGGCTGCTACACAACATGACTGTAAACCTATCGGGATTAAAAGGTCAAGGGCTCCACTCAACAACAACTTAGATCCACACCACCATCCACTATCGCAACCGCGCCCCCGCGCTCCGTTTGCTTACGACCCGCGCTCGTCGTCACCGCGCGTCACACGCACCCCACTCGCGCGCCCCGCATCCTCACCCGCGCCCTCCTCGCTGTTCTCAACTGTTGCACCTTCAGATGCATCCCCGTCTTCACCCTCGATACGCCCTAAATCGCCGTTTCCAGCCTCCCAGAGCGTATCGAACAACTCCGTCACGCTCGTCCCGTTCACCCGGTTGTACACCTCAATCGCAATGCGATCGCTCACCGCAGGCCCAACACGCGCACGCACAACACCCTTCGCCGGGTTGTACCAGAACGCCGCATGCGCCCGACGCACCGACTGGCGCACAGGCGGATGCAACAATTCATTTTCCGATTCCCTCGCAATCTCCAACCACGCCCGATCCCCCGGCACAAGGGGGTTCTGGGGCGGCCGACCATCCCACCACGCAACATCAACCGTCGTCGGCCAACCGCGACCGTTCAACCCAACACCTCCCGTCGCAGCCCGGATACGGATCTCCCGCTCGATCGCGTCCGTCGCGCCGCGCGCCCGCATCACGCTCGCATCCAGATCGTCCCGCGAATCCCTGCTCCACAGGTACCCGCCAGCGATCCCCGCCGCCATCACACCAGTCAAAATGGCAATCACAAAGCGCAAAGACACACCCTCTCATCACACCACCCGCCAGTGCGTACACCTCTCAAAACGGCTCTATCACGCCCTATATCCCGCGCAACACGTCCCACACCAACAAATCCGCACCGCTCGCGCCATCCGTGCCGAACATTCCACACCGATAACCCCCCGTCCCTCTATCCTTAACACCATGCCCATCACCACCATCGCACTCCCAAACAACCTCACACTCCTCGCCGAACCAATCCCGGGCGTCGGCTCCGCCGCAATCACCTGGCTCATCCCCGCCGGATCAGCCCGCGACCCCGAATCAAAGCTCGGCATCTCAGCCATCACCGCCGAACTCCTCCTCAGAGGCTCTTCCTCTTTAGACGCCCGCCAACAGGCAGATGCATTCGACAACCTCGGTGCCTCCCGCGGCGCCTCCGTCGAAACCTTCCACCACTCCATCTCGCTTATCACCCTCGCCGCCCGCCTCCCCGAGGCCCTCCCTTTATTGACGGATATGGCGCTCAACCCCCGTTTCGACCCCGGTTCCTTCGATCCATCCCGCGAACTCTGCCTCCAGGCAGTCCACTCCCTCCAGGATGATCCCCAGGACCGCGTCATGCTCAACCTCCGAGCGAACCACGCCCCATCCCCCATCAACCGCTCCGCGCTGGGCTCCATCGAAGGCCTCACAAACACCTCCCTCGACGACATCAAAGCCCATTGGCAAAAAACCGCTCTCCCCACGGGCTCCATCCTCGCCGTCGCCGGCAATGTCGACTCCGAAGCAATCGCCAAACAACTCGAATCGTTAACCAGCAATTGGACCGGCAGCGCACAGGAAGTCACGTGGGATACCTCCGCAACCTCCCGCGGCTACCACCACGAGCAAGACGAAACCAACCAGGTCCACATCGCCCTCGCCCACGACGCCCCCGCCGAGCAAGACGAAGACTGCTGGCTCGAACGCGTCACCACCGCAATCCTCTCGGGCGGCATGTCCTGCCGTCTCTTCACAGAGGTCCGCGAGAAACGCTCGCTCTGCTACTCCGTCTACGCCTCCTACGCCGGCTCCGCCAAGTACGGCCGCGCAACCGCCTACGTCGGCACCACCCCCGAGCGCGCCCAGGAATCGCTCGATGTTCTCACCGAGCAGCTCGAGCGCATCAACACGCCCGAAGGAAAAGTCACCCAATCGGAGTTCGATCGCGCGGTCGTCGGCCTCAAGTCCCGCTTGGTCATGTCGGGCGAATCAACCGGCGCCCGCGCCGGCGC
>JAJDDG010000056.1 GCA_029260435.1 Phycisphaerales bacterium | reverse complement strand
GGGATGTGCCAGTTCGGCGCGCAGGGGCTGGCGAAGAAGGGGTGGACAACGCACCGAATCCTGCGGCACTACTACCCCGGCGCGGAGATCGTGACGGCGTACAAGTAAATGATTCATTCGCAATGCGAGAGCCCCCCCTCCGCCGCATCCCATTAAGAATGCTTTTTTTATGTCACGCTGCGCGTGACGTTTTTGTGAGGAAGCATTGATGACGAGCAGGCTGAAATCAGTTTGGATCGGTGCACGTGCCGGTGGGCAGCGAAGCTTGCAACTCCTTTGGATCGGAGAAACGCAGTTCTGCGAGTGTGTTCATGAGCGATTCGCGAGCTTTCTCGGGTGTGGCGAGGAGTTGGAGGCTCAAGAATGACAGGACTTCGCCCCCGGCATCGTAGATGACGCCGCTGTAGCCGTGCTGGTAGAGCTTGGTGTCTTTATCGATCTGCATCGAACCGCCGCATTGGAGGAAGATTTCACCTGTGGGGAACTGGTAACGCACGGCGAGCGGAACCCCTGCGGGTGGGCGGATGAGCGCGGCGTTTTCGTCTGAGATAAATTTGTCGAGCTTGAGCGAGATGTAGTAGACGGTCCATGCTGCGGCGGCGTTCGAGCCAGCGGACTCCAGCGTAGAGAGGGTCGCGCGTTCGTAGCTGCGCATCTGTTCGGATTCCGATGCCCAGAAATCGTGTCTGAACATTTCAAAGAGAGCGCGCGCCAGATCTACGTCCTTGCTGTCCGGGTCAATGCGACGAGCGAACGCGCCGATGAGTTTTTGGTTCATGCCATACCCGAAACTGGATTTTCCTTCACCGATTAGCTTCACCCAGAGCCATTCGCGGCGGGCATCCGAGTTATCCATCGGTTCGAGCGAGCGGTAGAACTGGACTTCATTGTGCTTTGCAGAGGCGATCAATTCGTACGGATGCCAATCGCGAGAAATGAAACACATAACATCACGCCCGAGATAGAGCGGGTAATGCGTTCCGCCGGGCTCCGTGTTGGGCAGCTCTCGATCGGGGAGTTGTAGTTCTACGGCATCGAGTCGCTCGATAAGTTCAACGGCTTCTGGACCGTGTTGCTCCAGGACGATCTGGCGGAGGATTTCGGTGTAGCCCTGAGCGGCGTCGGCGGGCGCGGCAAGCGGGGCGAGGAGCACGAGCGCGAAAACGATGGGGATCATTTTGTGGGGCATCATGCTTTATTATGCGCCGAGCGGGGCTCAGCGGTTCCCGAGGAGCGAGAATTCGGGCTTGGCGCGGGGGACGAGGAGGGTGCGGGCGTTGGAGGAAGTAGTTTTCGTGTCACGCTGCGCTTGACGTTTTTGTGAGGAAGGGATCGTTGGAGAACTCACACTGATCCGCCGCGGCGGATCAGTGGCACGGGAAGCCACATGCCCACTCTGCGCGTGGGCATGCCATCCAGAATTGCATCACAACATCACGCTTTGCCCTCCGGGCCAAAGCGTGGCACCCAGCCAGCGGGAATTCGCCTGATCGTGGTTCAGGCTGCGCCTGTACCACGGCACCCGGCTTGTCTGAGGAAGACCGGAGGGCGACCGGGTTAGCGCAGCAATGAATAGTTTTCCGGCGCGCGGGGGATGAGGACGAGGAGGATGCGCCCGGTGGGTTGGGCTGGTTTGTTGAGCGATCCAGATCGGGACGCGGGGGGAACGGCGAGCAACGCTTGCCCGAGCGAGGGGATCGCGCGGGCGGCGGGGCCGAAGGATGCGGAGGGGGAGGGCGCGGGTGGATCTGGTTGTAGGTCGCGCGGGTCGGTGTCATCTTCTGTTGGTGGCTCGTCGCGCCAGGAGACGCCGGGCGTTTCGGAAGTGATGACATACGCGAAGCCGGGCAGGAGATCGGCGCGGAGGGTGAGGTGGTCGAAGACCCTGCCCTGCTGGAGCGGGGTGATCGCGGTGGGGAGGCGGAAGACATCGTCGGCGGCGGTCGGGTTGCGGTGGACCTGGGCGGCGAGTTCGAGTCGGATTGCGGCGGTGCGCTGGTTGGTGGGGACGATGGATGTGCGCCCGATGAAGCGGAGGACGCCGGGCGGGCCTTTGTAGTGGCGGCGGTTGATCTTGAATGCGCCGGAGTTTGTTGCCGCGTGCTTTGCGCGGAAAAACTCGACCCAGATGCCGGCGGCGTGGTGCCAGGTGCGGTTGCGTTCTGAGAGGGGGGTCGCGGCGCGCTCGATGGCGGGGAGATCGGCGAGGGGGATGCGGACGATGCGGAGCCCGGCGGCGTTCCACCTTGCGCGGAGGTCGGCGGGGATGGGCTCGGGGTCGTCGATGTATGGCTCGAGCGCGCGGGGGATTTCGGCGCGGGCGTTGTCAGCGATCCACCAGTGGACCTCGATACCGATGGCTTCACCAGAGACGATCGGTCCCGGCGCTGCGCGGGGGATGGGCGCGGTGCGGGCGGTGGTGATGCGGCGGTCTTCGGGGTCGCTCGGCTTTGTGATGCGCGAGGATTGGGAGGAACATGCGACGGCGGAGCAGAGGGCCGCTGCGAGCGAGAGGTGGAGGAGCTTTGCGGATGGGGTCATGGTGCGGCGGGTGATGGGGCGGGCGCGAACTCGTTGATCCGGTCGATGAGCATGCGCAGGCGGGCGATGTGGTAGCGGGTGTGGGTGAATGTGATGCGGGTGAGATCGCGGTGTTTTTTCTCTTCGTCGTACGCACCGCGCTGGACGATCGATCCTTCCTTGACCAGCCCGGAGAACTCGGAGTTGATCTGGTCCATCTGCTCGTCGGTGAGTTTGTGCTTGATGCGGATGATGAAGTCGTTGCGGACGTAGCGGGAGGAGTGGTAGTTGCGGTAGAAGCGGACGACGTGTTCGACTGCTTCTTCTTCAGACTCGGGGAGGCAGTAGAGGTTCAGATCTTCTTCGGAGATCATGCCGCGTTCGAGCAGGCTTTTGCGGACGTATTTGTCCCAGTGCTTCCAGTAGTCGCCGCCTTTGCCTTCGAGCATGAGGATCGGGAGCAGCGCACCCTTGCCGGTCTGGGTGAGGGTGAGGGCTTCGAAGGCTTCGTCCTGGGTGCCGAACCCGCCCGGGTAGCAAGCGACGGCTTCGGACTGGGAGACGAAGATGAGTTTGCGTGTGAAGAAGTAGCGGAAGTTGATGAGCTTGGAGTCGCCCTTGATGAATTCGTTGGCGGTTGTTTCGAAGGGGAGGCGGATGGCGAGCCCGAAGGATGCGTCGCGGCCCGGGCCTTCGTGCCCGGCTTTCATGATGCCGTCGCCCGCGCCGGTGATGACTGCCCACCCGGCTTCTGCCATGAGCTTGGAGAACTTGCGGGCGCTCTCGTAGTCGGGGTGCCCGGGCTGGGTTCGGGCGGAGCCGAAGATGGAGATTTTGTGGGAGTCTTCGTGTCGTGCGAAGACGTTGTAGGCGTAGCGGAGTTCTTTGAGGGTTGTGGTGAGGAGCTTGAGTTCGCCCGTGCCTCGTTTGTCGGTGATGAGCTTGAGGGCGTTGAGTATCTGATCGCGGATGAGCGAGCCGTCGTACGAGTCGGGGTTGCCGCCGCACTCTGCGATCATGTCGTCCACGCGGTTGTGGAACTCGGGTGCGTCGATGGCGCGGGGCTCGGGGGGATCGGGGAGACGGGTGTGGTTGTTGAGATCGTTCATGGTTGGTTGTTGTCTTCTGCTTGTACTGTTCTTGGGTTCGATGGGCGGGAAGAGAAGATAGCGTCGAGCATCTTCCTTGTCCCGGAGAACTGCTCGTATGTAAATTCCGGGTCGCGGAGGGTGCCCTGGACGACGGCGGTGACGAACTCGTCGCGCATGCCCTCGATCAGGTCGGAGACGATGGGGACACGGTTGCGTCCTCGGGAGTGGAAACGGAGGTCCAGAGCCATATCTTCGAGGGCGAGCGAGCCCGCGCCGACGACGGCGATGGACTCGGAGAGGAGCTGCATGTCGGTGATCTGGACGGCGTCGGCCGCGATATAGAAATCTGCATAGGCGAAGGAGAGGGGTTCGCCAAAGGGGAGTTGGAGGTTGGAGAGGCGGATGAGCGGCATCGCGCCGGGGACACCCAGGACATCGCCGCCCTGCACGCGGGCGAGCCCCCTGCCTCGGCGGGAGTCGGGGTCGTGCGCGGTGCCCTCGATCGCGATCGAGAGATCCATGTGGCCCCGCTCCCCGGAGGATGGGTCGGTCTCGGGGCCGGTTTCGTCGGGGTTGACCTGTTCGAGGAGAGACGCGAGATCGATATCGATCGCCTCGACATCCACACGGTAGCGCCCGTCGGCATCGGGCGAGGAGGGATTGATCAGCGCTTCGGCGGTGAGCAGCCCCGAGTGGATTATCGCCGAGACATCATGCACGAGGAAGGGGGAAGTCTTATCTGCGCGGGAGACGGTGGCGCGGGCGTCGGTCATCTCGACGGCGAAGGCGCGGAGTGTGTCTGCATGGATGACGGCATCGAGTCGGTTCTCGGCGGCGTCTGGCGCTGACGCGATATCGAGGTGCGCGACGCCGGAGAGCTGGTCGATTTTGATCCCGGCGTTGATGGATGCGCCGGAGTAGGCGAGGTCGGCGCTGAAGCGGGTGGACTGTTGCCCTTGCTGGTCTGTGAAGTGGAGCGTTGCGTCATCGAAGGAGAGCACGCCCTGGACTTCCAGCTCGATCGCGTCGAGCGCTTCGATGACAGCCACGGGCAGGACATCGATCAACGACTCGGGTAGCCCGCGGGTTTCCATGTCGATCAGGAGATCCGCTTGTGGCGATGGGTCGATCTTGATGGAACCGTTGATTGTGGTGGACCACCCCTCGGCGGCGAGGAAGAGGTCTTCGAAGTGTGCGCCGGTGTCGGCGAGGGTGAGCCACCCCGAGGCGGTGGGGAAATCGAGGGTGTGCTCGTCGATATCGATGGTGAGCGAGCGGGGTGAGACACGGGAGTTGGTGGTTTGGATCTGGTTGTTGTTCGAGGTGATATCTGCCTGGACGTTCATGATGCCGCGGGGGTTGTGGCGGGTGATCCATTCCTGTGCGGCGGGGCCCGCGCTGTCTGTGAGGGAGCGGATGATGGGGGCGTCGAACGTGGTGCCGGCGAGCGTGGCGGTGAGGAGCGCGTCTGTGGTTGTCTGCGTGGTGCGCCAGTCGCCGTTGAGGGACATAAAGCCTGCGGGGGCACCGTCGAGTTCGAGCTGTGCGGTGAAGTCGTCGAATGCGATATCGCGGGCATCGAACTGGATATCGCCCGAGGTTTCGGTGAGCCTGGAGCGCCCGATCGAGGTGTTGAACGAGGTGTTGGTAAGACTTGAAAGGCGGATGGAGTAGTCGAGGTTCTGGGAGGAGCCGTCGACGGAGATGAGCGCGTCGAGCGTGCCTTCCGGGGCGTATTGGGTGCGGATCTCGGCGAGGGGTTCGAGCAGGCTCGGCACGATCGCGCCGACGACATGCTCGATCGGCGCGGCGAGATCGAGGCGGTCTGCCGAGAGCGCGCCGGAAATCGTTGGGTCTGCGTCGAACCCGATGGAGAAATCGAACGCGAGCAGCGCGTCGGCGAAGCCGGCGGTCATCCGGGTGAGAGCGATGCGCTCGGGGGTGATGTTGATCTTGCCCGAGAGGTCGGTGAGCGCGGTCGGGGCGCCGGGCGGTTGGGCGATGAGGTTGTCGAGATCGATGTTGATGTCGTAGGCGATGTCTCGGTCGGCGGCTGCGCTCGGGCGGATCTTGGCGGTGCAATCGATCTCGCCCTGGATGCCGAGACGGGCAATGATCCGGCGGGGGTCTGTTTGTTCGTCGTCTGAATCCGGCAGCGCACTGAGCAGGAGCGGGTCCACCCGGAGATTGTTTGCACGGATATCGAGCGAGGGGTGGTAGTCGTCCTCGCTTGAACCGTAGAGGACGGTGCCGGCGAAGGATCCTTCTGCGCCGGTGGGCCCGATGAGCTTTGGTGCGGAGATGAGCGCGGTTGAATGATCGATCTGGATCCGGATATCTTCGGCGATGACGGGGTAGGGGAAGGCCTCGGCGATGATGCCGGCGTTTTGGACATGGACCGCGATGCTGGTTTCGTAGTGTTCGCCCGGGCCGAACGGGCGGATGACGTCGATGAACAGCGCCGCGTTGCCGCCGAGGTTGAAGGCGGGGGTTTTGAGTTGCTCGTCGAGCGCGGCTCGTCTCAGTATGAGCGCGTCTGCGCTGTCGAAACTCTCGGGGTTATCGTGCTGGAGCATGCGGAACTGGAGGTCGGTTTCGCGGCGCTGCGCGACGAGTTGCTCGCGGTCTTGTTCGGTCAGCAGCAGCTTGGCGTCGAGCAGGCGGCGGTAGGCGGCGTTGTCGAAGACTGCGTTGAGCACCTGGACATGCTGCGGGGGCATGGCTTCGTAGAACACCTCATCGATGGGCATATCGGCGACAGTAATTTCAAGATCGACCGCGGCGCCCTCGCGCGGTGGGGCGATGGTGCCCGATGCGAGGAGGCTTGAGCCGGAGGGACCCCGTGCGGAGATGTGGACGATATCGATGCGGTCTGCATCGAAGTTGATTGTGCCGCGCATGTTGTGGAACGGATACGGGAAGTTTTCAAAGCTCGCCTGCCCGTGCTCGAAGGTGAATGCGCCGGAGACATCGAGCGGCGCGGGCGAGGCGTTGACCGGCGGCCCGCGTTCGACGCGGACGACACCTGAGACTTCCGCGGTCGGGCCCGAGAAGCGTCGGAAGATGCGTTCGACATAGGGCGGCGCGAAGGGCATGAGTTGGGGGTGCTGTGCGACGGTGAAATCCGCGGCGCGGATGTTGCACACAAGCGGAGCGTTGAGCGTGAGCCCGTCGGTGCGGATGGTGACGTGGCAGGCGAGGTCTTCGATCTGCCCGGCGAGATCGCCCTGGAACCCGTCGAGGTCGAAGCGGAGTGAGCCCGAGACCCCGGTCATAGAGACGAGTTCGGGCGTTGCGTCCTGCGGGGTGCCTGCTTCCGGCTCGTGCTGGAGGGGGATGCGCATATCGACGTTTTTCAGGGCGAATGTCGCCTCGAGGAGTTCCTTGCTCGAGAACGCGAAGCGGGCGTCTTCGATGCGCCCGCGCATCGCCATCTGCTCCCAGAGTTCGCGGACTGCCTGGGGTGCGGCGCGCTCTGACCAGGAAGCGAGGTCTACATCATGCACCGTGATCGACCCCTCGATGGTGGAGACATTGAACCACCCGTTGATGGAGGTTGGTGTTCGGTGGGCACGGTCTTGTTGGGAGAGGATCTCTGAGAGGTTGATGGAGTAGAGGTTCGCGGTTGTGGAGTGTGCGCGCATCGCGCCTTCGACGCGCAGGGTGAACAGCTCGACGTAGGTACCGATGGTGGGGTCGTGCTCGCCCAGCTCGAATTTCGCGCGGGTGAGGATGAGTTGGGGGATCTGTCCGGGGGATGCGCCGCCGCCGCGGAGCGATGCGACGTTGAGCGTTTGGTCCGGCGCGACCGAGATTCGTGTGACGGGCGAGTGCAGTTCGATCGAGGCGATCCGGGGGGAGCCGGAGAGGACCGATCCCCAGTCGAGCCTCGCGATGACGATTGGCGCGGTCATGAACTCCGCGGCGGGGCCGGTGAGCGAGGGGACCGAGAGTTTGACATCGCGGATGGTGATGCGGCCGAACGGGTCCATGGTGACGCGTCCGCACATGACATCGCAGGGCAGCGCGGCGCCGATCAGGGGGACGACAAAGCGCGCGAGTATGCCGGACTGCGAGACGGCGAGCCAGAGGAGCAGGAAGGTGGAGCAGGCGATCAGCAGGAGGCGGCGGCGCACGCGCTTGCGGGTGGTGGGCGCGGCGCGGTTTGGGGCGGGGACGCCCTTGGGGGTGGGTGGGGTCGTGTGGTTCATGGGGGAAGCCGGTGTCGGCGGCGGTACACCTTATATCGGTGCGCGACGGGGGCTCGCGTTCCGATGGGGGCTGGAGAGGCTAGGCCCTATAACTAGAGTGCAATGGCGTTCTTGGTCTGTGAGGGAGGATTGGGTGAAAAAAAACGGCACAGACCTAAAAATCGATACAAACCTCTTGCGTCGGGTGGGGGTCGGGGTAGTATTTGCGTGACGTGTTTCTTCCCTCCTAGGGTCGTAAGCTGAGACGGGAGTCAGATCAGCTTTCGGCCCTTTTTATTTTTTGCGGATTCACAATGACCGGGATGCCACGGGGTGGACGGGTATACTCGCGCCGCTGCCGCGAGAGCGGGGCGACAATTCAATCAGACGCGCTCGTAGCTCAGCAGGATAGAGCGGCGGTTTCCTTCAGCGTCAAAGAGGGGCCCGGGTCGGTAACGGCCCGAGGCGAACCGGGTGAACTCGGGGAAGCCCACACCTGCTCCGCTGGGAGCAGACGGGTAATCCCGAGCCGAGCCATCACCGGGGCTCCGAGCACACGCTCGGGTCGGTGATGGAAGGTGTAGAGACCAGCGGGTGAGGTGCCCCACCAATACCCCCGTACCCACCAACCTCCCCACGTCTGCCTCCGCGAGAACGGGACAGCATGCGTGACGGTGGATGGAGGGAGCGCCCGGCACCCTGTGACCAGCAGGGTGATGAGATGGTCCGGGCCGCTGGGAAACCAGCGGAATCGCCGAAACCGCAGGTCGGAGGTTCGAGTCCTCCCGGGCGCGCTTCCCCCCCCCACTCCCCACATCTCCGGCCTGAATTCCTCGTGTTCGGTGCGCGAACTGAGCGAGCGGGGCATGGTGGGCCCGAGAACTCGCGGGGAAATCCTTGCCGATCCTGTGCATCAGGCTTGCATAGAGGTGCGCACAGGGGAAAGTGAATCGAACGCGATTGTTTTCGAGGGTGTTGGTGTGTCCTGGAGGAGAGAGCGACAGTGCTGATCCATGGGTTACTGGTGAGCGCGGTGGTGTGGGTGTGCGGCGGCATCGGTGCGCCGGGTGCGGATCGCCGCGATGCGTTGCAGACGCTCGCGGTGCCTATGGAGGGTGCGGGTGGGTTCGGGGTTGACGTGGTGATCGAGGAGCGGGCGTACCGATTGGAGTTACGCCGACATTCTGTGCGCGCAAATGGGTTCCGCGTGCTGGAAGTGCGGGGTGACGGCTCGATAATCGAGCTTGCGCCCGAACGGGTGACGACGTACCGGGGCGGGGTGGTGGGCGTCGAGGGGAGTGTGGTCGCGGGGTGGTTGTCACCCGAGGGATTGCACGCGGTTGTTCACTTGGGGGATGAGCGCGAGGCGGTCTGGATCGAACCGGATGGCGGATTGGGCGGATTGCACAGTGTGCTGCGGGAGAGCGAGCGGGCGGTCGAGCCGGGGGTATGCGAGGGCGGGATCCGCGAACGGCGAGATGGCGCGCGCGATGCGGGTGGAGGCGGCGGCGGGTGCGGCGGGGAGCTGTGTATCGCGGAGATCGCGTGCGACACGGATGTTGAGTTTGAGAGTGCATGGGCGGGCTCGACGGTGGCGCGGATCGAGGCGGTGATCAATGCGGTGAATGTGCAGTTCGAGCGGGACACGGGGATCCGGCACGAGATATCAACGATTATTGTTCGCACGGGCGGCGCGGGGACGGACCCGTACGACGCGACGGAAGCGGGCGCGGTGCTGACGGAGTTCTCGACGGAGTGGGAGGACAACCAGGGGGGTGTGGTGCGGGACGCGGCGGTGCTGTTCAGCGGTAAGGAATTCGATGGGACGGTCGTGGGCAGGGCGTTTGTATCTTCAGTGTGCGGGCTCGGGTATGGGGTGATGCAGGATCGCCCGGTGTTCTCGCGCTTGACGGATCTGTGCGCACACGAGCTGGGGCATTGCTGGGGGGCGGACCACTGCGCGTGCGCGGGGGACGCGGAGACCGGGTACACGATGAACGAGAGGATCACTGGTGCGAACCGGTTTCACCCGGTGGAGAGTATGCCGCAGATTGTGTCGTTCCGGGATGGAGCTGCTTGTCTGGATGGGCTGGAATCGGGGACGGCGGTGGTGCCTTTTTCAGATGATTTCGACGGTGTGAGCCCGCCCGCGCTGGACGGTGTGCTGTGGAGCGGGGTGGACGGGGCGGGATCGAGCACGCTCGGCGTGAACGAAACCAGCGGGACACAATCGATGCATATCGGGGGCGACTCGCAGGTTCGCTCGGCGCGGCTTGATTTGTCGGCACGGCAGGACATCTCGCTTGCTTACGACCTGCAGCGGGGCGGCGGCGGGGCGATCCCCGGGCTCGATGACGAGCTGGTGGTGGAGTACCGCGATAACTCTGGGTGCTGGATCGAGCTTGCGCGGCATGCGGGGACAGACGCCGCGGAGCAGGTGTTTACTGCCTGTTCGCACGAACTGCCTACCGCTGATGCACAGCACGATAGTGTTCGGCTGCGGTTTCGAGGGACGACAATCAGCGGCGGAGATTGGTTTATCGACAGTGTGGATTTGACGTCCGCTCCGGCGCAGCCGGGCTCGACGATGCTGCTCACGCCGAGCGACGGGGCGACGGAGGTGCGCACGGACATACGCCTTGACTGGAACGCGACGGCGCACACGGAGACGTATCGATTGCGGGTGGATGATTCGCCATCGTTCGCGGTGCCGATGATTGATGTGCAGTTGACAACGCCGGGGTTCTCCCCGCCGGGAGGGCTTGCGGCGGGGACGGTGTTATACTGGCGGGTCGAATCTTCGAACGCGGTAGGGACGACCGGCTCGACGCCCGCGGTAGGAAGCTTCACGACATTTGGCACGATCCCGCATTCGTTCGACCTGCTTGCGCCGACGGGCGGCGCGGTGGTGAACACGCAGACGCCGACGCTGTCGTGGGGGGCTGCGGAGGGCGCGACGTCTTACCGGGTTTTGATCGATCGGTTCTTTGATTTCTTCGCACCGATTCTGGACGAGGCTGTGGTGTCGCCCGAGAGCGGGGTGGTGACATACGAGGTGGCGGAGGGGGTGCTGGACGATGGGTCGTTTTACTACTGGCGGATCGAGGCGGTGAACCTGATGGGCTCGCGGACGGGGCTGCCTTTCGCGGCGTCGTTCTCGATCGATACCGCTGCTCTGTGCGACGGTGACGCGAACGGCGACGGGGTTGTGGATGTGAATGACATCTCGGCGGTGCTGTTCGCGCTGGGCGAGGGGGGCGGGGAGCGGGATGTGAACAGCGACGGCGTGGTAGACGTCAACGATGTGGCGTATGTGCTGTTCCGGCTTGGGGGGTGCTGAGGGGGTGGGAGAAGCCGCATAAACGTGTGGGTTGACGATTTGGAGGGGTGTGGGGGTGATTCCCGGGTGGGGATGTGCCGAAAATCATGCAATCGAGGGCGTGGGTGCTATCGTGTTGGGTCCGGAAAGCCCTGAAACCTGATCGAGAGCTAATTGAATAATCTCGTGGGTCCGTCGGGGTAGAACAGGGCGGGGCAAGAGAAATGACAACGCCGAGATGAACGAGGCGTGAGGAGTATTGACGAGATGCATACGCAGAGGAACCGAGAGCGGCTTGGAGCGCTGGTTGTGGGGGCGGTTTCGATCGGGTGCATGATTGCCCCGGCGGTCCTGTCCGTGGTCGCGACAGGGTCGGCGATGGCGCAGGTCCAGAAGTCGAACCAGAAGAAGGGGAAGAACAAGGAAGCGCCGAACACGCGCGAGACGAGCCAGCCTGCTCCGAGCGGGAAGCAGTACCAGCAGGGCGGCGGGAAGGGCGTGCCGGCGGCGACGGCGGACCCCGCGTCGCTTGGTAGCGGGAAGCTGGAGTTCGAGGAAGCCGCGTTGGATTTCGGACGGGTCGCGTTCGGCGAGGAGCTTGCGGGCAAGTACGTCTTTACCAACACCGGGACCGAGATGCTGCGTATCGAGCGCACGCGTTCGAGTTGTGGGTGCACGGTGCCCGAGCTCGACAAGAAGGAATACATGCCGGGCGAGAGCGGTGTGGTGCGTGTGACGTTCAAGCCTAAGGGCGTGGGCAAGCAGAGCAAGACGATTACCGTGGTCACGAACTCACGGGAGCAGGAACGGATCGTGCTCACGGTGTCCGCGACGACGGTTGATGTTGTTCGCACGACGCCGAAGCTTGCGCAGATCGGCGAGGTGCTCCGCGGGACGGCGAAGACTCTTGATGTGGCGGTGGACAGCATCGACCCGGACTTTGTGATCATCGATCTGAATGTCGAGGGCGCGGGCGGGATCGAGTTCATCACAGCGGAGCTGCTACCCGAGGATCACGAGTGGTCGATCCCGGCGGCGGCGAAGATGCCGTACCGCAAGGGGATCCGCCTGACGCTCAGCGAGGACACCCCGATGGGTCGGATCCTGAGAAAAGTGCAGATCAAAACCATGGCGAAGATGGAAGGCGAGAGCGAGCAGAGAGAGCGCACGATCTCGATCAACGCGCACGCCTCGGTGGTCGGCGATCTGAAAGCTGCCCCCCCGACGGTGCGCATCCACACGGTTGATTCGGGCGATGTGTTTTCGGGCAAGACGATCGTCGCTACACGTTCGGGCAAGGCGTTCAAGATCATTGACGTCAACGTCGAGAAGTCCACGATTCCTGGTGTGAAGGTGACTGTCGAGCCTTGGTCCGATGATGCTGGCCACTCGGGTTTCGAGCTCGTGGTGAAGGGATCCGCAGGGGATTACAAGGGTGTGTACCGCGGGCATATCAAGGTGAAGACCGATATCAAGGGCGAGCAGCCGCTGCTGGTGACGTTTTCTGGAGCGGTGCGTTCTCAGCCCGCTCGGGCTGCACTGGACAGGACCACGCGTCCTGCGGGCATCAAGAAGCAATAAAAAAATCCCCCCCTGTGGTTGAATAAGACGGGTGTCGGCGGCTCGCGCTCATGGGCGCAAGCGGCGGGCACCCGTTTTTTTCTTGTGTGCCGAGGATCGGTTTGTACGGCGTGGAGGACGTGGCATAGTTCGGTAGGCACCTGTGTGCCTTGGAGAACACCGAAATGAGCCACGGCACACAACCCCGTCCACGAGCGAGCCGCGTCCTAGGTGGGGCGGTGCTCGCGGTTTGCCTGCTTGGTGGGTGTTCGACCACGCATTACGGGCCGATAAACGCGGGATCAGCGCTGGTATTCGAACATCCTGCGGTGGTGGAGTGGTCTCGGGGTGAGCGGGGAACGCCCGTGCAGAATCGGTTCGAGTTTGCACGGCATGACCGGGCGAGGCAGATCGTAGAACCCGCACCATTGCTTGCAACGAGGCAATGGCCCGAACCCCATGCCCCCCGCGAGCGGCGGGTCCGATTCCGTTATTGGGAACAGCGGTGATCCGGTAACCATCGCGGTGGGTGGTGAAATTGCGGCAAGAGCACTTTGCTTGCAAGTCCCCTATTGACCAAAACTTGTGACTCTGGCATACTCGGCGAGTGCCTGGCCCGGGGGGAACCCGTAGTGCGGCCGGACTGGGTACGGCTTGCCACTTCGACATCTGTTTCGGCGCGGGCTGCGAGGCTCGCAGAGGTCCATTTCCGGGCCATTTGTTGGAGGCGTCGCAGTGGCCACCATTACAAAGAAAGACCTGATCGATCGGATCGCTGACCAGACCGATCAGAAGCGAATCGTTGTAAAGGCGACCGTGCAGAAATTTTTGGATGAGATGATCTCGGAACTCGGGAAGGGCAACCGCCTGGAGTTTCGTGATTTTGGTGTGTTCGAGATCCGGGATCGCAAGCCGCGGGTGGCGCAGAACCCGAGGACGCTCGAGCGTGTGCAGGTGCCGGCGAAGAAGGTGGTCAAGTTCAAGGTCGGCAAGCTGATGCAGCAATCGCTTGAAGTCTTGCCACCGGAGAGCTGTTCGCCTCAGCATCCCAACGACTAGCCCCCCACCCACCACCCACCACCTACCCCTTCCCCTCCCCCACAACTCGCCCCGCTCATCCGCGAACCACCCGCCTCGTTGCTTGCTCTGCACGGGCGGCACCAAAACCATTTACAACTAAGACGATGGCGGACACCTCTTCGAGTTGGTCGATGCAGTTGCGTGATCGCCTCGCACAACGCGAGCGGGATGGGCTGCTGCGCACGTTGACGGAGGACGAGGCGGGAGATGGGTTCATCGATCTCGGAACGAACGACTATCTGGGACTGAGCCGACACCCGGGTGTGATCGAGCGGGTGAGGGCTGGGGCGTCGAAATACGGTATCGGGGCTGGGGCGTCGCGCGTGCTCGCGCAGCACACGGCATTGCAGCGGGAGGCGGAACGCCGGTTTGTTGCGTACAAGCGCGGCGCGGGCACGACGGATCGGGCGCTGCTTTTGCCGAGCGGGTTCGCGGCGAACATGGCGGTGCTGGGGGCGGTCGTTCGGTCGGGGGATCTGATCCTGCTCGACAAGCTCGCGCACGCGAGCCTGATCGATGGGGCGCGGCTGGCGTGCGCAACAGTCGATGGGGTGCGGATGCGGACGTTTACGCACAACGATGTTGCGCGTGCGCGGGAGATCGCGGGTAGGCACCTTGAGCGGCATCCGAGCGCGAGTGTGTTGCTCGTCAGCGAGATGGTCTTTTCGATGGATGGGGATCTGTGCCCGATCGAAGCACTGGTTGCGCTCAGAGATGAACTGGAGGGGTCGGGGGATGGGGGTGGGTGTCTGGTGATTGATGAGGCGCATTCGACGGGGGTGCTCGATACGGGGATCGCGCGGGGGGCGGATGTGGTGGTGTCCACGGCGAGCAAGGCGCTGGGGACGATCGGCGGGATCGTGTGCGGGAACGCGGATGTGATTTCCGCGATCGTGAATTTCTCGCGGGTGTTTGTGTACTCGACGAGCGCGCCCCCGACGCTGGCTGCGGGGATCCTCGGGGCGCTGGAGGTGATGGAACAAGAGCCCGAGCGGGCGGAGCGGCTCGCAACGATCTCACGCCGGGTGCGGGGGGCGCTGCGGGAAGCGGGTTGGTGCGTGCATACCTATGCGGAACACCCGACACCGATCGTGCCGCTGATCTGCGGGAGCAGCGAGAACAGCGTCGGGCTTGCGGGGCTGTTGCGAGAAAAGGGGATTCTGGCACCGGCGATCCGCCCGCCGAGCGTGCCCACGGGGACGGCCCGGGTGCGGATGAGCCTGCGGGCGGACCTGACGGACGACGAGGTGGATCGGGTGCTCGGGGCGGTCACGGCGGGTGATGCTATTGGTTTGCAACAAGGCGGGTGAGTTGGGGCGCACGGGCAGAGATGCTCGCTATTGTGGATGCCCCGCGGCGCGGCTTGTGCTGCCTGATTCCTAACCAACGCAATCGATCGGAGAGCGACCAATGGCTTCTACAGCCGAGATCCTGGGGAAAGATTCTGACAACCTGCTCGGATACGAGTGCAAGAGCATCCCGCGTTCGGCGCTGCACCTGCCGGGTCCGGAGTTTGTGAACTCTGTGATGCGTGATACGGACCGCTCGGCGCGTGTGCTGCGGAGTTTCCAGTCGATGCTTGATTCCGGGCGTCTGTCGGGCACGGGGTACATGTCGATCCTGCCGGTCGATCAGGGGATCGAGCACAGCGCGGGGGCGAGCTTCGCGCCGAACCCGGCGTACTTCGACCCGGACAAGATCGTTGAACTCGCCTACGAGGGCGGGTGCAACGCGGTCGCATCGACGCTGGGTGTGCTCGGCTCGGTGGCGCGCAAGTGGGCGCACAAGATCCCGTTCATGGTGAAGCTCAACCACAACGAGCTGATGACCTACCCCAACATGTTCGAGCAGTCGCGCTACGGATCGGTGCGTCAGGCGTTCGAGATGGGCGCGACATCTGTCGGCGCGACGATCTACTTCGGCTCCGAGGATTCGCGCCGTCAGATCGACGAGGTCTCCGAGTGGTTCGAGGAGGCGCACGCGCTGGGCATGGTGACCGTGCTGTGGTGCTACCTGCGCAACAACGCGTTCAAGTCCGACAAGGACCACCACTCCTCTGCGGACCTGACCGGGCAGGCGAACCACTTGGGTGTCACTATTCAGGCGGACATCATCAAGCAGAAGCTGCCCACGCATACCGGCGGGTACCTCGCGCTGAACATGGGCGACTCCTCGTACGGCAAGTTCGACAAGCGGATCTATACGGATCTCACCGGCGCAAACGAAGACGGCTCGGGCGCACACCCGATCGATCTGTGTCGGTACCAGATCGCCAACTGCTACATGGGGCGTTCGCCGCTGCTCAACTCGGGCGGATCCAGCTCGGGCGAGGGCGATCTGGAGCAGGCGGTGGCGACGGCGGTGATCAACAAGCGGGCGGGCGGCATCGGGCTTATCTCGGGGCGCAAGGCGTTCCAGAAGCCGATGAAGGAGGGCGTGGCACTGCTCAACGCGGTGCAGGATGTGTACATGGACGAGCAGGTGACGATCGCCTGATGCACCTGTTGCAACGAATCACAGCCGCGTCTCTGTTTGGGGGCGCGGTTTTTTTCTGCGCGGCGGGGTGTGTCGGCGAGACACAAGAAGAGCAGGTGGCGGAAGCGGCGCCGGAGTGTGATTGCGAGTTGAAGAGCTGGCGTGTGTTTGCGCGCGGGCGGCATCTGTTCATTGATATCGAGTGCCCCGAGGGGTACGAATACCTGAGCGGGCGCGTGGAGTTCACGAAGGCATCTTTGCGCACCGATTACACGGGTTCACCGATCGGCGGGGTGCAGTTCGCACGCGCGCCGCTCGGGCGGATGAGCAAGGACGCGATACTAATGCCGTTCATGGTCGCCCCCCCACCCTCTCAATCCACCGGCAATGGCATATCGAACACATTCGGCGAAGTTGGGCTTTCTGGCGCGATCGAGCGCACGGAGATGGAGTTTGCGGTCACGCCCGAACAGGCGGCGCTGCTCCAGCGCGATCGGCTCTGGGATGTGACCTACAAACTCTTCGGGCCCAACTCGAACTCGGGGATGCGCGTGGCGCTTACGGAGATCGGCGTGCGGCTACCGGAACATGTGTTGGAATCGGGCGGCGCGCTGGGCGAGTTTCCTGGTGTGCTTTCGGAGGTGGGCGGGGAGTTGGAGATTGCGGATTGGGGGATGTAT
>JAJDDG010000055.1 GCA_029260435.1 Phycisphaerales bacterium | reverse complement strand
CACTCGGACCATTTGGTGGCATTGTGGAACTTGGGTCTGAGGTGGGAGATCTTCCCATGTATTTAGTTTCGATTCTACCAACGATTCCGAGTGAAAATCAGATCAAGAACGCGGGCAGCTTACATTTGGCGGTGGTCTATGAGATCGAAGAAAATGCCGCGACTCTAGCCAGTGCTCCATCCACGATTACCGCCGACTTAATCTCCGTTGATTCAGTTGGTGTCGAATTCAGTCGTACGGAAGATGTTGTACTGAATCGCGATGATAACGACGGCAATCCAAACGCCATTTCATATGTGAGTAATCTTTCGTCGCCAATCGTTCTCGTAGATATTCCTCTCGTTCCGGCAAGCTATCCGAATCTCACACTCCTCTATGCCCCTCAAGATGGATCCGTGTTCGTGGTTCCGGCAGCCAACTAGGGAGACGCAAACAGATGAAATGCCTTTTGAGAACAAGAACGGCTGCATCGACCTTGTTGATTGCAGTTCTAATAATTTTTGGCGGCTGCGTTGCAGGCAGCAAACTGATTAACACGGGATCGAGTGCAATCACTTTGAAGGTGTGGGTGATATTAAAAAGTGCCGAGCCGATTGGCGACACGCAGAACGAAGGCTGTCGTTTGACAATTCAAGAAATGACCGCAATCATCGAGCAGCTTCAGAGCAGTGCTTCCATGTACGGGACAAATGTCCAAATATTATGGAATGGGACAATCGAAGAGGTGCGAGACAACTTTTTGCCTGATCGTGGAGGATTTTCAGCTGCGACATTTTCAGCAGACGTACTGCGGGCAATACTAGATAATGGGCCGGCATTCGAGCCTGCCGCGATCAATATTTACTTCGGAGGGGATTACCACTTGGTTTCGAATCCGCCGTTCGGCCAGTTCGCTTTAGGTGCAACATTCGATCCTGCTACCGGCTCAACGTTTCCTGCAGTCATAATCAATGATGGAGGGTTCGATAATTTTCAAGGTAGTGATCCTCAGTTGATTCAGGATCTTCAAACTGTTGAGCACGAAATGACACACTATCTGGCACGATTTGAGAATCGTACATTTGGGAACGCTCTCCAGAATACACTGAGATCGTATGACGACATGGAACACGTTCAGCTTGATTCTGATGATTTCGGCCCCAATGACAACATACTTTTAGAAGGTACTGAAGCGCAGGGACAGATACGAATCCGCGGAATACCAGGAGAAGCATATGTGGATAGTCAGAATCAAGGCCTAGATGAACTAGGGGAAATTTCAAAACGAATTCTTCAGGGCCGTTGGAATCTTGGGCCATGACGTGTCACAAATCAAGGAGCTTTGAAATGCACTACCAAATAGTCGCAAGTCTGATTGTCACTTGTGTTTTGTGTGCCCCGCCTGCTCTCGCAGCTTCAGATGCTCCGCGTTCTGAGCAGGTCTTAGCACAGCTTGAAACTTCTGTAGAGCAGGAGTTGTGGACCACCGATCCGGTGCGCATGAATTTGATGTTTGACGAGATTAATGCGTTGCCCTCCACTGAGTTGGTGTCTGACTCTGAAGTAATACGCGAGTTTATTTGGGATGAATCAGTTCCTTCGCCTTGGCGGTATCGAACGTTGGCTGCAATAGAACAGCACGGCACTACCGACGCGTTTAACGCGGTGTTGCATGACGCACTAAAGCAGGCCAATGCCTTTGTGAAAACCAAAGCCGACGATAAAGAGGGACCAAGTGGTTCGGCAATCGTCATGCTCATAACGGCAGTCGAAGCTGCTGTGCGGCGAAGTAATGGAGATTTGGGTGCCGGAGTGGATTGCGAGTCGGTCCTCGCCCTGAGTTCAACATTATTGCTCAGCGAGCGAACACCTCGTTCGATGAATGGCCGTGTTGTCCAACTCGTGTCTGAACTGCCGGGCTGTTCCGAATACAAGAGTGAGCTAGCGCTACAAACAATTCAATATAATTCTCTTACGGGAACAAATTTTAACTCCCCATTCGTTGATCTCTTGCGTGAATCCGAGCTAGCACAGCTCAATGATTCCGCAAAGAAATGGGAGCGTAATTGTGATATCAGCACTTTCCCGCGGGGTGTTATTGGCGCGCTTGCGGACGCGGGGCATCAACCCGCACGACAAACGCTTGCATCGATTCGCAGCTGTCTTGCGACGCAGGATGATGAGCAGAACAAGGCTTTGAGGGGTAAAATCGACAAGTTTGTACAGCACTGTATCGGCATGATTGATGTGCAGGAATCGTTGTCAACTATTCTCACGAGTCTTGAGGATGTGGATCTTGATGTCCGCGAAGCGGGATACTCGAGAGGCTGGCTCGTCACGCGAGCATTGGAGTTGGGTGCTACACAATCTCAAGTGCGGGACGCGCTGCTCTCTTTGGCTCATGCTAGCGAACCTGTGATGGACAAGGTCCGTCGAGAGCGAAACGACTACCACGCTTATACGACAGCATCACAACTACTGGACAATTCGATCGCCGTCGGGATTGAGAAGGGGATTATCCAGCGAGAGGACGTTCGCTTTCTCAAGCATATTCCATACGTGGATGATATGCCCCTGAATCGGTGATTCCTCCGTAAACCTTGTACAAGGTGAATTGGCGGATTCTATAGTGGAGATCGGTCGTGCTGTGGTGTGCAAAAACAAAAACACCCCGCCCAAGAATTAGCTGGACGGGGTGATAAGCCGGCAACGACCTACTTTCCCGCAGGGCAGTATCATCGGCGGCCCGGGCTTAACTTCTGTGTTCGGTATGGGAACAGGTGTGGCCCCGGACCAATGATCACCGGCAAAGCCCACGACTTCCTTTCGGAAGCGATGGACGGCTTGGTGCCATCCGGAGACGAACGTGTAGTGTTGGAACACACTCTTTTAAAGGAGCGTGGTGAAACCGTTGTTTTGTACAACGTTTGGGTGGTTGAGTATTTGTCTCACTAATGGAGACAGAGTTCGTAGAGCCGAGCTCGCTTGCACCTTTGGGGATGCGAACGAGTGCGGCGGGTGGTTGAAGTGATCAAGTCTTCGACCGTTAGTACCACTCGTCTGAGGGGATCTCGCCCCTTACAACTGTGGCCTATCAACCTGGTGGTCTTCCAGGGGTCTCTCACATAAATGCTAGCAAATCTCATCTCCAGGCTGGCTTCCCGCTTAGATGCTTTCAGCGGTTATCCATGCCCCACTTAGCTACTCAGCGGTGGGCCTAGCGGCCCAGCTGAATCACCAGGGGTGAGTCCCTCCTAATCCTCTCGTACTAAGGAGAAATCCTGTCAAATTTGCAACGCCCACGGCAGATAGGGACCGACCTGGCTCACGCCGGTCTGAACCCAGCTCGCGTACCACTTTAATCGGCGAACAGCCGAACCCTTGGGACCGCCTTCAGCCCCAGGATGTGATGAGCCGACATCGAGGTGCCA
>JAJDDG010000054.1 GCA_029260435.1 Phycisphaerales bacterium | reverse complement strand
CAGAGGGGGGTGATGGCGAGGGCGAGTGCGGCGGCGGCGAGGGGTTTGGCGGTGATGGGGGGGCGCATGGGGAGGCTCCTAGGTTTGGCGGGTCCGTTCAAGGTATCGGCGGGCGGGCGACGGGTGTTGAGCTGGTGTTGAGCGGGTGTTGAGCGGGTGGAGTTGTGTGTGAGTGGGGGGCCGGAAGCGGGTGGGGGCGATGGGGTAAACTGGCGGGATGATAGCGATTGTGATCGAACGGCAGGGAGCGCCCGTTGCGGCGAATATCGGGATCGACGCGAACTGGCGCGAGATCGTGGGGCTCGGCGCGGGGGAGGTGCTGGTGCGGACGGAGTGCAGCGCGCTAAACCACATGGATTTATGGGTGGGGATGGGGATCCCGGGTGTGGATCTGGCGTACCCGCGGGTGAGCGGGTGCGACGCGTGCGGGGTTGTGGAGGCGGTGGGCGATGGTGTTGACATTGATTGGATCGGCAGGCGGGTGGTTGTGAACGCGGCGGTGGCGCAGGCGGAGCACGAGCGCCCGGGCGATCCGCCGGCGAGTTCGCTCGTGCCGGATTACCAGCTCATTGGGGAGCACTTCAACGGGATGCACCGCGAGCGGTTTGCATGTCCGGCGGCGAACATCGCGGAGGTGGGCGCGGATGCGGACCCGGTTCAAGCAGCGGCGTTTGGGCTGGTGACGCTGACCGCGTATTCGATGATGGTGGGCAAGGGCGGCTTGCGCCCGGGGCAGAGTGTGCTGATCACGGGGATCGGCGGGGGCGTGGCGACGGCTGCGCTCTCGATCGCGCGGTGGATGGGTTGCCCGACGGTGGTGACGAGCCGACATCAGTGGAAGCTAGACAAGGCGCGTGAACTCGGCGCACAGGAATGCGTGCTCGATGAGGGGCAAGACTGGAGCAAGCAGGTGCGCGGGTGGTCGAACAAGCGGGGGGTGGATATGGCTGTGGATTCGATCGGGAAGCCGACGCACATGGACTGCATCAAGAGTCTGGCGCGGGGCGGGGCGTTTGTGACACCCGGCAATACGGGCGGACCCAAGGTGGAGACGGATCAGGCGCGGATTTTCTGGAACCAGCTCCGGATTCTGGGTTCGACGATGGGGACGAATACGGAGATGCGGGAGATCGCGGCGCTGTTCCGCGCGGGGCATCTGACGGCGGTGGTTGATTCGGTTGTGAAGGCAGACGATGGGAAGAAGGCGTGGGAGAGATTAGAGAGCGCGGAGCAGTTCGGGAAGGTTGTGATTGATTGGCGGTGATTCGTTTAATCGATTTCAACAGCACGGATACCTGGGTTTTTCCAACTTAGAACCACTGGGACATTTACACCCGTCCAATGCTGTGAGAGTACGGAAAGCTCTATGGCTTCGGAACGAATCTTGAGTGGCTGATCGTCCACTTCGATAGTAGCTGATTGAGAAACACCGGAGGCATCCCATTTCAATTGAACAGGGATTCCCGCCTGCGATTCAAAGCCTATTGCCTTAGCCGTAATATCGGTTTTCGCTGGAGAATCGTCTTTGTAAACGAACTCGATTCTCAAAGGTATGTCAGGCTGCTGGATTGTGACAGGGGCGGGTGATTGCATTGACTTATCCCGCGAGATGTTTGTCAGCAAGTACCCGAGGACTACGATCATCACCGCAGCGATGATCCGCTTGATCCACCACTGCGGTTCGGAAAGATGCTCGTAGTTGTGATCCATTGAGGTCTTCTTTCTATTCGGATTCGTCGATCGGTTTGCCGTCTTGGGTGAGGCGCGCGGGGTGGCCGAACCACTGGTTGTCGCCGTCTGGGCCGGGGTAGTGCTTGGCGTGCGCATCGACGACGTCCTGCATGGTGCCGTCTGAAGGTGCCCACCCTGCATCGAGGTCGGGGAAGTCGATGGCGCAGTTCTCGCATTTTTTGCCGGAGTAAAATCGGATGGGGCACCAGAAGGATTCGACGTTGCGGAGCATCTCTGTACCGAGCGACCAGACGCCGGTCATCCAGTCGCAGTAGAGGCACCAGATGAGGTCGTGCCCGACGAGGCCCTCGAACTTGTGGCGCGAGACGTTGACCCAGTCGGCGGTCTTGTATTTCGGGAGGTGGACGATCCATGCGAGCGGCGGGTAGACGAAGAGCTCGGCGAGGCGCACCAGCGCGAAGACTGGTGCTGCGAGGGTGGTCCACCAGACGGCGAGGTGGTTGCGCCATGGGGCGACGTTGCGGTTGATCTGCGAGACGAGGCGCGGGCCTTTGATGGCGGCGGGGTTTGCGAGTTCGTGCAGGCGGGTCCAGACCAGCACGGCGATCATCTGCGCGATGATCGCGGCGGCGAGCCCGAGGAGGATCAGGAGCCATGTTGCGTATTGCCCGGGCTCGGTGAGTTGGACCATCGCGATGGGGGCTGCGACGAGGGGGATGATGGTGAAGTAGAAGATCCAGAGGTCGAGCCCCGGGGCTCTGGTGAACCAGTCGGTGAGCGGGGCGAGCCCGATCTTCGGGAGCAGGTGCAGCAGGGCGGTTGCGAGGAGGAGCGCGGCACAGATCACGCCGGCGACGGTGAGCCATGTGATGAACATGGGGGGAGTTTACTTGAGTCCCCATCTCACGATGACACGGGTAGGATGCGCGGATGAGCAGCGGCGGGCAGATTGATAGCGAGAGTGGTGGTGTGGGGCGCGGGGTGCTGGGCGCTATTTATCTGGCGTGCTCGTGGACGTGGGTGATCGGGATGTTTTTGCCGGTGCTGCAGGTGCGGGACTACGGGTGGCCCGGCTATGTGGTGTTTTTGGTGCCGAATTGTGTTGGGGCGATGAGCATCGGGTTCCTGCTCAAGAGCGGGTGGGGCGAGGGCGGGGCGGGGGCGTTTTTGAGGAAGCACGGGCACGCGGTGGCGCTGTTCAGCGCTGTGACTGTGTTGTTCCACCTGTATTTCCTCGGCGGGATCGCGCAGGAGATCGGGCAGACGTTTGTGCCCGGGGTGATGCCGGGCGGGGCGTGGGCGGCGGTTGTCGTGATCGCGCTCGGGAACCTGTGGATCGGCGGGATGCGGACGGGCGGGTGGTGGGCGCGGGCAGTTGTAGTGCTTGGGGTGAGCGGGTTGGCGGTGTGGCTTGCGTACTGGACGACGGGCGGGCATGCGTATGCTCTGCCGCGGACGCACGGGACGAAGGGGTACACCGCGATGGCGCTGGCGGGGCCGGCGATTGTGTTTGGTTTTTTGATGTGCCCGTATTTGGATGTGAGTTTTCTCAGGACACGCGCGGAGGAGAGTGCGCGGGTGGGGCGGCTCGCGTTTGTGCTGTCTTTCGCGTTGTTCTTCCCGGCGCTGGTGCTGTTTACGCTTGCGTACTCCGAGGCGTTTAACGGCGGGGCGGGGATGAATAATTGGTTCTATCTGCACATGGCGGTGCAGGCATCGTTCACGATCGGGGTGCATCTGCGTGAGCAGCGGGCGGTATGGCGCGGGACGAGCAAGTGGGTGGATGAAACGAACCGGCGGGGGGTGGTGTTCTGGCAGCGGGCGGTGTGGCTCGCGGCTGGTCCTGCGATTGTGGTGGGGGCGATGGCGTGGGAGCAGGGGTGGTTCCGGTTCGGGTACGAGTCGATTTTGTCGATGTACGGGTTTGTGCTGCCGGGGTATGTGTGGTCGCGGTGGGTGTGGGGGCGGATGGTCGGCGGGGGAGGGGTCGGGGCGTGGTTGGCGAGCGTGGGGGTTGCGACGCCCGGCTTTGCGTATGGGTATCTGATGGGTGAGCATTTCTGGATGGCGATGGGTGTGGCGGTGGTGGTGTTCGGGCCTGTTTTTGCAGCGGTCTGGGGGCGTCGGGGGCTCGCGGGCGGGGGGTGATGTGGACAGGTCCGGGAGGGGGTCCGGGGCTGGCTCGGCGGGGGGCAGGGCGGGGTGGTTTCGGCTAGAATTACGGGGCTATTGGACGGTCATGGAAGGGCTGTTCATCGACATACTTTGGGTGGGATTGAGTGGAGTGAAGTTCGCGCATGGCTGATGATCAAGCGCCCGGATCGGGCGAAGAACAGGGAGCCCCTTCGAATATCGGGACTGTCGTCGAGCTGCAGATCGAGGACGAGCTGAAGGACTCGTATCTGACGTACGCGATGTCCACGATCATGGACCGCGCGCTGCCTGATGTGCGCGACGGGCTCAAGCCATCGCAGCGCCGGATCCTCGTGGCGATGAACGACCTGAGCCTCCGCCCGGGCAAGAAGCACATCAAGTGCGCGAAGATCTGCGGCGACACATCGGGCAACTACCACCCGCACGGCGAGAGTGTGATCTACCCCACGCTGGTCGGGCTGGCGCAGCCGTGGAAGACGCGCGTGCCGCTGGTCGATTCGCAGGGGAACTTCGGTTCGATCGACGGCGATCCTCCTGCGGCGATGCGGTACACCGAGGCGCGGATGCACCACGCCGCGACGGATCTGCTCGATGATCTGAAGCTCGACACCGTTGACTACCAGCCGAACTACGACGACCGCCTGCGCGAGCCGATGGTGCTGCCGGGCAAGTTCCCGAACCTGATGATCAACGGCGGCGTGGGGATCGCGGTGGGGATGGCGACGAGCCTGCTGCCGCATAACGCGGGTGAGATCTTCGACGCGATCGTGGCGGTGGTGGACAACCCGGAGCTGACGCTCGCGGAATTGATGGAGATCGTGCCCGGCCCTGATTTCCCGACGGGCGGTCGGATCATCGGGCGTGGCGGGATCCTGCGCGGGTACACGACCGGGCGCGGGAAGGTGATCGTGCGCGGGAACGTGCATGTGGAGGATGTGAAGGGGTCGAGCAAGAAACAGCAGGTGGTGATCGACGAGATCCCGTTCCAGCTCATCCAGACGACGCTCATGGAGCGGATCGTGACGGCGGTGAGCGACGGTCGGATCAAGGACATCGTTGATATCCGCAACGAGTCCGGGCGCGGCGCACAGACACGGATCGTGTGCGAACTGCGGCGCGGTGCGGACCCGGCGGTGATCGAGAACCAGCTCTACCAGTACACGCCTTTGCAGTCGACGCTCTCGATCATGAACATCGCGCTGGTGAACCGGCAGCCGCGGACGCTCCCGATCCGGGAGATGATTGATCTGTACATCGAGCACCGGGTTGATGTGATCGAGCGGCGGACGCGGCACCTGCGCCACGAGGCGCAGAAGAAGGCGCACGTGCTGGAGGGGATGATCTTCGCGGTGTGCGACATCGACGAGGTGGTGGCGCTGATCCGTTCGAGCAAGACGCGCGAGGAGGCGATCCGCAAGCTCGCGACGCGGGCGTTCCGCATCCCGATGGATCACGAGCACGCGCCGAAGATCCCCGCGCGGCTGATGGACATCGCATCGACAGAGGGGGGCATGACGCTCACCCGTGTGCAGGCGGACGCGATCGGCGCGATGCGCCTGATCCAGCTTGTCGGGCTCGAGATCGAGAAGCTGGTGGGCGACTACCGCTCGCTGGTCGAGGAGATCGAGGGGTATGAGTACATCCTGGCGAACCGGGGTGTGGTGCTGGGGATGATCAAGGACGACTGCGCCGAGATGCGCAAGCGCTACGCGACACCCCGTCGGACGCAGATCGAGGAGAGCGATTCGGATATCGATTACGAATCGCTGATCGCGGAGCACGATGTCGCGGTGACGATCTCGCACGAGGGGTACGTGAAGCGGACCTCGCTCGATACATACCGCGAGCAGCGCCGCGGCGGGCGCGGGATCATAGGCGGCACGACGAAGGACGAGGATTTCCTCGAGCATCTGTTCGTCGCGAGCACGCACGACAACCTGCTGTGTTTCACGGACCGTGGGCGGGTCTTCAAGATCAAGGTGTACGAGATCCCCGAGATGGCGCGGACCGCGAAGGGGCGCTCGATCGTGAACCTGATCGAGTTGAAGGACGGCGAGAAGGCGGTCAGCTATCTCCCGATCCAGGACTTCGAGAAGGAAGAGGACTACCTCGTCTTCGCGACCGCGCGGGGCAAGGTGAAGCGCACCGCGCTCAAGCTGTACCGCAACGTGCACCGGGGCGGGCTGATCGCGATCGACCTGCGCGAGGGCGACAGTCTTGTCGGCGTGCACTGCACGAGCGGCAACGATCACCTGCTGCTCGGGACCGCGAGCGGGATGTCTATCCGGTTCAAGGAATCCGACGCGCGGGCGATGGGGCGTTCGGCGGCGGGTGTGAAGGGTATCGATCTGGCGAACAGCGACGAGGTGGTGGGCATCGCCAAGATCCAGATGAGCGACGAGGACGACGCGGGTTCGATTATCGAGTCTGAGCTCACGCTGCTGACCGTGACCGAGAACGGGTACGGCAAGCGGACGGATGTGAACGAATACCTCGTGCGTTCGGAGGGTGACAACGGGGATGTGACATTCAAGGTGCAGTCGCGCGGCGGCAAGGGGCGGATTGATATCAAGACGACGGCCCGCAACGGGCGCGTTGTGAGCGTGCGCGCGGTGACGCCCGATCAGGGTGTGGTGTTCATCACGCAGAACGGGCTGATCGTGCGGACGGCGATCGACCAGATCTCGAAGATCGGGCGCGCGACGCAGGGGGTGCGGGTTGTGAACCTCAAGGACGGCGACCAGCTGATCGCTGCGGCGATCACGCCCGCGAGCGAGAACGAGGGTGTCACCGAACCCGCGACGAGCGGAGAAGCGCAGGCGTGACAGGCTACGGCCCAGATGGGTCGGGTTTGATCGAGGCGGTTGTCATCTCTGCGCCGTTCGGCAACTACATCCAACCCGGGGGGACAACGCCAACACTCGGGACGTTCACGCTCAAGAAGCGCCCGGGGCGGATGCGCCAGGTGATTAAAACGCTGCGCAAAGACAAGCAGACCCGGGCGTGGGTCAACAAGATCGGTTTGCGCAACCCGGGGATCGATTCACTCATTGCGCGCGAACATCGCGGCGGGGTGCGCATCGCGGACAAGCTGGTGAGTATCCATGGCTTCGACGACGCGGAGTGGCGCGAACTCCTCGATCGGGTGCGGCGGCTCGGGGATCGAGAGGGAGAGAGCGGGGTGCTCGGTGTTGAGCTGAACATGAGCTGCCCGAACGTCGGCGAAGAGATCGGCGGGTACCCGGACTGGCTCTTTGCGGGCGCGGTGGAGAGCGGGCTGCGGGTTGTCGTGAAGCTGCCGCCCGTGCGGTATTCGGCGATGGCGGACGCGGCGATCGAGGCGGGGGTGCGGACATATCACTGTTGCAACACGCTGCCCGTGGCGGGGGGAGGGATGAGCGGCAAGCCGCTGATGGCGGTTGCGCTGGAGTGCGTGGAGGATGTCGCGGGCCGGCTTGTGCGCGCGGGTGGTGGTGGTGCGGTGATCGGCGGCGGGGGTGTGGAAACGGTTGAAGATGCGCGCCGGTATGTGGACGCGGGGGCGCAGCACGTTGCGCTGGGCACGCGCGTGATGCACCCGAAATACCTGCTCGGCGAGGGCGACCTGCGCGGGCTGGTGGATGGGATCACGCGAGTAGTTTTGGCGCAGTAAAAAAGCCCGGCGGGGAGCCGGGCTTGGGGTGATGCTGGGGTGTGCGGTAGTGATTAGTAGAGGTTCTCGCCTTTGAGGATCTTTTCGAGTTCGCCGGTCAGCAGTTGCTTGAGGTTCGGTGCGAGCCCGACGTGTACCGCCTGGACGTTGCCAGCTTTGTCGATGATGACGGTTTGCGGGATCGCCTGCGCGCCGTAGGCGTTCGCGGCGGAGCCGGTTTTGTCGAGCAGGACATTGGTATCGAAGCCCTTCTTCTTGAGGAAGTTGGTGACTTTGGAATTGTCCTCGCGGAGGTTTACGGCGTAGAAGACGACGTTCTGGTCCTTGAACTTGTCGGTGACTTCGATCAGGGTCGGCATCGCCTTGACGCACGGGCCGCACCATGTCGCCCAGAAGTCGAGGACGACGATGTCTTTGCCTTTGTGCTGCGCGAGATCGATCTTGCCGCCCGCGAGCAGGTCGAGCGAGAAACTCGGGGCGGGGTTGCCGATGAGCCCGTGGTGTTCACCACCACCGCCGCTCCCGCCGTTGCCTGGGCCGCCCGTCATGGCGTCGATGAGGGATTCCACTTTTTTCGCATTATACGCGGGTGTGAACGCGAATGTATCGTCGTCAAACGTGGGGGAGGTGCCCGACTCGATGAGGCGCTGGGTTGTTTCGAATGTCATGCCGGGGGGCATGCCGCCCTTCGCCACCATCTGTTGGATCATGACCGAGAGGTCGGGATCGATGCCCTGTATCCACGGCTCGTCGCCCTGACGGATCCAGATGGCGGAGGGGATGGTGAAGCTCGTTCCGTCGATGTCTGCGGAAAAAACAGCGTCTATGCGGTGCGCCTGCACACCGTCGATCTCTTCGACGCCGGCGTAGGTCGCGGACTCGAGCCCGTCGAAGGGTGTGGCGGAGTCTGTGGCGAGGAAGAACATCATCGCGAGGTTCGAGGCATCGGCACCGGGGGAGCCTGAGCTGAGGTGCATGAGCGCCTGATTTTCATCGAGGAGATTGGCGAAATCATCCGGTGATGCACTCTGTGTGTAGGCAGAGAGTCCCATCGTCGGTGCGTTGACAGAGGTGAAGAGTTCTTTGCCGTCCGAGATGATCTGGATCGTGCCCATCATGTCTTGTTCCAGGTGCATGGAAAAGTGGGCGGGGCGATCGGCGTTGACTGTGATGGTGGAGGTTTGACTTTGCGTCTGGCCCATCGCTGAGATCTCGGTCACGTTCTTGTATTGCATGTGCAGCGTGTCGAGCTTCGCATGAAATGCCTGGGCCGCGTCCAGTGTTTTCTGTGACTTGGCGTCGATGTCCGCGCCGGGTGCGGCGGCGTTGATCGACGCGGCGGCGGCGAGGCAGGTGAGGATCGATGTCGTGCGCATGATTGCTCCTGATGGTTGGACACTGTTGAAAAGGCGCACCGGGTGAACCGGGAGGGGGGCGCCCTTATTCCACTGCACTGTACCGGGGGATCGGCTCGCGGGTTGCCGGTCTGGAGTATGGGGTGTGGGAGCGTGCATATAAAAAAGGGCCCGGCGTGGTGCCGGGCCCGAGTGGGGTTATTGGGTGTGTGGGGGGCGGATCAGCAGGTGTTGCCGAGGCGGAAGAGGACGAAAGAGATGTCGTTCACATCGACCACGCCGTCACCGTTGGCGTCGCCGTCCGGCCCGGGGTTGCCGAGGCGGAAGAGGACAAAGGAGATGTCGTTGACATCGACCACGCCGTCGCCGTTGGCATCGCCTTCGCAAGGGGTGTGGAATTCCTGTGTGAAGTTGCCGGAGCCGTCGTTGATGTAGCAGAGGAGGCGGTCGTACCCGTCGTACCCGTTGAAGGTGATGCTGGTGCCAACCTCGTAGATCACGACATCCAGGTCGGTGTCCGCGTCGACATCGAAGACCTCGAAGTGCGTGGGATTGGTGGCGAGGGCGTCGAAGGGGATGGGGAAGACGAAGACGGGGGCGACCTCGAAGTCCTGAACGAAGATCGGTTGCCACTCGTTGGTACCCGCGGCACGGATGATCGTGACGCCATCGTTCTCGCCCGCCAGGCCCATGCCCAGCAGCCACTGGTTGTTCTGCACAATGATCGGCTCGGAGGAGACGAGATTGAGTTCGACCATTTCGATTGCGACGAAGTTTTCATCTGTCGAGGCAAGCACGCGTTGGACTGGTGCGTCCGTCCAATCCTGGAAGTACTCGATGGTGGGGTTGGGCAGGAGCGCCTCGTAGCGGAAGCCCTTGATCGGATCGAGCGGGTCGGGGGAGACACCCTCGGAGAAGTGCAGTCGGGGTGGATCGACGGAGATATCCCAACGGTCGATGAATGTGTCGGCGTTCGAGTCAACGAATGCGCAGTCGGTGTTGGTTCCTTCGCGGGGCAGGAAGGCGACGTGCGTCATGCTGTCTACGACGACGAACAATTCCGGGCCTTCGAGGGGTGCGGGCAGCGGGATCGGACCAGTGGAGCCGTCCGGTCCGGCGATGCCGCTTGCCAACGGGATCGGGAAACCCTGCCCGATGGAGAAGAAGTCCACTGGTTGACCCGGGTTGCCGCCGAGTACGACGTCGGGCAGGCCCTGTTCAAGCTGCGCGATGCCGACCGGGAAGAACCCGCCCGCAGCTTCGGCGAGCGTCTGCCCCGGTGCGGTGGAGGGGACAGGAACAAACGAACCGGCCGGGTAGTCGAACCAGACAGCCGGTGAACCGCCGAGCTGGGCTGTTTCGGGATCGGTAGAGAAGACGATGCGGACATCGCCGCCGGGCATTGTCATGGTGCCGGCGAGGTAGCGGAAGCCGAACTCGTCGATTGCCGGATCCTGGATAAGCATCTGCGGCGGGCCGAAGGGCAGCCCGTCTGCGCCGAGTGCCTGTCCGACGAGCGTGCCGTCGAACTGGTTGTGGAAGAGCAGCCCAGGGCCGAAGCCGTCGGGGTGCATGCCATGGGGGAAACGGAGGTAGATGCCGAAGGAGTCGGGGGCAGCGCCGAAGGCGGGGGGCATAGGCAGCGGCTGGGGCGGGATCGCTTCGGGTTGCTCGGGTAGACCATCGCCGGTGGTGTCGGTCCAGTACTGCGTGATCACGTTCCCAATTGGATCCACGGATGCCTGCACGAGAGTGACCTGGTGATCGCCGTTCTCGAAGACGCGGGACTGGGCTGCCTGCCCGGCGGGGATTGTCTGATAGTTCTGGGGAGGGAGGGATTCGTTGGACGGGAAGATCGTTGTGCCGGCGGGGGTGAGTTCGTCGCGGGTGACGCGCGTGCCGTCCCACCCGTTGTAGTAGATGGGTCCCCAGTTGATGCCGAGCGTGATCGCGGCGTTGAAGAGGTTCTCTTTGCGGTCGGTGTAGGAGTCGAGACGCGCTTTGATCTTTGCGACGAGTGCGGCGATCTCGGCGGCGGAATCAATATTCGCATCGCAGAGTGTGGTGTAGACAAGCGAGACGTACTGTGGATCGCTCAAAACATCCGACTTGGAGGTGTGCGGGATCTGCTTGGTCGGGTCGCCGGGGTCTGGTTTGGTGAGGCAATTGTAGATCGCGGTGAGGAACTTGATCGAGGCGCAGTCCGAGTCGCGTTCGGCGTCGCACCGTGATGCGGTGGAATCGGTGGTCTGGTAGACGTGGGTGAGTTCGTTGTAGAGCGTGGCGCCGAGTAAGAAGTACGCGGCGGCCTGGCAGGCATCGGAGGTGACATCCACACCACCCGCTCCGGGCTTGTCACACATCTGGTCGAGTGTAGTGGAGTTCACCCAAACGCGGTCCTTGCTCACCCCGTCCTGGCTGGTGCAAGCGGCGCCACGTGAACTCATGCCCGATTCGCGGAGGCGGTCGGTATCAAGCATATTGCGGAGTTGCTGAATGGCTTGATTGATTGTTGTCGCGTTTCCACCTGTTGTTGAGTGTTCGGCGTTGTCGCCCCCGGTGCCGAACTCAGAATCGAGGGTATCGGTGTCCGATCCGACGGCTTCCTTGAGCAGCGAGATCACACGTTGCACTTTGGCGCGGCGTTCGGCACCCTCGATCTTCTTTTCGTCGCCCGGATCCTGATCGAACGCGAACGCTGGTTGAGTTGTTGCGACCACGGCGAGTAATGCGGTGGCGGTCAATGTGGTGAAACGTGAAAGGGTCCTGGAAAACATGGCGGTCTCCTGATGGATAGTGGGCCTCGGCCCGGGTTGAAGTTGGGTTTCGCGGTGCTTCCGTGCATTGTGGGGGGCGTCTTGCAGACAGACGGGAAAAAAAGCGGCTTTAAGTCGTGTGATGGGGGTTATTGGATGTTGGAATATGCGTAATAGGGGTTTGGGGGGTTAGCAGGGGTTGCCCAGGCGGAAGAGGACATAGGAGATGTCGTTCACATCGACCACGCCGTCACCGTTGGCATCGCCATCGACGAAGCCGGGAGCGCCGGTGTTGCCGAGACGGAAGAGGACATAGGAGATGTCGTTCACATCTGTTGTGCCGTCGGCGTTGGCATCCGAGACGATCGCGGCGGGTCTGTTGTTGGTGTCGTCGAGGTTGATCCACCCGATATTCTCGCCCCAGGCGTGTTTGTTGTCCGGGCAGACATTGGTCCCCGCGCTCGCGGCGATCGAGATCGTCAGCGCGGTGAGACAGGCAGAGATACTGGTCGATGTGCGCACGGGAACTCCCTCCTCGAGAATGGGGTTCGCTATCAGTTATCGCGCGGGATCGGGGGTGGGTCAAGGGAAAAACGGATAATCCCTCTTGGATGGGGCGTGCGTGTGGGTTAGAGAATCTCGATGATCTCGAAGCGCATCTCGCCGCGGGGAGCGCTCACCTTGATCGTCTCGCCGACGCGGGCTTTCATCATGGCTTCGCCCATGGGCGAAGTTGCGGTGACCTCGATGATCTCACCGCCCGCGCCGCCTGTGGATTCGCCGACGAGTCGGTAGGTGTCCTCGTCGCCGTACTTGAGATCCTTCATGCGCACCGTCGCGCCGACGAAGACCATCCCCTCGGGCATCTTGTCCGTGTCCACGACCTGTGCATCCGCAAGCCGGCGTTCGAGGTCGCGGATATCTGCCTCGTTGAGCCCCTGATCTTCGCGGGCGGCGTGGTAGTCGGCGTTTTCTTTGAGGTCGCCCAGCGCGCGGGCCTCGGCGATTCTGGTCACGATCTCGGGGCGTTTGGCGATGAGGGATTCGAGCTTCTGTTCGAGCCCGGATTTTTCGTCTGCTGTGAGGAACTCCATCGCGTGGATCCTGTCTGGTGGGTCTTCTGGGAGAATATGAAACCGCCGAGGCTCGTGACCCCGGCGGTCGGGCAGTCAAAGATGACTTGGGGCTATTGTAGGTGGTCGGGCGGGGC
This sequence comes from Phycisphaerales bacterium, assembly GCA_029260435.1. Classification (GTDB taxonomy): domain Bacteria; phylum Planctomycetota; class Phycisphaerae; order Phycisphaerales; family UBA1924; genus OFTM74. Next base: position 16,841 of record JAJDDG010000054.1, on the reverse strand, counting down.
GGTGTCTGCCCCCGCTCTGGCGATGACCAACGCCGCAATCGCGGGCACGATCGGTGCCGCCGCGAGCAGGAACTGGGTGGTGGTGGCGCGCGGGGTAACGCCCGGCGGCGTGAGGGTGAGGTCGTACGCCGCGGTGAAGGGCGAGAGCATCGAGAGCGCCGGGTGCGGGTCCACGCCGAACCACAGCTTGCCCACGAGCAGCAGCGCCGGGGCGATCCCGACGCACAAAATAATCGAGAGCATCGCGCCCGCGCGGGAGATACGGTTGCCCGCCAGGGCGATCGCCGCGATCGAGAACGCGAGTATCGTCCAGGTCGTGATCGTCAGCGCGAGAGCGCCGGTCGTCGGGAGCGACCAGAGCGTGAGTAACGGGAAGGGCCAGATCAGCGCGTGCGCGGGGAGCACGATAATCAGCACATCAACCGCAAGCTCGCGCACCGGGCGGTTCGCGCGTGCCTGCGAGAGGCGGACCATCGGCGCGAGCACGACCGCTCCGAGCATCGTGATCAGGTACAGCGCGCGGGCGCCGTACTCGTAGTGCGTCAGCGCGAAGTGCCCGCTGGGGCGCGAGGCGAAGAGTGTGAGCAACGCCCCGATCATGAGGTACGCCGCCCAGCACAGCGCAAATATCCGCGGCTCGGACTTCCGATGTGCCCACGGATCACCGGGCAAGGAACGCCACCCGCTTACAAACACAAAGGGCCCGAAGCGGTATTCGCGTGGCGCGTGCGCGCCGGGGTCCGGTGGTGATGCAGAGATGGGATCGAGCGGGTTCACAGCATTAGCGTAGGTCGTTCGTCTTGTCGATGAACGCCCCGCGCAGGCGGAACAACTCCAGCTCGCGCACGCCGCGGTCGAGGTTGTCCCGCAGGATGGCTTCCAGGCGGAGCAGGCGGGCTTCGGTGCTCGCCTGGTGCGGCACGATCTCCTTGGGCGGGGCGCCCCAGACGATCCGGCACCCCGTGTCGGTCACGAGCGTCAGCATCCCGGATTGCGTGAACCCCGTCAGATCAACCGAGCGGACTCGCTTCGCGTGCTTGAGTTCGACGATGCGCGCGAGCAGCTCGATCGCGGGCTGCACCTCGCCGTATTGCCACGGGATGCCAAACGCGACCCGCCCGTCGGTATCCAGCGGTGCGCCTGTTGAAGGGTTGGTGATCCGGAAGAGCGACTGCTGCCCGAAGTCAACGCCCGGCGGCGTGCGCAGCACCTCGCCCTGCGCCGCGACAAGGTACTTCGTGCCGCGGTGTGAAACGATCGCCGCGGGTGCACGCCACGAGCAGGTGATATCCACGACGCCCATCGGGCGCCGGCGCACCTCGGCAATCTCGGCGAACCACCCGGTGCGCAGCAGGCTTGCGCGTGCCGCTTCGAGCGAGAGCTGGTCGAACGGGTTCATCGAGAGCGCCGCCGACGCGGTCTGGGTCAGCTCGTGCTGGATCTCGGGGTGGAGCCACGTCCGGCGCTGCGACGCGGGCTTGTTGATGTCCGGTTGCATCACGGGCCATGTAAACCGGATGGTCAGCGGCTCGGTGTTCATCGCCGCCACTCGGTTCACAAACGGCTGCTCCGCGAGGAACCACCCCATCAGCATCGCGCCGAGCACCACCGCGCTGGCGATGCGGGACGAGCTCTGCCCGAAGTCGGTGATCCTGGAAAAGAACGAGTCTTCGTCCGATGCCGTCGCCTTCTTGCGCGAGCGTTTGGTCGGCTTGTGGTTCCGCTTTGACTTAGCCATGTGAATGTCGCCCTAGGCGGGTGTCGGTGAGAGAGCGGCGCGGACAATCGCGGCGCACAGCGCGGGCATCGCGAGCCCGGCATGGGCCGCGGCGAGCGGGACGAGTGAATGATCGGTGAAGCCGGGCATGGTGTTGATCTCCATGAAGTGGAGATTGGATGCATCGTCCACCATGAAGTCCGCCCTGCACAGATGGCGGATGTCCATGCGCCGAGCGAGCGCAATGGTCATCTCGCGCGCCAGATCACCGGTCGATCCCCGGATATCGGGATCGATGCCGTACCGCGTATCCTCGCGGTGGTATTTGGCTTGGTAGTCGTAGAGCCCGTCGGCGGGCGTGATCTCGATGATGGGCAACGCTCCGAGCCCCGAACCGGTATCGACGAGCCCGCAGGTGATCTCGCGTCCGCTCACATACGCCTCGATCATCGCGGGGCGCCCCGCTTTGCGCGCATCCTGGCGGGCCTCGATCCAATCGTTCTCGGTGTGGCAGACAAACAGCCCGATCGTCGAACCCTCGAAGATCGGTTTGAGCACAAAGGGGTACGACATCGGCGGGGCGTCGTCCTGCGGGTTGAACACCGCGGACTCTGGCACGTCGTACCCCAGCCGCGCCGCGATGGTCTTCGTCAGGACTTTGTCGATCGCTTCGCGCGCACCGCGTGGTCGCGCGCCGACATACGGCGTGCCCAGCTGTTCGAGGAGGTCCTGCGCCGGGCCGCCCTCGCCCCAGCGCCCGTGCAGCGCGGGCCAGACAACATCCGCGCCGAACGCGCGGAGCTCGTCGAGCGTGATCTCATGAAACTCGTGGCAGACAACATCGAAGGCATCCTCGGCGCGGAGGGCTCCCGCGATCGCGCCGGCGCTCATGAGCGAGACGTCGTGCTCCGGGTCGGGCCCGCCCGCGAGGATTACCACGCGCGTGCTCATGCCCGAGCTTCCATCGAGGTGGCGCTTGAGCCGGGGGTGGAGGTGGGGGGGGATGCGATCTGTGTGCGTTTCCAGATGACGATCTCCCGCTCCAGGCGCACGCCGGCATGCTCCAGCACGCGCCCTTCCACCCGCTCGATCAGTGTGATAATGTCCCGCGCGGTACACCCCTCGTGCGCGATGAGGAAGTTCGCGTGCTTGTCCGACACCTCAGCCCCACCCTCTCGCATCCCCTTGCACCCCGCCTCATCGATCAGCTTGCCCGCGCTGACGAGCTGCCCCTTCATCATCGCGTTCTTGAAACAGCACCCGGCCGAATGCGAGGAGAGCGGCTGGGAGTCTTTCTTAGCCGCCATCACTTCTTTGAGCCGCTCGCGCAGCGCGGCTTCGCCCCCGCTCGGCACGCGGCGCAGACGGAAATCCACGGCGGTGATGATCAGGTGCCCGAGCCCGGAATGGCGGTAATCGAAGTTGATCTCGTCGCGCTGCATAATGACCGGCTCGCCGAACCGCGACATCGCGTACACGGTGTGTACGACGTCCGCGATGGAGCCGAACGTCCCGCCCGCGTTCATGATGATCGCGCCGCCGACCGTCGCGGGGATGCCCGCGAGCCCCTCGAGCCCGGCGATCCCCTCGCGCACCGTGTCGGTGATGATCTTGGGCAACAGCGCGCCGGACTTGGCGTGTACGATCACATCGCCGTCCGGGTCGGTCTCGGGATCGACGACCGCCTCGTAATGATTCAGGTGCTCCAGCGAGATCACGAGCCCGTCCACGCCGCCATCATCGACGAGCAAATTCGCGCCGTCGCCCAGGATGCGCACGCTCTGATCGGCAAACGCGAGCAGCAGGTCGCGCAGCTGCTCGTTTGTGTGCGGCTTGGCGAGGATGTCGGCGCGCCCGCCCACGCCGAACCACGTCGGGAGCTCGGCGTTGTGGTAGAGCAGTTCATAAAAAGGCAGCGTCATTGGTGTACTCCCCCGTTCGCTACGTCGTGCATGCCCGCGTGCATGAACTCGTGGGCGATTTTCCAGACCGGGCCTGCGCCCATCACCACCAGCAGATCGCCCGGGCGGCAGATGTTCTGGAGCTGCTCGACGATCGCGTCGAACGGGTACAGGTGCATCGCCTGCACCGAGCGCTTGCGCAGGCGGTCCACCAGATCCGCGGCGGATACCTTGGTTTTTTCGATCTCCGAGTCGCGCACGAAGTAGATATGCGGCACGATCACCACGTCCGCCCGCGAGAAGGACTGTGCGAACTCGTCGAGCAGGAACCTCGTCCGCGAGTGCTGGTGCGGCTGGAAGACACAGATCAACCGCCCGCCGTGTTGCTCGGGCTGCTCGTACTCCCGCAGCGCGCGGAGTGTCTCGTCGATCTCGGTGGGGTGGTGCCCGTAGTCGTCGTACACACGCACGGGCGGCGCACCGGGGGGGTGGTGCGGCAGGTGCTTGTCGCCGATGAGCTGTAACCGACGGTCCACGCCCTTGAACTGCGTGAGCCCCTCGGCGACCAGCGCGGGCGGCGCGCCGAGGTTGAGCGCTACCACCGCAGCGAACGCGGAGTTCATCGCCATGTGGTCACCCGGTGTCGTCAGCGTCCAGTGCGCGACAGGGTGCCCGTTGTTGATCAGCCCGACGCGCCGGTGCGCCGAGTCGTAGGTCACCTGCCAGTCCGCCGCGGGCGCAAAGCCAACAGTCTGCACCTCCGCTTTGAGCCCGCCGGTGATCTCGCGTCTGTGCGCTCCGTCGTGCGCGATGATCAGCTTGCCGCCCGCTTCCGCGGATGGCAGCAGCTTTGCAAACTCGTGGAACGCCTCGACCACCGCGTCCAGCGAGCCGTAGATATCCAGGTGATCCGCTTCGACGCAGGTGATCGCGCCGATCGTCGGGCGCAGATTATGAAACGAGCGATTGAACTCGCACGCCTCCGCGAGCAGCAACCCCGGACGGCGCGCGTAGTGCCCGCTCGGCACGCTCGGCGCGCCGACTCGGCATCCGGACGACGGCTCACCGGGCGCCGCGAGCTGCGCACACGTCGCCCCGACAATGACCGAAGGATCGAGCCCCGCGTGCGCGAGCATCACCCCGAGCATGCCAACAGTCGTGGATTTGCCGTGCGTCCCCGCGACCGCGATGCCCGTCGCGTTGCCCATGAGCGAGCCCAGCGCCTCGGCGTAGGAAAAAACAGCAAGCCCCTTGTTCGTCGCCGCGACCGCCACCGGGTGACCGGCGGGGATCGCCGCCGAGCACACGAGCGAGGACGCGTCCTCGGGAAGATCGGCTGGTGTCTGCTGAAAGCTCACCGGGATGCCCGAGGCGAGCAGTGATTCGGTGACGGGGGAAGGCGTGGTGTCCGACCCGGTGACCGCGCACCCCCGAGCGGCGAGCAGGCGAGCCAGCGCGCTCATCCCGCACCCGCCGATGCCCGCGAGGTAGGGGCGCGGGCCCAGCGCGGGGTCGGCGTGGTTTGTTCCGGCATCGGCTTCTGGTGCGCGCAGCATGGGCATCCTCCTCGACCCAGAATAATCGGCTCGATGCCGGAACCCTGTCGAAAAACCACGCGGATTCCCGCCCACTCTCCGGGGCGGTAATCTGGGCGGATGGCGATCGATCCGAAGGGCACAATCATGGGGCACCCGTACAAAATCGCGGTCCTCTGCGAACTCCGCGACGAGCAGGGCAGATACCTGCTGATCGAGCGGGCCCAATCGCCCAACAAGGGGCTCTTTTCCCCGATCGGCGGCAAACTGGAAACCGCACTCGGCGAGAGCCCCGCCCAATGCGCCGTCCGCGAGATCCACGAGGAGGCCGGTGTCGAACTCGGGGTCGATCAGGTCGAACTGGGCGGGATTATCGCCGAATGCGGGTACGGAGCCGGATCCGAAGGAAGCGATGGCACCGATGGAGGTGCAGCGGGTGGGGGGGCTGGCGGGGGGAGTGGCGGGGGGACGAATTGGCTCATGTTCTGGTTCCGCGTGAAAGACCCGGTCCGCGTCGCGGAACAAGACACCAGGGAGGGGCGGTTGGCGTGGCACGAGCGCGGCGCGATCCCCGCGCTCGCACTGCCGCAGACCGATCGCGAGATCATCTGGCCCCTCGTCCTCGCCAACCCGTCCACGTATTTCGCGATCCACATTATCTGCGACGACGGCCCGATCCGGTGGACCCAGGAGGCCGGTCTTGCTCCCGAAAACGCGGCCCTCGACCGATGAACAGGGTGTGGGCGTAGAATAGGTAGCGTCAATGGGGGCTCGTCGCTGGTATGGAATAGGAGAACGCACGCGTTGAACAGTGTGCCCGAACGTCATCTCAGAAAAACACGAACCCTGCGCAGGCTCACAACTCTGCTCGCGGGTGTGCTGCTCGCGCTGATCCCCCTCGCCGCCGAGGCTGTCGATACGCCCGCGGATGTGAGCGGGGGTGTTGGGGGCGTGGGGAGTGCGCGGGCGGCAATCCCGGCTTCCAGGCAGGCGACAAACCTCGCGGTCATCACCATCGAGGGCCCGATCGATAGCGTCACCAGCGCCAGTTTCCGCAGACGGATGGAGCACGCCGCAAAATCCGGCGCCGACGGCGTGGTAGTCGAGCTGCACACACCGGGCGGCGAATTGGGCGCGATGCTCGAGATCACCAGCGCGATCAAGCAGAGCACCGTGCCGCTGATCATCGCGTGGGTAAACACCCATGCGTACTCCGCCGGCGCGGTCATCGCGCTGGCGTGCGACGAGATCGTCGTCTCCCCGCGGGGCACGATGGGCGACGCCGCCCCAATCATCGGCGACCCGCTGGGGCTGGGCATCATCAACGGCATGCGCGAGACCGAGCGCGCCAAAATCCTTTCGCCCATGATCGTCGAGGTTGTCGATTCTGCACGAGCCAACGGGTACGACGAGCGCCTCGTGATGACCTTCCTTATGCTCGGGCTCGAACTCTGGCTCATCGAGGACAACCAGACAGGCAAACGCTACTGCGTCACCGAGGACGAATACCGATCCCTCTTCGACGTCGCGCCCACCCGCGGCCCCACCCTTCTCCCCTCCCTCACACCCGGCTCGCGCGCCAAGACAGCCCTCGGCGCAACACTCGATCCGGACGAGCTGGACGGCGAAGAACAAGATCCCGCGACCGATGATGAGCCGGATGAAGAACGCGCCAGCGCGCAAGGCTCCAGCTCCCCCGCGCCCAGAAGGGGTTCCGGCGCGAGCGATCCGTCCCGCGCCGTCGGCTTCGATATCCCCGGGCTCGGGCCCGATGCCGAGAGTGCCATCAACGACCCCGTCACCGGCTTACAGGAACGCACCACCCGCCCGGACTTCTCCAAGATGGACCCGTCCCGCTTCACCGAACTGGGCATGATCACCGACGGCACCGCCCTGCTCACCCTCACCGAGGACGACCTGAAACACGTCCAGCTCGCGACGGAAACCATCGCCTCCGATCAGGAACTCATGCAGTATCTCGGCGCGCAGCACATGAAACGCCTCAAGCGTTCGTGGTCGGAATCAGCTGTAAAAGTAATGACGCAGGGGATGAGCGGGATCGTGATCCGCGGGCTGCTGATCGTGGTTTTCCTGCTCGGGCTCTTCATCGAGATGTCGATGCCCGGGCTCGGCTTGCCGGGGCTCGTCGCGCTGATCGCGCTGACCGGGCTCATCCTGCCGCCGATGATGCTCGGCGCGTCGAACTGGTGGTCGGGCGTGGTCATCATCGCCGGGCTATTGCTCATAGCGATCGAGATCTTCGTGATCCCGGGGTTCGGGATCCCGGGCGTGCTCGGGCTCGTCGCGCTGCTCGTCGGATTGGTCGGCACGTTCGCCACCGCCGGGCAACTCTTCCCCGGGCAGGGCGCCGGGGGCTCGGGCGATCTCGCATGGGCGATGAGCATCGTGTTCCTCGCGGTCTTCGTCGCGGGCGCGGGGATGTTCCTCTTCTCGAAATACACCGACCGCTTCCCGATGGCCGGGCGACTCGTGCTCGCGCACGAACAGCGCGCCTGGGGCGACAACAAGCACGAATCCATGCTCGAAGCGATGCGTGGGGGGGTGGACGAAGCCCCGATCGATCCCGAGGCGCTCGTCCAGATCGATGATGTCGGCACCACCACGACCTACCTCCGCCCGAGCGGCACCGCCCGCTTCGATGGCAGGCTGATCGATGTCATCGCAGAATTGGGATACGTCGAGCAGGGCGAACGCGTACGGGTCGTGAGTGTTACGAAATACCGCGTTGCCGTCGAGCGCGTGTCGGACGACGGAGGCACCGCCTGATGGAAACGCTGTTGCTCTGGGGATTCGGGCTGCTCGCGCTGGCGGGCCTGCTCTTCTTCATCGAGATATTCGTCCCCTCCGGGGGCATCCTCGGGATCGCGTCCTTCGCCGTTTCGATCGCGGGGGTCGTCGCGTTCTGGCGTCACTCCACGATGTGGGGCGCAACCAGCACGCTCTTCGTGCTCGTCATGATCCCCATCTGTTTCAACTTCGCCCTGCGCATCATGCCGCACACCCCGATCGGAAAATTGCTCATCCTCGGAGGCGACGCCCAGCGCGAGGGCGAGGACTTCGCCGATGCGGGCGGCTCCGCAAGCATTGCAGACGACACATCCCTCATCGGCCAAGAGGGCGTCGTGCTCACCGAACTCCGCCCCGTGGGCGAGGTCCGAGTGAACGGGCAGCACCACGAGGGGCACGCCGAGGAGGGGTTCATCGCCGCCGGCTCTCGGGTCCGGGTGATCGATGTCGAGGGCGATCGCCTGACCGTACGCCTCGCATAGCCTGTCCCCGGATGGGCACTCCGGGACGCGCCCGCCGACCACGGCGCCGGTACACTAACCGCTCAAGAACCTCGCGCACCAAGCGCGCACCAATAGAGAGGATCTCCTTATGACCCCCGTTCTTTTTCTCGGCGCGATGAACCCTTTTATCATTGGCGTTCTGATTCTCGCCGGACTCTTCGCTCTGGTGATGGTCCTCATCCTGATGAAGTTCATCAACCTGTACATCCAGGCGCTGCTCTCGGGCGCCAAAGTGACGATGGCGAGCCTCATCGGGATGCAGCTGCGAAAGGTAGATCCGAGGACGATCGTCCTCTCCCGCATCCGGGCCGTGAAATCCGGTATCGAAATCTCCACCAACCAGCTCGAGACGCACTACCTCGCTGGCGGGCGAGTGCCGAGTGTGATCAACGCCCTCATCGCCGCGAACCGCGCGCGGATCGAACTGCCGTGGGACACTGCCTGCGCGATCGACCTCGCCGGGCGTGACATCCTCGACGCCGTGCAGACCTCCGTGAACCCAAAGGTGATCGACTGCCCGCAGATGATCCCCGGCGCTTCGGACAAGCTGGACGCCGTGGCGAAGGACGGCATCCGCCTGCTCTGCAAAGCCCGCGTGACCGTCCGTGCAAACATCGCCCGCCTCGTCGGCGGTGCGACCGAGGAAACAGTCGTTGCGCGTGTCGGGCAGGCGATCGTCTCAGCGATCGGCTCCGCGAACACATACAAAGACGTCCTGGAAAACCCGGACGACATCGCCAAGCACGCCCTCTCGCGCGGACTCGACTCGGGCACCGCGTTCGAGATTCTTTCCGTGGACATCGCGGATGTTTCTGTCGCGGGCGTGGACCGCGAGGCGAATGTCGGCGCGAAGCTCCAGAGCGAGCAGGCCGAAGCAGACAAGCACCGCTTCCAGGCGGAGGCCGAGAAACGCCGCGCCCTCGCTGTCGCGCAGGTGCAGGAGTACAAGGCGGAAGAACAGAAGAACCGCGCGCTCGTCGTGCTCGCCGAAGCCGAGGTGCCCAAGGCGATGGCCGAAGCCTTCCGCAAGGGACACATGGGCATCATGGACTACTACCGCATGAAGAACGTCATCGCGGACACGTCCATGCGAAACTCCATCGGCGACGCCGATGATTCCACGGGTTCCGCTCCATAACCACCCGCGCTACCGAGATGCGATCTCCCGTAATCGCTCGCGCCGATGTATTTCGTCGGACATCGTGAGCTGCGCCTCGCGCCGCGTGCGTCTCGGGGTCTGTTCGCGCACCGCGCCGACCCGTTCCCGATTGATCCGCTCGCTCCCCAGCGCGCCGTCGCGCATGTTGATCGCGTGCACCACCCGCAGCGGGGTGATCCGCTCGGTGGTCGCCTGCCCCGTCCCGTCGGGCACCCGCAGATCAACCGACGTGCCGGGGATCGTCTGCGCCGTCGGCAAGCCGAAGTAGAACACTGTTCCGGGCGGGATCGTCGGGACCACACCCCCGTTCGAGACCGCGTAGGTGGATTGCGGGAAGACCGCGTGGATCGCGCCGCTCGATCGGATATACCTTCCGGGCAGCGCCGGATCCGCATACACATTCACGAAATCATCCGTCGCCGGGTGCGCCGCGGTATCGACGCGCAGGCTTGCCGCGAGCGGGTGCAGATCCGCGAGCCCCTGATCCACCGTCACAAGCGCGTCCCCGCCCATCGCGCCGGACGCGCTAACAGCAACCGCACCAGCTATGCACCATCGAGAGAGCGACATCGCAAGGACTCCGGACTCGTGTCAGGGCCCGCTCCGCCAGCCGCTTTGCACCATATATATTCGAGCGCGACAGCTCCGCTGCGCCAAGGCGCTATCGGCCCGCTCGGGTCATCAAGTTGAACCATCCGCGAAGGGGGGCTCAGAGGTACTGCGCTTCGTGGTCCGGCAGCAGGTCGTCCAGAGAGAGCGGATCGACCGTGTGCGCCAGCGCCGCGTCCATCTTCGAGTACAGCTGATCCAGCGCAACGATCCCCTGCGGCGGCTCGACCGCCTCGGGAAGAGCCGTGATCGGTGACAGCCCGGATGCATCAAGATCTCGCCCATTGGGGGGGGTGGGGGGATCGTCGTCCGCGGACTGGAACAACCGGAAGATCAGGCCCACAGGAATATCTTCCGGCGGGCGCGTCAGGCGGTACCCGCCGCCCGCGCCGACCTTTGATTCCAAGATGCCCGCACCGCGCAACGTCAGCAGGATCGACTCGAGAAACTTCGGCGGAAGATCCTCGTTCGCGGCGATCTCGCGCGACTGCACATACGCGTCATCGCTGCGCGCAGCCAACAGAAGCGCTGCGCGGATAGCGTACTCACACCGCTTAGTTAGTCGAAGCACCAGGCCCTCCAGTGGCCCCACGTGTATTCAATCAATGACCGCGCACTAAGGTTGCGGCCACGGGTTCTACAAACTGATGCGGATCCGGATGCTGGCCGTTTCGCCTTCGCCCAACTTTCCGAGCCGTTCCCCCTCCGCAGTCCACATATAAACCGCATCCACAATCGCCCGGTCAACCTGCTCGTTCCCGGAAGAGCGCTCGATATGCACCTGCTCGACACTTCCATCACGGAGAAACTCAACTTCCAGAACAGGGTCCGCCGGGCGGGCCGTCGCGCGTGTGACCAATCCGTACGTCGGACGAACCGTGCGGATAAACAACCCCTGAGCCGTCGCGGGCTTCCCCATTCGGATGTTCGCGGGCTCGGTTGTAGAGGTTCCGTCAGATTCCTGCTCTTGTGCATTACCACTGTCTGTTGTGGGGGATTGCTGCGGTTTGGCGTTCGGGTGTTGTGCGAGTACTTCCCCCTGTGTGGACTCCTCATCCGCGTCTTTTTCGGGCTTCTCTCCCTGCTGGTCGCTCAGCATCGTGAGCATCTCGACCATCCTCGCCGCGCTCGCATCGAACTTCCTGCCCCATTCTTCAACCTGTCGCGCCGTATCCTGGATCCGCTCGACCATCTCCGCGCTCATCGCTGCGGGAGATGGTTCTGTCCGTGGGGATGCTGGGGTGGGGGGGGTGAGCGACATCGCCGCCTGCTCGACCGGCGCGAGTGGCGCTTCGTGAGGCGTGGGCTCCTCGTACCCGATCCACGTCAGCGTGTCGTGCATCGAGTGCTCCCGCCCCAATGTGATCGGCGGCAGTTGCACGCTCGAACGCTGCTCCAGATCCGCGAACGCCTTCGTGCTGCCCGCCTCAAGCCCGATCGCCGCGCCAACCCCGAGATGCACCGCAACACTCACCGCCACCGCAAACCCCAGACGCGATCGATCGAGCCCCCGCGTATTCACGGCTCCGCCCCGTCGTCCGCCGCCGGCTCGCGCAGGAACCGCAGGTCAGTTACCCCCAGTTCCCTCATCGTGTCTACCAGATCAAACAGAGCACCCGCCGGAGCGTTCTTGTCCGTCGCGATAAAGAGACGAGCGTCCGGTATCTCCGTCAGCATCGCCGGCAGTTCTGCCCGCAGCCCATCGAGTGTCGTCGGGATGGCGTCGATAAAGAGATTGGATTCCGCGTCGAGGGTGATCGTCATCGCCGGGCCCGGAGCCACGGGCGGGGCCCCCGTCGCGGGGGGCAATTCGATCAGTGTCGTATCAAGCCGGACCATCACCACGATCGCGAAGATGAAGAACGTGAGCAACAAAAACACCACATCCAGCAGCGGGATGATCTCGAGTCGGGCTTCCGGGATGGTGTGTCGGACGCGTTGCATGGTTCAACCGGGTAGATTCTCCGCATGAGTGTATCCGTCTCACGAGACGAGTTCGTGCGCATCATCGCACAACACACCCCCGCTATCCCGGATGGGAACGGGGGGAGTGGGGGGGGTGGCGGGGTTGCGGTGCCGATCGGTGTGCGTTTGCTCGCCGATCAGCTCACCCCCGTCCTCGCCTACCGCCGACTTGTCGCCACCGACGAACGCGCCGAGCCCAGCTTCCTCTTCGAGTCCGTCGAGAACGGCGACCACCAGGGGCGCTACTCGGTCCTCGGAGCCCACCCGGGCGTCGAGATCGTCGCTCGCGCCCACGACGTCCGCACCATCGACCGCCGAGGGCAGGGCTCGCCCTGCATCACCAGCGCTCGCGAAGACGACCCGCTCGACGCCGCCCGCCGCCTGACCACCGGGCTCACCGTCGTGCACGCCAGTGATCTGCCCGGCGCGCCGCTCCCGGGATGCATGCTCGGCGGGTGGGTCGGGTACGCCTCCTACGACACCGTCCGCTACGCCGAACCGGGCAAGCTCTCGTTCGAGACCGCCCCCGCCGACGACCGCGGGCTCCCCGATATGCACTTCGGGTTGTACGAACAGGTCGTCATCTTCGATCACGTCGCCAAGCTCGTGCACGTCGTGCAGAGCGTGATCGTCAATCCAGACGAAGACGCCGGCGCCGCCTATGACACCGCAGTCCTCGCCCTGCGCGAGACCGAAAAACAGCTCCAGACACACGCCAAACCGCTCCCCGTAGGCGAGTACGACCCCGACGCCCCGCGCGTCTCGCCGGGCTCAAACCTCACCCGCGAGGACCACGCCGAGATGGTCGAGCGCGCAAAGGAATACATCCGCGCGGGCGACATCTTCCAGGTCGTCCTCGGGCAGCGCTTCCACCGAGAGAGCGCAGCAGACCCGTTTGATGTGTACCGCGCGCTGCGCGTCGTCAACCCGAGCCCGTACATGGTCTACCTCCAGGCGGATGGGTGCATCCTTGTCGCGTCGAGCCCCGAGATCCTCTGCCGCGTCCGCCGGGAAGCAGACGCCCTCGTCGTCACCAACCGCCCCCTCGCCGGCACCCGCAAGCGTGGCAAGACTCCCGAAGAAGACGCCGCGCTGGAACGCGAGCTGCTCGCCGACGAAAAAGAACGCGCCGAGCATGTCATGCTCGTGGACCTCGGACGCAACGACGTCGGGCGCGTCGCCCAGCCCGGCACCGTCTCGCTCGATGCGCTTATGCAGATCGAACGCTATTCACACGTCATGCATATTTCTTCGACCGTCACCGGCACCCTCCGCGAAGCCGCCGACTGCTGGGACGCCCTCCGCGCCGCGCTCCCCGTGGGCACCATCTCCGGCGCCCCCAAGGTCCGAGCCATGCAGATCATCGACGAACTCGAGCCCGTCCGACGCGGGCCCTACGGCGGAGGAATGGGGTACATCTCCTTCGACGGGGAGATGGATATCGCGCTCGCCCTGCGCACGATCGTCGTCCCCACCGCGCTGCGCCGTTCAGGCAAGTGGGTCTACCACCTGCAATCCGCGGGCGGAATCGTCGCCGATTCAAAGAGCGACGCGGAGTACGAAGAGACCGTGAATAAAGCCGCAGCGATGGCGCGGGCGATCGATGTCGCCGAGCGTGCCTTCGACGTATAGGGACCGGTGCCCGCCGCGATCAGACGCAGGCAGGCTCGCGGTTCATCGCTTCTTTGAGCGCCTGGCTCGGGGTGAACCCGACAGTCGTCGAAGCCGCGATCGTGATCGGCTGCTTCGTCGCGGGGTTGATCCCGTTGCGCTCTTTGCGGTGCTTTTTCTTGAACGTTCCAAACCCGGCAATGGAAACCTTCTCGTCTGTCTGTACCCCGCTCGTAATCGAATGGAGCACAGCTTCAACCGCGCGCGACGCGTTTGCTTTGCTCTCACCCAGTTCCGCAGCCACGGATTCGATCAGGTCGCCTTTGTTCATCGGGTCGTCCTCCTGCCGCACGAGGGGCGGTGCGGTATTCGAGTCAATCCCGCCACAAGCAGCGGGACGAGCGAAGGTAGCTCCGCAACGATCGTCGGGCAAGCTCCGAGAAAAACAAGTTTTTTTACTTGGGTACAGGGGCGTTCCTTGTGTACTCTCTGTGCATGGAAAAATCAGCGACGATGGAGCGTCCTGCGCCTGCCGCGGAGCGATGTCCCCGACACCCGAGCCTCTGGAATGTCGTCATTCTCGATGACGACGACCACACCTACGAGTACGTCATCAAGCTCGTCCAGACCCTGTTCGGGCACCCTCTGGAATCCGCGTTTGAACTCGCCAAGACCGTGGACCGCGTCGGCAGAGCCATCTGCATGACCACCCATAAAGAACTCGCAGAACTCAAGGTCGAGCAGGTACGGGGCTTCGGCGCCGATCCCATGCTCGCCACATCCGCGGGCTCGATGAGCGTCCTGATGGAGCCGGCAGCAACACCAGATGCCTGAGTCCCCGCCATAAAGCTCACAATCGCATAGCCGCACCCTCCACCAGCTACGATGCGCGCGTGCCCCCCACACCCCCCACATCCCCCCCCACATTCCCCCTCGCCATCATCTGCGAACCCATCGATCCCGCCTGCCAGGCGTGGCTCGCCGAGCGCTGCGAGATCATCACCGCAAAGCCGGGCGAACCCGAGTTTGATGCCGCGCTCCCCCGGGCCGCCGCCCTCGTCGTCCGCACCTACACCCGGATCGATGCCCCCCTCCTCGACCGCGCCCCCAATCTGCAGGTCGTCGCCCGCGCGGGCGTCGCGGTAGACAACATCGATCTCTCCGCCTGCGCAGCTCGCTCCGTCAAGGTCGTCCACACCCCCGCCGCCAATACCGATGCCGTCGTGGAATATGTCTTCGCCCTCGCGTTGGATGCCCTCCGCCCCCGCCCTGCCCTCGCCAAACCGCTCCCGCCAGAGGAGTGGGCACAAATCCGAAAATCCGCCATCGCCCCCCGCCAGCTCCATGGTTCAACACTCGGGATCCTCGGGCTCGGGCGCATCGGCTCGCGCGTCGCCCGGGTCGGAGCGTCCTTCGGGATGTCGGTGGTGTTCAACGACCTCGCTCCCGTTCAACCGCCTTGCGCCTGCGAATCCGTCGATCTCGACACCCTCTTCGCGCAGGCCGATGTCCTCACCATCCACATCGATAACCGCCCATCCAACGCAAAATACATCTCCGCTGCTCTGATCAATCGCATGCGCGAGCACGTTGTCTTCATCAACGCCTCCCGCGGCTTCGTCGTTGATCACGCCGCCCTCGCAGTATTCCTCGCCGCCAACCCCAACGCCCACGCCGCGTTAGACGTGCACGACCCCGAGCCCGTCACCGAGTCCAACCCGCTGCTCACCCTCCCGAATGCCCGCCTGCTCCCGCACATCGGCGCCGCAACAAGACCGGCCCACCGCAATATGAGCTGGGTCGTCCGCGATGTCTGGCGCGTCCTCTCGGGCGAATCCCCCGAGCATCCTGCGATCATCCGCGCCTGAGCGATTCCGCCTCGAACCGGCGCGCCTCCGCTTCCGCGTACCGCTTGAGCACCACCGGCGAGAGCGAGCCCATCACCACCGCGAGCGTGATCCCTCCCATCAGAAACGGGAACCAGACATGCCACGGCTGGCTCTGCGTGAGCGCAACAACACCGACCACCGCCAGCGCAACGCCGATCACCGCTCCGCCGACAAACATCCCCATCACCAGCCCCTTCGCTTTGCCCTTCGGCGCAAGCACCCCCGCGAGAGGCCCGCCGATCCCGCCGAACACACCGCCCCCGATCCCGCCGATCAACGCTCCGACCAATCCAGCCGTTTGTTCAGTAAACCAAGGATCCATCACGAGTCTCCTTTCATCGAAGACCGCCGAAACTCCTCCGCCGCCAGCCGTGTCCGATCGTTCATTTTTTTCTGCTTTCCGGCGTAATAAAATAGTGCCAGCCCCGAGAAACAGAGCACGATGGCGACGAATGCCAGCGCATCGAGCCACCCCGGGTCCACGCGGTGTGACAACACATATTTCAGAATCAGGACGGCCAACCCAGACATCCCGAACGCTGTGCCCAAACCCACATGTGATTTCCAAAACACATGCTTTATTACTTTGGTGCTATCCACTTTCATCCCGCCGCTCCATTCTGCTTCGCAGCCACTTCCCGCGCCGTATCCCGCACCGCTCGCGCTGCGCTCGCGGTTATCTCGCCGCGCTCCACCAGATCCGCCAGCAGATCCGTCAGCGGCTCGCGCTCCCGCCCCTCCACCAGCGCCTTGAGGCGTTCGATCACCCGATCCACCCGCGTCCGGATCGTCGGGTACGACACCCCGTAACTCTTCGCCAGCCCCTTGAGTGACCCGGACTGCAACACCATCTCGGTAATCAGATCCAGATCCTCTCGGGCGAGCCCAGAGAGCGGGTGATCGCCCAATCCGACTTGTTCCTGAGATGCTCGTGTCATACTCGTCGCCTCACTGTCTGAATTGAATAATCTTCAACAGTCTTTGTGTTTTGTAGATCGGATATTTCATATTGTCAATTTAAATATGAACATAAATAAAACAATGCCCCCTGATGTCCCCCAAACCCCGCTCCACACCCGAGATACACTGCCCCCATGATCCAGCTCGGCGTCAACATCGATCATGTCGCAACCGTCCGCCAGGC
>JAJDDG010000053.1 GCA_029260435.1 Phycisphaerales bacterium | reverse complement strand
CGCACCGTCGCCGGGTCCGGCGCAAACAGCAGCCCGCTCCCCGTGATCACGCTATTCAGATCGGTGATCGTCATCCCCGCTTCGACGTGCGCCGTCCGCGCCGCGGTATCCAACCCCAACAACCGCGTACACCGCGCCGAGACATCCACCACCACTGCGCTCGCTGTGCACTGCCCCGCCAGGCTCGTCCCGCCGCCGCGTGCCAACACAGGCACCCCGTGTTCATTGCAGTACGCGAGCACCTTCGGGATGTCGTTCACGCTCGCCGGAATCACGACCCCGATCGGCGTGACCTGATAGATGCTCGCGTCCGTCGCGTACAGCATCCGATCGTGCGCACCGAACCGCACCTCGCCCTCGATCAATTCCCCGAGCGCCCGCGCATGACGGGTGCGATCGATCTCGGAATCAATCGTGAGCTGTGTGGTGTGCCGGGGTGGGGGGGTCATTTCATATGCGCGATCAGTTCAGCCAGGTGCTCGCGGATCCCATCGTGCCCGCGTTCCAGAAACTCGCCCGGCGCTCCATCCGTAAAGAGTCCCTTCGCGATCGATTTGCGAAACGTGTTTTTGGGTTGGGCGGGGCTGCTCAGGTCCACATCAACGTTCGTCCCCAACGCCTCGTTCGCCATCGTGCCCCAGTCCCCCCAGCGCGCGTAGCAGTCCACGAGGTTCACCACCTCCGCGCGCACCGCGTCATTCTCAGCCGCCGCGACCGCCGCCGCCGCGACATCCCGCACATGCACAAACTTCCCGCCGCCGCTCTTGGTCACCGCCCGCCCGCGCCGCATCTTCTCGATCAGCGTGTACCCGTACGAGCGGCTCGCCTTCGGATCGATGCCGTACACCCCGCACGGGCGCAGCGCACACACCCGCCGCCCTCTCGAAAAATGCTCGCTCCAGAGCTGCGCCTCGATCATCGCCTTGTACGCCCCGTAATCCGAGCCGGGCCGCCCGGGATGATCCTCGTCCACTTCTCCCTCCCACCGCCCGAGCATGTCGTGGTGCACCGCGATCGTGGAGATAAACACAAACGGCACCCCCCCACCCTGCTCCCCGCTCGCCCGGATCAATTCGAGCGTGCCGACGATATTGCTCCGCACATGCGCATCCCAATCCCCATCCCGGAGCGGGAGCCAATCCACCGAGTTGTGGATCACCGCGTCCGCGCCTTCGAGCAGCTCGCCCATCGCGCGCTTGTCCGCCTGTGCGCCCACAACAAACCGATCGACAACCCCCTCGATGTGCTCGCGCTGGCTCGTCTCGCGCACCAGCCCCGTCACCTCGTGCCCGCGCTCGCAGAGCCGCGCCGCGATGAACGACCCGATGAACCCGGAAACGCCAGTCAGTGCGACGCGCATGCCTTACCTCGCAACCTCCACCGCCCGAGTCTCGCGCAGCACAGTCACCCTAATCTCGCCCGGGAACGTCATCTCGTCGCTCACCCGATCGGCGATCGTCTTGGCGATCTGGTACGCCCGGTCGTCGTTCACCCGCTTGGCATCCACCATCACGCGCACCTCACGCCCCGCCTGGATTGCGTGCGCCTCCTCGACGCCCTCGTTCTCCATCGCGATGTCCTGCAACTGCTCGAGCCGCTGCACGTACTGCTCCATGCTCTCGCGCCGTGCGCCGGGGCGCGCTCCGGAGATCGCATCCGCCGCCATCACGATCGGCGTGTAGAAACTCGTCGCGGCGACATCACCGTGGTGACCAAGGATCGCGTTGAGCACCGGCTCCTTCTCGCCGTACCGCTTGGCGAAGTCCATCCCGATCTGCGGGTGCGTGCCCTCGATCTCGTGGTCCATCGCCTTGCCGATGTCGTGCAGGTACCCGCACCGGCGCGCCACCAACGGGTCCAGCCCGATCTGGTCCGCGATAATCTGGCACACATACGCCACCTCCACCGAGTGCCGCAAAATATTCTGCCCGAAACTCGTCCGGTAGTGCAGGCGCCCCATCGCCTCCTGCACCTTCGGGTGCAGCCCGCGGAGTTTCACCTCCAGCGCCGCCTCCTTGCCGTACTTCTGGATCCGCTCGTCGGTCTCGGCGCGCACCTGCTCGACCACCTCTTCGATCCGCGTCGGGTGGATCCGACCATCCGCGATGAGCTTCTGCATGGACTCCGCTGCGATCGCCTGACGCACCTTGTCGAAACAACTCACCACGATCACGCCCGGCGTGTCATCAACAATAATGTCCACACCCGTCGCCTTCTCGATCGCGCGGATATTCCGCCCCTCGCGACCGATGATCCGCCCCTTCATGTCGTCGTTGGGGATCTGCACCGCCCGGACAGTCGTCTCGGAAACATGCTCGCCCGCGTAGCGCTGGATCGCGGTGAGGGTGATCTCCCGCGCCTTCTCCTTCGCCTCTTCCTTCGCCTCTTCCATCTTCGAGCGGATCAGGCGGGCCGCGTCGTCCTGCACGTCCTCCTCAACGAGTTGCAACAGTTGTTCCTGCGCCTCCTCGCGGCTCATATCCGCCACCCGCGAGAGTTCCTCCTTCGAGCGCTCGACCAGCTTCGCCAGTTCCGCCTCCCGATCCTTCGACTTCGTATCCCGAGCCTCGATCTTGGAATCGCGCTTCGAGAGGTTCTCCTCCTTGAGCACCAGCGCCTCGTTCTTCCGCTCGTGCAGATCCTCGCGCTTCGTCAGGCGACGCTCCGACTCGCGGAGTTCCTCCCGCTCTTTGGCGAACTCCCCCTCCGCCTTCTTCCGCTCGCCCATGATCCGCTTCTGGGCCTCGACCTCCGCCTTGCCCGCCGCTGCCTTCGCCTCCGCCTCGGCGAGCTTCGTGATCTGCTCCGCCTCACCCTTCGCCTTCGCGATGGTTCTGCCGGAGATCAGCGTGACAAATAACCACCCCAGCACGACGCCCAGTGCCAGCGCGCCAGCACAGATCCCCGCTACCGCGCCGTTCCCAAGCCCGACCATCAACACCATGCCCTGCGTCATGCCGAGTCCTTATCGCTAAGCCGACAGCAGAGCACCCGCGGCTTTCGCCGCGCCCGCCGACGCAATCAGAACCCGCGGCCCACAAGGCCGCACCGCGCAAGAATCAGCCCGCCCCACTACACGCCCAGCGAATCCCCCCCGCTGCAATACACATCACCGCCCGCACGGGGTTCACCCCGACGAACACTCCGCCCCATGATGCTGTATCGCCCATTCCGCCTCATCCGGCGTGCCTTGCTCCTTCGAGAGACAACGAATTCAAACGGGCAGCCCATGCCGCCCACGTTGTTGCGCTTTGCGCGCGTGCAAGCTAAACCTGATCTATCCCCGGTCCATCTGAACCGGGTGCCGAGCACACGCCGGGCCTCGCCCGAGCCGTCTACTCCGCTTTCTCGCGCGGCGTCCCGAATCCATCGGCCCGCCGTCAGTCGTGAACATCCGAGCCCATACCGTACGCCCACCAACCGTCCCCGGTCAACAATCCACGCCCCCCACACGCCCCTCCACACCCCTAAAACGCACAATCCTACCCCTCCAGACGTACCATCTCCCATCTATGCCCACCGCCCTCCGCTGGCTCATCCTGTTGCTCCCCGCAAACCCCATCTGCGTCCGCCTCGTCCAGGGCGGCTCGCGCCGCCAGCGCCACAACATCATCCGCATGACCTTCCTCTTCGTGGTCATGGTTGCCCTGCTTATTCTCATCTTCCCCGCCGCCGGGCAGATGGGCTACAAGCAGCTCGCCCTCCGCGCCGCCACCGCCTTCGAGCTCGTCGCCTACCTCCAGATCGCCCTGATCTGCATCCTCGCCCCCATCTTCATGGCCGGTGCAATCGCACAGGAATCCAACCCCCGCACCTGGGAGATCCTCCTCACCACACCCCTCTCCCCCCTCCAACTCGTCCTCGGGCAGCTCTTCGGACGCCTCTTTTTTATCCTCGCCCTGCTCGTCTCCACACTCCCTTTCTTCGCGCTCACCCAATACTTCGGCGGCGTGCCCGGGCGATCCATCTTCGCCTCCTACGCCATCGCCGCCGGCGCCTCCCTGCTCGTCGGCGCTATCGCCATCACCGTCGCCGTCAACCGGATCGGCGGACGCCGCATCGTCTTTATATACGTCGTCTCGATGGTGACCTATGTCGCCATCACCGCCGCGATCGACTCCGCCCTGCGAGCGAACGCACCCGGTGTCACCGCGCTCACCCCCCTCAACCCCTTCCTCGCCCTCAGCGCCCTGCTCGACCCGATCACATTCGCCCGCCCCGACCCCGCGACCCTCGGCGCGATGAACCCCCTTTCCCGCCTCTGGTTCGGCTCGCCCGTGCTCTCCTGGGTGCTCGTCTCCTTCCTCTCATCCATCGCGCTGATCATTGCAAACACACTCACCGTCCGGCGCATCGGGCTCACCGGCGGCTCCAACCGTCTGCTGACCCGTAAAAAATCCGAGCGCCACCGCGCACCGCGCAAGGTCTGGCACAACCCCATCGCTTGGCGCGAAGCCGCCGCACGCCAGAACACCATCCCCCGCATCATCGCCCGATGGTCCTTCGTCGTCATCGGCTCGCTCTGGGGGCTCGGCATCCTCGCCGCCTTCCACGGCGGCGGACTCTCCCAATCCGACTACCGCTTCATCCTCCTCGCCACGCTCTGGACAGAAGTCGTCCTCATCGTCCTCGTCGCGCTGAATGTCTCCGCCACAGCTATCTCCCGCGAACGCGAAGACGGCACCCTCGACCTCCTGCTCACCACACCAATCACCCCCGCCGACTACCTCTCAGGCAAACTCCGCGGGCTCATCTCCTACCTCACCCCCATGCTCGCGATCCCTGTGGGCACCCTCGCCGCCGCGTGCATCTATGTCCTCATCGTGCTGAACACCAACCCCTCCGCCGTCCTGGTCACCGAATACATCCCGGGCTCAGCCAACCAGGCGACCGCCCCGCTTGTCCTGCCCGAAGCCGCAATCCTCTTCCCCATCGCGCTGCTCCCCTTCACCGCCTTCGCCGTGATGATCGGGCTCTACTGGTCCCTCCGCTCCAAAGGCACGATCTCTTCGGTCATCGCGACAACAGGCGTCGTTATCACCATCACCGGCATCCTCGGGCTCTGCGGGTGGCAGGCCGCCCAGTCCGTGCCCATCGTGGGCCCGCTGCTCGCCGCGCTCAACCCCATTGTCCTCGCGTTCACCTTCATCGAACCCATCCAATCGATGCCCGAACCCATCTCCCTCAACAGCGGACTCACCACCTCGCGCATCACCCTCGGCGCCGGTGCGCTCGTCTCCGCGTTCCTCTACCTGCTGGTGATCCACCTCACCCGCAAGTACATGACCTCAACATTCGACATGACCGTGCGCAAGCTCGCCGGCACGAATTAAAGATCAATATCAGTACTGCTTCCGCAGCCGCGCTGGCGGGATATCAAGCTGCCCTCGATACTTCGCAACAGTCCGGCGTGCGATATCGATCCCCCGCTCCTTCAGCGCCTTGGAAATCGCCTCGTCGCTCAGCGGCTTCTGCTTCTCCTCCGCATCAACGACCTCCTGCATCGCCGCGCGGATCGCCTCCCAGCTCATCTCTTCGCCGCTCTCGGTCGTCATCCCGCCGCTGAAGAACTGCCGGAGCGGGAACACCCCCCGGGGCGTCTGCAGGTATTTCCCCGCCACAGCGCGCGACACCGTCGCCACATGGATCCCCAGCTGATCCGCCACCTGTGTCATGGGCAGCGGCTTCAGCGCCCCCGCGCCCTGATCGAAGAAATCCCGCTGCGCCGCGACAACCACGTTCACCACCCGCTGCAGCGTCGCCTTACGCTGGTTCACCGCGTCGATCAGCCAATGCGCGTTCGAGAGATTCGTCTTGATGAACTCCCGATCGCGCTTTTCCATCGCGCGGTCCTTGCTCATCTTCGCGTACTGCTGGTTCACGCGCAGGCTGGGCAGCCGCGTGTCCGACAGATACGCGAAGTAGGTGTCGTCCGACTCGTCGTACTCCACGATCGCGTCGGGCGTGATCGCCTCCGGGCGATCCTCCACCAGCTCCCGCCCCGGGTGCAGCCGCAACCGACGCATCACCTCCACCGCCTCGTTCACCCGCTCGACCGGGATCCCCATCTGCTCGCTGATCTTGGGCAGGCGATTGTGCATCAGGTCGTCCCAATGCGCCTCGATCAACTCCCGCGCACACTCCAAAACCTCGCCGCCGCCGCCCAGCTCGTCGATCGCATCCACCTGCAACAGCAAACACTCCCGCGCATCCCGCGCGCCGATCCCCGCCGGATCGAGAAACAACTGCACCGCCATGAGCGACCGCGCAAGGATCTCTTCCGTCATCGCCTTAGCGCGATCACCCGCCTGCTCGATGATCTCCTCGAACGACGTCCGCAGATACCCATCATCATCGATATACGAAATCAACAGCTCGCCCGGCTCGCGCAACCCCTCGTCCACATCCACAAGATGCCACTGGTCCCGCAGCTGCTCGATCAGCGAAGCTCCATGCGCCGCCGCGTTCGCCATCGCGTCCATCTTGCCGTCGCGCTCGCCCGCCATGCGGCTCGCCGAGTAGCTCCCCGGCTCGTACTCCCGCGTGTCGCCCACCCGCTCGGGGCGCTGCGTCTCTTCAAACGCCTCGGGCACCGCGTGCTCGAATTCATCCAGCCGCGCGAAGTCATCCACCCCCCCCGCCTCGACCCGCATCTCACCATCAACCGCGCCAGCATCCCCACCACCCTCCGAGTCCGCGCCCTGCTCCCGCGATTCCCCCTCCGCGCCGTCCCCCGGCTCCACCACCTCCAGCGTGACGTTCGACTCCAACTCCTGTTCGATCCGCTCCAGCAGCGCGGGCAGCGCCAGTTGCAGGATCTCCATCGACTGGATCATCCGCGGCGCCAGCTTCATCTGCTGACCGAGCTTCATCTGTTGGGAGGTATCAAAGCGCATGAGGGTTCTTCTTACAACCGCGACCAACTACTCCATCGGCTGTCTGCCCTCGATCGCGTCGGCCAGCACCGCCTTGTTCGCAAACTCAAGCTGGCTCCCCGCCGGCAGCCCCCGCGCAAGCCGGCTCACCCGCACCCCCTCACCGCGACCACATTCTTTTAATCGCTCGCTCAAGTACAGCGCCGTGCCGTCCCCCTCCAGATTCGGATTCAACCCCAGCACTATCTCCGCCACTTCCTCTCCCCCGCAATTCTGCTCCGCATGCTCCACCCGCCGCACCAGCGCCTCCACCGTCAGATCGCCCGGCCCCACCCCCTCGAGCGGATTCAACCGCCCCATCAGGATGTGGTACACCCCGCGGTACATCCCCGTCATCTCCAGCGCGATCGCATCTTTCGGCTGCTCGACAACAAGCACCGTCGAGCGCTCCCGGCGCGGGTCGTCGCAGATCCCGCACACCTCGTCGTCCGTAAAACTGAAGCACACCGCGCAGTGCCGCACGCGCTCTTTCACATCCCGCACCGCGTCCGCCAGCCGCATCGCGTCGGGCTTCTTCGATTTCAGCACGTAAAACGCCAGCCGCTCCGCGCTCCGCCGACCGATCCCGGGCAGCCGCGAAAACTCCGCGATCAGCCGATCGACCGACTCCGGGTAGGCGCCCGCCACCGCGCGTCCGAACGAACCGTTGCCACCCTTCCCCTTCCGTGATGTGCCTGAATCTCCGGGCATACACCGATTCTAGCGGCTCGACTCACCCGCCGAGCAAACGATCCATCCCGGGAATCTCGGGCAGACCCAATTCCTCCGCCATCCGCTGCGCCTCGTCGCGGATCATCCCCTGCACCCGCACCAGCGCCTCGTTCGTCGCCTCCTCGATCAGCGACTGCGCCATCGCGCGTCCACCCTCGCCCACCTCCAGCCCCGCGATCAGCGCCGGGTCAAGGTGAACCCCCAGCACCCGCATCTTCCCGCTCACCGTCACCCGCACCGCCGATCCACCCGCCGTCCCCGTCACCTCCATCCGCTCCAGCTTCTCCTGGAACCGCTCGCCCAATTCCTTGAGCTTGTCCTTGTTTTTCATCAGCCCCGCGATCGCGCCCATCGTTTTCATCTGGTCAAACATCAACTACTCCCGTGCGCCCCCGCCGCGCCCTTCCTTCACCTCGATCACCCGCGC
>JAJDDG010000052.1 GCA_029260435.1 Phycisphaerales bacterium | reverse complement strand
CCCCCACCACGCCGACCGCCAAACCCGCCCCCGCCCCGCATCATCTGCTGGAACATCTCCCCGCGCAACGCCGAATCCTGCGAGTTCCCCGACCCGATCTGATCCCGCAACATCTGATTCATACGCTCCTGCCGCTCCTTGCGTCGAGCCTCCCGCTCCTCATCAGTCATCTCCTCCTGCCGCCGCCGCCACTCCTCGCGCCCCTCGCCCCCTCCACCGCGCCGCCCCCAACCGAAGTCGGGCCACACCATTTCCTCACCCTTGGCCATCCGCCTGGCGTTCTGATCCATCGCCTCCATCATCATGTTCCGCATCGCCTCGCGGTTCTCCCGACCCCGCAGCAATTCCCGACGCGCGTCATCATCAAGCCCACCGAGCAGCCGCCCCGCCTCCGCCGCGTACTGCCCCCTGCGGTCCTTATCCAGCAGGTCGAACTTATCCGATCCCATCACCCGTACCGCCTCCTCCGCGGTCTTCGGCATGTTGGGCGGCGTATTCGCGATCATCGCAAACACACCCGCGCTCACCGCGCCGACCGCCACCACCGCGCACACCCCGCCCACCGTCATCTTCTTCTGTTTACTCCACGCGCTGCCGAGCCCCTCGCGCTTCTGTGCCATCGCCGCATCAAGATCAAAACGCTCGCCCATGACTTGTGTCCTTACTCAAACTTGCCGACATGCCCGTCAACAAAAAGAATGTTCCGCGTGCTGTGGAAAAACCCCGGGTTCACAACCGCCGTCTCCCCCTCAGGGACGCTCGTGTGATACTCGAGAAACGTCCCGTCGTAATCCTGCAACACCGGGTGCTCCGTCGTCTGCCAACTCAGCCGCTGGTGCAGAAACGACTCCTCAAACGTCCGCCCGCTCAGCACCGTGATAAACGAATAACTCGACCCACCCCGCTGCAGATCACCATCATCATCCGTGTACTCAACGTCGAACACATCCGAATCACCATGGCAGTGGTACACCGCAGAATCCGGCTCGATGTAATCCCGCAGCGCCTTGTTCAGCGAATCCACCTCGTCCAGACTCGTGATCCACGGATCGGGCATGTACCGCGCCACCGGGAACTTCAGCTTGTTGTTCCCCTTGTACGTCTCGATCGACATCCCGATCTGCCGCTGGTTCGATCCGCACCCCGTCCGCCGCGCCGAATCGCGCACCTTGGGCAGCACAGGCAGAATGATCCCCATCAATATCGAGATCACCGCCATCACCACGAGCAACTCAATGATCGTGAACGCCCCACACACCCGCCGCTTGCCAAGACCCGACGCTGCCATAAGACCTCCAAGCCGAGCGATCCAAGACCGACCGCGCACTCTATGCCTCGTGCCGAACGCCCCGCCACATGCAGTATTGCATCATACCCGAACCAATTTTCGTCCTTTATTCACAATCCAAGCCGTTTCCGAACCACAGCCTCACTCCCACCCGCGATCACCAACTCCTGAGCCGTCGTGCTCAGCGCCCCAAAGCTGTACCCCACCCCATCCGCCCGGATCTCCGACGCCACGAAGTCCACCTCCAGCTCCACCCCCGCGATCGTCCTCGCATCCTCTCCCGTGTGCTCCGCCGCCAACGCGTCCACCAACTCCGGGCACTCGATCACGATAAACCCGTTGTTGTACGCATTCCGTTTGTACGTCTGCGAACTCGTCGCCGCGATCACCATCCGGATCCCCCGGCTCGCCAGCGCCGTCGCCGCCTGCTCCCTGCTGGACCCGCTCCCGAAATTCCGACCGCCCACGATGATGTCCCCCTCCCGGGCGATCCCCTGAAACGCCGGGTCATAATTCAGCATCGCGTACTGCCCCTGCTGTTCGAGCGTGATGTCGTCGCGGTACGTCACATCCTTCCCGTAGATCCCATCCGTATTCAGGTTGTCCTCGGGCAAATACAACGCCCGCCCGCTCACCCTCGCCGGGAACCCTTCAAGAATCTCCTGCTCACCCGACTGCCGCGCCGCCTTTGGTAGCACGTCCACACTCCCCCTTGTCTCCACATCCCCGCCGTCCGCCCCCGCGATCTTCCCTTGAATAGCAGACTCCGCCACAACCGCCGGGCTCGCCAGGTAGCACAGCGCCTCGCGCGACCCCATCCGCCCCTGAAAATTCCGGTTCGTCGCGCTGATCCCGACCTCACCATCTTCAAGCAAACCAGTCCCTAACCCGATGCACGCCCCGCACCCCGCCGCCAGCGCCCTCGCACCGCCATCGATCAATGTCTGCCAGTACCCAAGCTCCTTCGCCTGCTCTTCAACAGTGCTCGACGCCGCAGCAATATAAAACTCCACACCCTCCGCAACCTTGCGCGCCCCACCATTTGCGCCAAACACCCCCGCCGCCGCTTCGAAGTCACTCAGCCGCGCGTTCACGCAGCTCAACAGATACGCCTTGTGAACCCGAATCCCCTCCGCCTCAACCTCCCCCACCGAACGCATCACCTTCACCGAGTTGGGCCCGCTCACGTGGGGCGTCACGCTCGCCAGATCAAGCGTCACCACCTTCGAATACTGCGCATCGCTATCCGCCTCATAGTCCCCGCGCGATTCCCACCAACCCCGGACATCATCCTTCGTATACGCCTTGCGCCCACTCGCCCGTCCCTCAAACACCCCCGCCCGCTCCATGAGCCAATCCCGAAGCACCTCGTCCATCGGAAACCGCCCCACCAGCGCACCCCACTCCGTCGTCATGTTCGAGATCGTAAGTCGTTCCTCAACACTCAATCCCGCCAATCCATCGCCACCAAATTCCACCGCGCAGTTCAGCACCTCGTCACTATTAAAATGCCCGCACAGCGTGATGATCACATCCTTGCCTGTTGCCCCATGCGCAAGGCTCCCCGTCAGCTCAACTTGCACAACCTCCGGAATCTGCCACCACGTCTGCCCCGTCGCCCACAGCGCCGCAGCATCCGTCCGAACAACCGGCGTGCCCACCGCGCCGATCGCGCCGTAGATATTCGAATGCGAATCCGAACCCACGCACAAACTGCCCGGCGTCACATACCCCTCCTCGATCATCACCTGGTGCGCGATCCCCCGCCCGGGCGGATAGAAGTCCACGCCCTGCTCACCGGCAAACGCCTCGATCTTCGCGTACTTCCCCAGATTCTCAGGCGTCGTGTTCTGTATGTCGTGATCCATCCCAAACACCGGCTGCTTCGGATCATGAATCTTCGTCGCGCCGATCGACCGGAATTTCGGGATCACCGCCCCCGTGTTGTCGTGCGTCATCACGTGCTTGGGCGCGATCGTCACGTAGTCCCCCGCACGCACCGCCTCCCCATCCTGCAACCCAACCGCGTACCGCCCGACAATCTTCTCAACAGCGCTCAGTCCCATTGCTACAAACTCCTCAATAATGCCGAACCGCGATTGTACCGACCCCGCGCCGCCTGTTTACCATCCCACCATGCCCCCGAACTCCTCCGACCATGCCTCTCCCGAGATCCGCCTGCGGGACATCGTTGCCGACGACCTCCCCATCCTCTTCGAGCACGAACTCGACCCCGATGCAAACCTTCTCGCAGCCGTCTTCCCACGCGACCGAAAAGCCTTCGACCTCCACTGGAAAACGCTCCTCGCCGACCCATCCATCGTCTCCAGAGCCATTCTCATGGATGACCGCCTCGTCGGCCGCATCTCCTGCTTCCAGATGGACGGACAAGACTCCATCGGCTACTGGATCGCCAAAGAACACTGGGCCAAGGGCATCGCGACCCGAGCGATCCGACTCCTCCTCGATGAGGTCCCCACCCGCCCACTCCACGCCCAGGCAGCCCGCCACAACACCGCTTCAATCCGAGCCCTCGAGCGCAACGGCTTCGTCATCACCGCCCACCGCCACGCCCCGCCATCCGACCGCTTCCGGGAATGCGAAGAAGTAACCCTGCTGCTCTCCTGA
>JAJDDG010000051.1 GCA_029260435.1 Phycisphaerales bacterium | reverse complement strand
ACCCAAAGAGGAGAAAAAGTGTTGAACCCTCCGTCACCGTCGATGGCGACGATCCGCGTGATGCCCTGATTATCAAGCGAACCGGTGATCACGGCCGCAAAGCCTCCGGGGTTGATACCCCACTGAACGTTCAGTGCGCCTAGGTTCAGCACATCATCTGAGAGTGTGCCGTTGAGATTCAGGGTGTCCACCGGCCCAATCACAAAGACCGCTTGAGCACTGGAAGTTAGACCGAGCAGACCGATCACGAGGGCGCACCGGACTGGGTTTCCGCTGAATCGAATTTTCATTTTCGTCCCTCCTTTAGCTTGTTCATCAGGGAGCATGAGCAGGCAAGAGTTGCCAGCATCGACAGAAAACCACACGCACGGAGGATCGCTAATCAACTGCTTTCGCAATCCTTGGGTGCTTGCGCATCTGTCCACTGATAAAGGCGTAATAGGGGGCCCGATTAGCCGGACATTTCTTCTGTTTATTCCAGATCGCTGTGCTCACCCCGTATAACACTGCAGAATGTGCCATTGTGGACGTTGGGTCATGGCAGAACCCGCCCTCATCCCCCGCCGGATTGTTCAGGGTCGAGACCCAATTCCGCTTCCAGACCCGCAATCTCCATTGCGATCTCGTCCGGGACACCCGTGTCTGTGGGTGCGAGCACGCCGCGTTCCCGCATACCGACGAACACCGCAAGACACCGGCGTTGCCACGACAATGATTCACGCAGGTGGACGGTGTGATCCGCGTCGCTCGTATCTGAAAGGCGTGCTATCGCGGCTTCAATCTCCCCCATCTTGTAGTAGGCGACGCCCTCTTGGCGCTGGGCACCGGGATCCTCTGGATTCCGACGGAGATACTCCGTGCATATTGCCAGATGTATACGAAGGGTTACCTCCGCATCGGTTGTGCGACCAAGAGCAAGCTGGACTTCTCCCATATGACTCAGCGCGCGGATCCGATCAAACCGGACAATCTCGAAATTCGGATCGATGCGCAGGACTTCATCCGCAACACCAGCTGCCCGCAAGAAGTAGGGGAGCGCCGTTTCAAGCTCCCCCTCCTGCTGATAAGCCCAGCCGATGGGCAGCCGCGTTGACCGATTCGCCTTCGATATCGACACGCATGTTTGCCGTACGCATCCGGTCATCATTGATCGAGCCGATGAGCGGCAGAAGCGCTGATCGGATTGCTGGATCGTTTGCAGCGTGGGCTCCGAGCAGGATCACAGCGTCATAGGGCGGGAAGGCGGAGCGAGGATCCTCAAGGACCACAAGATCGCTCGCAGCGATCCGCCCGTCCGTTGAGAATGCCGCGATGATGTCGATTTCGTCCGATGCGACGGCGGTGTACATGAGCGAACTGTCCATGCTCGCGGTCTGTGCAAACTCAAGTTCATACGCTGCATGAAGACTCTCCCACTCCGGTCGCCCGAAGAACTCGTAGTCGCCGCCGATCTTCATGGTCGGCGCATGCCGGAACAGATCATCAATGCTTGTGATTCCGAGGCGTTCCGCATCAGCGCGAGGCATGGCCAGCGCATAGGTATTCTCAAACCCAAGACGACCAAGGCACTCGATTCCATGTTCAATGCGCAGCCACTCTGTCACCTCGCGCAAGACATCATCAGCGGTCGCACGGTCGTTGCGGCCCATGTGATTGGCCCACAGCGTGCCGGTATAGTCGATATAAATGTCCACCTTGCCTGCAATCAAGGCATCAAAAACGACCGTTGACCCGAGGCTGTCCAATATTCGTGCGCGATACCCTGCGGACTCCAGCCGCCCCGCGATGAGCGAGGCCAGGATGTACTGTTCTGTAAATGTCTTGGTGCCGATCACGACGCCGGGACGATTGTCGATGCTTGATCGAGAGATCAACACCGGCGCCAGACCGCCACCGATCACGAGAAGCACTCCGAGCGCAGCAACCGCTGCCATCGTGCGGCTCCGACGCGCCGATGCAATCTCCATGATCCGAATCAGCAGGTCCAGCACCAACGCAAGCGCCGCAGCCGCAACGCAGCCGACGACGACTGCCGTGTAGTTCTGCGTCTGCAAGCCGCTGAATATGTAGTTTCCGAGGCTTGTCGCGCCGACGGGTGTTGAGAGTGTCGCAATGCCGACGACCCACACCGTCGCCGTTCGGATGCCAGCGATGATGACAGGCATCGCCAATGGCACTTGTACAGTGAAGAGTAGTTGCCTCGGGGTCATGCCAAGGCCTCGGCCCGCTTCAATCAGATTCGGATCGACCTCTTCAATGCCTGTGACGGTGTTGCGGATCACCGGGAGCATGCTGTAGAGCGTGAGCGCGATGACCGCGGGCAAGAAGCCGATTTCTCGAAGCAACGGGACCATGAGTGCGAGCAGCGCAAGACTTGGGATCGTCTGGATCGTGCTGGCCAGCGCGAGCACCGGCCCTTTGAGCAGCCGCACGCGCGTCACCGCGATCGCAAGTGGAAAGCTGATACCGATGCCAACAGCAAGTGCGGTGACCGTCAACAGAAGGTGACGGCTCAGATACTCAGGCAAGAGCGCAAGCTGCTCTCGGAGAACATCGCTCATAGCGCAGCCTTTGCGATACTCTCTACTCGGTCGGCCTGACGCTTGGGCATCGCCATCAGGGTCTTGACGTATTCGTGACCGGGGTTGGTCATGAGTTCGGTCGGTGAACCTCGCCCAACGATCTGCCCTTCCTTCATCACCGCAATGCGATCCGCAAGCAGCAGCGCTTCGGTCATGTCGTGCGTCACGAGCACGATGGTCAAGCCGAGCGAGCTCTGTAGGGTCTTGAGTTCATCTTGAATCTGAACGCGCGTGATCGGATCGAGCGCGCCAAACGGCTCATCCATGAGAAGGACCGACGGACGCGCTGCGAGGGCGCGTGCAACGCCGATACGCTGCTGCTGACCACCCGAAAGCTCGCGCGGATAACGAGGGGTGTATGCAGAAGGTGTAAGTCCAACGAGTTCGAGAAGCTCTGCCACCCTTTTGTCAATGTCGTCGCGTGACCACCCCAGCAAGCGGGGCACTGTTCCGATGTTCTCCCCGACCGTCATATGTGGAAAGAGACCGATGCCCTGAAACACGTACCCGATGCGGCGACGAAGATGAATCGGATCGGTGGCGTCAATGTCCTCGCCCCCCACATCGATCCGCCCAGCCGACCTTTCAATCAGCCGGTTGACCAGCTTAAGTGTGGTTGTCTTTCCGTACCCGGATTCACCGAGGAGAACGAGTAATTCCCCCTCAGCAACGTCGAGGCTGACATCACGGACAGCATCGATGCGTCCATTGTCGTAGGTCTTCGAGACATTCCGGAGTGAGATCATTCAGTTGGGGGCCTCGTGAAATCATGTAAGGAGGAGATTCCCTAACCCGTCCGAGTCGA
Source organism: Phycisphaerales bacterium (assembly GCA_029260435.1). Classification (GTDB taxonomy): domain Bacteria; phylum Planctomycetota; class Phycisphaerae; order Phycisphaerales; family UBA1924; genus OFTM74. The sequence continues at coordinate 10,300 of JAJDDG010000051.1, read as the reverse complement.
GCATTCGACCTTCGCAGCATAGGAGCATCTCGTCCGACAGTGCGAGCACCACGATGCCTTCGTGGCCGTACTCCGTATCGCCTGGCTTCAACGTATCGACAGTCAGCGAGAGCTTGCCGCTGTGCTCGGGCACGATACGGAAGCATGCATTCTCCGGCTTTGGATGTTCGACCCGACCGATCGCTTCGGCGAGGTATTCAAGGGCCGAGTCGGTAACGGTAAACATGAGGGCTCCTATGACTTGCTCAGGATCAGTGACGCCGGGTTGGTCCGCCGAATCGTCGTCACTACACTATTGCGCTTGTGGTTCTGATTGATACTGTGACTCGGGATGTCGGCCATTTTCCGTGCGATGACAGCGAGATAGAACAACTGTTCGCCTTCGATCGAGATGCGATGGCAATACCGCTGATGCGCCTGGATCTCGATGATGCCCTCGTCGATGAGCCTTCGAATAAGTCGAGCGAATCCACTGTCACCGAACCCGAGGGCCGCGACCGTCACGAGGCAGTTGAGCCGAGCATCTTCGAGATGGTCTCGAGCGTGGTCGGGGAGGGCCGTGAGGTCGGCAACGACATAATCGTCATACACGCCCGGTCGATCTCGCTGAGCGGCCATTTCCGCTTCGGGGAGTAGATCGAGCCCGACGATGTGACCGACACTGATTCGCCGCAATTTCTCGGCCATGATGCCGTTGCCTGCACCAAGGTCGAGCACGCGGAGATCTGACGGATCGTGGGGCCAGTCGATGAGGACACTGTCGATCAGATCGGCAATCCGCGTGGGTGAGTTACACTCGAGCTTGTCATAGACGAGAGCCTCATGGAGACCCGGAACCTGGTAAAGGTCCGCGTAGTCGTGGATGCGGAGCCGGTGCGTCTGGCCCTGGTGCTCAAACTCGAAGGATTCCTCGTCTTGGTCAACGGCGGATGACGTCGAGCAAAAGCGGATACGGATCTCCTGGGCATCTAATTGGTCGTACATTGGCGGCATGCTGTCCTCTGGTATCTGACAATGGATCGGGCCATAAATGAGACGGTGGACTATGAATGGATACAGTGTACAATTATGACCATACGGTCAGCACTAGTCAAATCGACCCCGGATCGTGAGAATGGGCAAATGCAGTCAAACTCAGAGAACCAGCTACAAGAAGATGCGTTGAAGCCTCTCGGCAGGCGGGCACGCAAGGCGATGGCGGTACGCCAATCCCTATTCATGGCTGGGCTTGCAGCTTTCGAGCGGCAGCCGATCGGCTTGGTGTCGATCCTGGATATTACCGAGGAGGCAGATGTCGCCAAGGGCGTGTTCTACTTGCACTTCAAGAGCAAGGACGAATACCTGCTCGCCCTCTGGGAGGATGTGCAGCGCAGTTTTTTGGACGGAGCACGCGCGGCCACCCTCGAATGCCGATCACATACAAACCGTATTGAGGCCACGGTGCGGCATTATGCGAGGATCACTCAGGAATCTCCTACAACAGCTCGGTTCTGGATCCGGATGTCAAGCTACTTCCCCGACGAAGTCGGCGAGCCCGGACACCTTGCGAGGATTCACCAAGAGTATGTGCAGCAATTGGCTGCAACCCTTGCTGGGCGAACTTTCGACGACCTGACACCAGCAGACGTGCGTGGCGCACTACTTACCGACTCAATCTGCTGGGCGGTCATAAGCACGTCGATATCAACTGGCGAGTTGCTGTGTGAGTCCGATTCGCTCACACGGATTGTCGCTTCGGCGATTAAATTGGTGAACTGAGTCCAGTTCGCTGGGATACAGGCCGCCGGCACCCGAGACTATCGCAGCTGTGCCATGCTCCGCACACCTCCCGCAAAGATGCCCCTTGCTCACCTACCGCAACGCGAACGCGATCCGCTGCTTCGTAAGCCTCTTCTTCATCAGGTTGATTTCGTATCTGGGCCTACGCCAGAACCCGAGCGAACATGACGTTGCCCGAAGTGATGCGATGTCCGCTTGACCACCTGCCAGGCAGCCTTTGGCGTCACATATTTTCGAACGTTATTGATTCACTCAGGCGCGGATCTCCGATCGGAATGAGCGCGCATCCCCCCAGGCGGCGCGCCGTCAAGGCGATTGCAACACCCCCAAGACCCACCAGACAGGTAAGGTCCAGCACATGAGGGTGGAATCCCAGGTCATTCCCCGACTCCTGAATCGAGTCAATCAACTGACGATATGTTTCTGACTGGGCCAGAAGATCCGCCGGGATGCGCGGCATGACCAGCCAGTACACATCAATGTAGTGCATGAAGAGCATCCACCCGGCGATCACCGCCAGCACACCTTTGGCACGCTTGGTGTGCTTGGAGATCAGAAGAACGAACGGCACACAGAAGTGTCCAAAGAGCAAGAGCGCGCTGACCATGCGCCATCCACCGAGCTGGCGCGTGATATACCACCCCGTTTCCTCGGGGATATTGGCGTACCAGATGAGCATGTATTGGCTGAAGGCGATATACGCCCAGAAGACTATCCCGAAGCCGAACAGCAGCTTCCCGGCGTCCTGGTAGTGCTCGCGAGTGACCACATCCTGCATCCGTCCCGATCGCTGGAGCAGCCACAAGCTGACGCAGAGGACACTGAAAAAGCCACACAGGCTCGCGGCAAAGAAATACACGCCGTACATCGTGCTGAACCAGAGCGGTTCGAGCGACATCACCCAATCGACAACGGCCAATGTCTGGGTCAGCGCGTACAACACCATGAATAAGGGCGAATACCTCTGCATGCGATGCGTGTGGGAAACGTCGCCACTCGCGTCCTGCGCTACGGATTGCCCGAAGAGCATCCGTGTCGCGGCGCCCCATACAGCAAAGTAGAACACCGCCCGGATCGTCCAGAACGTGGGGGTGAAGAACACATGCTTCTTGGTGAGCACCTCGTCAAAGTGCTCAGATCCCGCATCATAAACACTAGTGTCCGCCCAATGATAAAGCAGTTCCCCCTTGCCAAGCATGACCAGAATCGCGATCGGCGCGAAGGCGACCCCGAGCCAAGTAAGATTGGTAGCGATCGCCTCGCTCAAACGGCGCAGGACCACGCTCCACCCGGCCCGGGTCATGTGCTGCACGAGCGTGAACCACAATGCGCCCAGCGACACGGTTAACACGAAAATAAACGCCGCAAGGTAAGAGAACAGCAAGCGATCCCATGCGCCGCCAACCGCACCGATCAGGACACTCGAACCCAATCCAGCGACACCAAGAATGCCGCCACCTAGGAAGAGCCGAGGGGCCAGCGCTCCCAGGCGATCTTCTCGAACTGTCGATGCGCCAACGCTCACGATTGCCTCGCCTCGTTCTGGTTGTCCGGTTCACCGACTCGCTTCCGATCAGCACGATCGACACCGCGCGTATCCGCACTCGCAGAGGCTTCGCGTTTCTGGAGTTCTCGTATGTACGCAATTATCGCCCACCGATCATGGACATTGATCCGCGACTCGTAGCTTCCCATGGTGCGCACGCCGTTGGTAATGGTGTTGAACAGTTGGCCGACGGGCTGGGCGAGGATGTCGGAGTCGTGGATGCTCTTGGGCTCGACCCATGATGTGCCCTTGCTCCGGGTCGGATCACCCATCACAGCCAGCGCCCGCTGATTCACCAACCCATCCCCATACCCGCTTGCCCCGTGGCACGGCGTGCAATAGATGACGAATCGCTCTTGCCCCCGGGCAAGAAGATCAGGCGTTACGCGAGTTTGGCGCGGGAACGTGGTCGCCCACGCCTGAGCGACGACACCATGGTTGTAATGCGTGTCGGCTCTCAACTCACCACGTGCCACCGTACCCGCAACGGGTTGGCGCATGGCACGCCCGTCGGCAAACATGGGATTCGCGTGCTGGGCGCGGAAACGCCCCTGGTTGTCCATGTCCTGGATCCAATGGATCCGAGGGAGCGAGTGTTTGGTCGTCCGCATGCGCACGATCAACACCGGTGGGATCAGCGCTACCACCACGGTGCCCAGGAGCGCAAACAAGATTGGCTTTGGCAGATTGCTCATGATTCCACCAGTTCGATCGAAATAGGATTGAGTGTTTCAAGCAGCGATAGCGAGGCCGCTCGATCGAACTTCGGATCCCGTGCCTCGATGACCAGGAAGAAGCGATCGTCGGTCACACGCGCGAAACGCTTGCTCTTGAACAGCGGGTGATACAGGCGAGGCAGCCCGTTGAACACCAGCATCAACCCAACCGTCGCCAGCGCGGAGAACAGCACCGTCGTCTCGAACATGACCGGGATCCAGGCGGGCAGACTCATCATGGGCTTGCCGCTGATCATGTATTCGTACCCGCGCACGATCCCGAAGAACCAGGCCTCGATGCTCGCCGCATTGGTGAACCATTGCAGGAGGAAGCCCAGTGATACACCCATGAGACCGCAGAAAAAGACCAGTACCGGGAGGATCGTGGGCTTCACGCCCATCGCCTTATCGAGCCCATGCACCGGGAATGGTGTGTGGCAGTCCCACTCCACGTACCCGGCGTCATGCACGGCACGAGCCGCGCGCATGATCTGTGCCGGTGTCTCGAACTCCGCCAGCAGCCCGAATCCATCACTCGTTCCGGCGCTGAGCGCTGAGTCGCCCATCATACCACCTCCCGGTTCTGCCCCGCGGGTGTGTCATGCTCGCCGGAGGTGTGCGGGTCGGCCTGCGGCATCACCGCTTTGAGTTCGGCCATCGCGATCACGGGCAGGTACCTGATGAACAACAGGAACAGCATCAGGAACAGCCCCATGCTCCCCACCAGCATCATCAGATCGACCCATGTGGGAGCAAAGTATCCCCAGCTGCTTGGCAGGAAGTCCTGCTCCAGCGAGATCACGATCACGAAACGCTCGAACCACATCCCGACGTTGACGCACATCACCACGAAGTACATCACCGGGATGCTCCGCCTGAACCGCTTGAACCAGAACAGTTGCGGTGCTACCACATTGCAGAACAACATGAGCCAATAGGCCCACGCGTGCTGCCCGAACGCCCGATTGATGAACGCGAATCCCTCGTACGTCGCGCCGGAGTACCACGCGATGAAGAACTCCGAGACGTAGGCGTACCCCACGATCGATCCGGTCAGGAGGATGATCTTGTTCATGTTTTCAAGGTGGCGCATCGTGATGAAGTCCTTGAGACCCCAGAGCTGACGCGAGGGCACCGCCAGCGTGACCACCATCGCGAAACCACCGAAGATCGCGCCTGCTACAAAGTAGGGGGGGAAGATCGTGCTGTGCCAACCGGGCAGCTGCGCCACCGCGAAGTCGAACGACACGACAGAGTGCACCGAGAGGACAAGCGGGGTCGCCAGCGCCGCGAGCAGTAAGTACGCCCGCTCGTAGCGATGCCAATGGCGGTTACTCCCCGTCCACCCGAGGGCGAGCAGTCCGTAGATGATTGCCCTGGTCTTGGTGGCTGCGCGATCGCGGAATGTCGCCAAGTCAGGGATCATCCCGACGTACCAGAACAGTAGGGAGACGGTGAAGTACGTGCTGACGGCGAACACGTCCCACAGCAGCGGGCTGCGGAACTGGGGCCACAATTCCATCTGGTTCGGGATCGGGAACAACCAGTAGACCACCCAGACGCGTCCGACATGGATCACGGGGAACGTGCCGGCGCAGACCACTGCGAATATCGTCATCGCCTCGGCGAAGCGGTTGATGGCGGTGCGCCACTTCTGGCGGAACAGGAACAGGATGGCGCTGATGAGCGTGCCCGCGTGCCCGATACCGATCCAGAACACGAAGTTGACGATCGGGAAGCCCCACATCGTGGGGCTGTGGTTGCCCCAGATCCCAACGCCTGTGATGAACAGATAGAAGATCAGCAAGAAGAAGAGGGACGCCAGCGCCGCCGAAATCGCGAACGCGATGTACCAGGCTCGCGGCGGGCGCGGGGATTCGCTTGCGCGACAGATATCCGTCGTCACCGAGGTGAAGTCGTTGTGGTTGAGCACCAGGGGGGCCCGTTGCCCCGGATCCTCGAACGTGTTGTCGATCGGAGTTGCTTCCATTACGTGTCGCCGTGGCGGATCGGGTGGTCGTGCCCGCCCGACTCGATCGGATTGCGGACCTTTGCCAGGTACTTCACTCTGGTCTTGGGGTTGAGTTCTTCGAGGACGGAATACGACCTCTGGTCTTCGTGCAGTTGGGCCACGCGGCTGTTCGGGTCGTTGAGGTCGCCAAACGTGATCGCCCGGGCCGGGCAGGCTTCTTCGCAAGCTGTTCTGATCGTGCCGTCGGCGATCGTTGGCGGCGTTCCTTGCTCGTTCCCACCGTCCTGCACCCACTGGTTTTTGGTCTTGATCTTGGCCGCCTCGATGCGTTGGGTGCAGAACGTGCATTTTTCCATCACGCCGCGCATCCGAACCGAGACCTCGGGATTGAACTGCATCTGACGGAGTTCGTCGGCGCCCGCCTGCGGGCGTTCGTAGTACTCGCGCTCGACCTGGAGCAACTTCCCGGGCTGCTCCCGATGCGGCTTGCGCTTCCAGTAGTCGTAAAAGTTGAACCGTCGGACCTTGTACGGGCAGTTGTTCGAGCAGTAGCGCGTACCCACGCACCGGTTGTAGACCATGACGTTCAGCCCATCGGCATCATGCATCGTCGCGCCGACGGGGCACACCGTCTCACACGGCGCGTTCTCGCACATCTGACAGGGCATCGGCTGGAGAGCGACACTTTGCAGTTGTGTGGGGTCGTACCCGTTGTCGTCCCGGGCGAAGCTGAAGTATCGGTCCACCCGGATCCAGTGCATCTCGCGCCCGCGGAGCACCTGATCCTTGCCGACGATCGGGATGTTGTTCTCGGCGTGGCAAGCGGCGACGCACCCGTTGCACCCGACGCACGCCCCCAGATCGATCGACATTGCCCACCGGTGCTCGGCGCCTTTGAGGTTGTCCTCCGAATAGGGCGAGAGTTGGTGCAGGACGTGCGTGCGATGAGCGGCGAAATCGGGGTGCTCCCGGAACTCATCCAGACTGGCCTCGCGGAATATCGCTCCCAACCGATCCTGCTGCCCCTTGCCCGCCACACCTCTCACATCGATCGCGTGATGATCCTGCGTGACCGCAAGCGGATACGATTTCCCGGTCCTGGTGATCTGCACGCCGCGCGCGGTGAAGAACGAACCCGTAGTTCTCAGGGCGCCTCCATCAGTCCCGGCACCGGCGCAGACCCGCCCCTTGAATCGTCGCCCGTATCCGAGCGCCACGACCGCACACTTGTCGTGTTGCCCGGGCATGAGCAGCACCGGGAGTTCGAGCGACCGCCCGTCCACCTGAACGGAAACGACATCGCCGGTATCAACACCGAGTTCTTTCGCGCGTCCGATACCCAAGAGTAAGGCGTTGTCCCAAGTTAGCTTGGTCAGTGGATCCGGGAGTTCCTGCTGCCACCCGTTGTTGGCGAATCGTCCGTCGTAGAGCTTTGAATCTGCAACAAATAATAGTTCCGTGTCGGACGCGGCGGCTGAACCCCGGGCATCGACGAACCGCCCGAGATGCCGTTCGGCATCTGCGAGATCCACGCTCGGTCGCTTGACTGTCGAAGCACTCTGGGGCACCACGCCATCGTGCAGCGCCTGGTGCCACGACGCCTCGGAGAATCTCTCTTCGGTCGTGTCCGCAAATGTGCGCTGTACGATCTGTTCGCCAGACCTTGGCTCGTCTTTGGACAGGGCCGCCAGAAGCTCGATGGCGCTACGCCCATCAAACAACGGCTGGATCAGCGGCTGGCACACTGTGATCGTTCCATCGTTCGCCCGAACATCGCCCCAAGCCTCGAGCAGGTGCGCACGGGGCAGGAACCATGAGCACTGCGCCGCCGTTTCATCGTCGTACTCGCTCAGCCGGATGGTTCGTCCGACATTGCGCAAGGTGTCAGCGAAGTGGAGATCCGTGGGTGCGTCGTAGACGGGATTGCCACCGATGATGACGAGCGTCTCGACGTTTCCTTCCCCCATCGCACCGACAAGCGAGGTCAGGGAGTGAACGTGCCCCTTGTGATCGGGCACGGGCACATAGGTCACAGTGTTGCCGACCGCGCCGATCGCAGCATTCATAAGGTGCGCCAGCAGATGAACCTCTGGGGGCTGAGTCAGCCCCGCAGCGATGACACCTCGCCCTCGATGGGTCTGCAAGTCCGAGATCACCATTGCCAGAATCCGCCCGAGATCCTCCTCGCTGAGCGAAGAGTCGATAGATCGCGCCGCTAGCGTTCGGACGCTCACGGGTGGCTCGGGCAGCACACCCATTGCCAGACGGGCCGCGAGCGTGGTGATATCGGAAGGTCGCACTGTCACACGGTGGTCCGCGTTAGCCCCGGTCAAGCTCAACATCCCCTCGAACGCATAGAGTCGGCTCATCTCGGGATGAGCACCATCAAGTCTGCGCGAATCGGCGAAACCGCGGATGCATCCGAGTGATGTGATAGGGCGGTCGAGAAAATCGGCACCAAGGGATACGATGACCCGAGATTGCGAGAGATCCATATTGGCGAGGAGGGGCCGCCCAAACGCCATGCGGGTGCCAATTCGTTCGTTGTCATCGCTGACAGATTCGTACTCATGCCACACCATGCTCGGGAACGTGCGCTGTAACCGCTCACGCATGGCGAGCATGCTTGGTGACGAAGTCGCCTCGCACAAGACGCGCAGTCCGGCCCCTCCATCCGCGCTGATTGTTTCGAGGTTGGCCCCCAGCCATGTGTCAAAGTCGTCCCAGCTCGCCTCGGTTCTTCCATGCCTCCCCTGTCTTGCGCGATCCGGGTCATAGAGGTCGAGAATCGCGGCTTGCGCGAACGGCCCAGATGCCCCTAGGGAGGACGGGTGCTCGGGGTTCCCTTCGACTTTAATCGGCCGCCCGTCAACACTAGTCACGAGCAGCCCCAGACCCAAACCGCCTAGCTCCATGCCGGTGGCATACTGGACGGGCGTGCCCGGCGTGCGCCCCGCTGGGCGACGGGAATAAGGAACGATCTTCTCTTCGGGCCATCGACGACACCCCGCCAGCCCAGCAAACGCCAGTGATGCGCCCATTATCTTGAGAAAGTGGCGCCGCTCGAGAGCGTTCATCGATTCCATCACCCCACCCAGGAACTCATCACCGAGCGCATCACCAAAGTGCGTCTTCCGCGACAACTCATCAAGGCTGCGCCAGTACGCTTGGCCACTGGCCCGCCTCTTGCTTACCGATGGCATGTAGAGCATCCCTCAGAAGGTGTGATGCGAAGGCCCTCAAGCAAACCACGCCGCGCCTCAGCCGACTGGTCAACCAACGGATCGAACGCAAGATTAGTGACCTGATCCAGTGGGCGGAGATTCGGTTCCGGATCGCGATGGCACTCCAGACACCATCCCATGCTCAGCGATTCGCTCTGGAAAACAACGTCCATCTGATCGATGCGACCGTGGCAGGATGCACACCCGACACCACGCTCGACATGCGCCGAATGGTTGAAATACACGAAATCAGGGAGATCATGCACCCGCTGCCAACGGATGGCAGTGCCCTCGCTGTAGCTTTCCCAGAGCGGCTTGAGCGCCTCACTCTGTGTCTGCACCTGGGCGTGGCAAGTCATACAGGTTTGCGTCGGTGGGATCGCGGCTTTGGCGGCGTCCTCGACGGTGTTGTGGCAGTACCGACAATCTAATCCAAGTTCGCCAGCATGGATCTTGTGGCTGAACGGGATCGGCTGGGTCGGCATGTACCCCACATTGTGCGTCACAGGGCTCAGCCCATAGGTCAGCACAAGAGCTGCATAAATCGGTGCCACAAGCATCATCACAATCACAGCTGGCAGCAGCGCGTTGCTCCACTGGGGAAAGACGAAACGCACCGGCGTTTCGAGGGGGCCATCGATTTCGTTTGGTGTCCTCATTCGTCGCTGCGCCGCAAGCCTAACAAACACAAAACAACATATCCGCGAGTTCACGATTAGTATATCAGCATATCCGAATTGCTCGCGACACATCGTTGGCGAGTTTCTGAGCAAGATTGATCCCGGCAGTATTCCTTTTTGAGGTGCTCCCAAATGACCACGTGTATCGAACAAAATGTGTGGGAATACCTGCAAGAAATGAAAGATCCCGCATCGCGTCAGGATGTCGTATCACTCGGCATTATTGATGAGGTCGCTCTGTCGGGTGAGAGTGTGACCGTTCGGCTCTCCCAGCCCAAGGGAGAGGCCTTTGAGCACGAGGCATTAGCAACCGCGATCCGTCACAAGCTTGCCGAACTTGATGGAATCAACCGGGTCCGGGTGATTGTCCCCAGCGGCGACGG
>JAJDDG010000050.1 GCA_029260435.1 Phycisphaerales bacterium | reverse complement strand
AGGAAGACCCCCTCACCCGGTTTCGCTTCGCTCAACCACCCTCTCCCCCGGCGGGGAGAGGGGGCGGATTTCGTAAACGCTACAGAATGAGTAAGGACGCTCTAGGAGGTTGATTCGGCGAGGGCGAGCTTGATGACGGCTTCGACGTTGTTGTTCTTGACGTCCGCTGCGAAGACCTTGCCGTCACGCCCGATGACGAAATAATCCGGGAAGCCATCGGCACGGTAGGCGTTGACTGTTTGTCCGTTGACGTCTGCGCAGAGGGCGTAGTTGATGCCGAGTCGGTTGGCGGTTTCTTCCATCTTCTCTGCGCCGCGGGTGTGGCAGACACCGAGGATGACGAGGCCCTGCTCCGCGTACTTCGCCTGGAGTTCGTTGGTATGGGGGACGGCTCGTTTGCACGGCCCACACCAGGTTGCCCAGAAATCCACGAGGACGACCTTGCCCTTGTACTCGGACATCTCCATCGGCTCGGAGTTCAGCCAGTTGGTCGCGTTGAGTGATGGCGGTTTGTTGCCATGCGTTGCGTTGAGGATGCGCCGGCGTTGGGGCGAACCTTCGAGGTGCTTGGCGAGCGTGGGGGAGACGGAGGCATTTGCGGTGTTTGATTCGTTGGACTTGCGGGACTGCTTTTTCGATTTGGGGTTGGCTTTGGCTTCGTCGAGTAGCATCTTGACCGCGTTTTCGATGTTGTTGGGTGTGAGCCCGGTGGCGCGGATGATGCCCTGCTGATCGATGACGACGTAGAAGGGGTACCACTGCGCGTTGTAGCTGGAGTAGTTTGCGGAGCCGGAGTCGAGTGCGGTGGGGTAGGCGACGTTGTGCTGCTTCGCGACCTGCGCCATGGTCTCGCCGCCGCGGGGCGCACAGATGGCGACAAAGGCGAGGTCGTCTTTGTATTTGTTGACGAGTTCGTTGTTGTGGGGGATGGAGCGGATGCACGGGCCGCACCATGTCGCCCAGAAGTCCAGGACGACGACCTTGCCGCGGTTCTCGCGGATGTTGGTCTTGTTGCCGTGCCACTGGGCGAGGCGGAGTTCCGGGGCGGGTTTGCCGACGAGGCGGGTGAGCTTGCCCCAGTAGTTGTCGCGGTCTGCGCGGCTTGATTCCTGGTAGAAGTGCCACTCTCGGGGCATCGGTTTCACATCGCCCGCGACGGCCGGGAGTGCGAAGCAGAGTGCGAGGGTCGCGGCGAGGATGGTTCGAGCGGCGTGGTGCATTTGGGGGCTCCGTGGGAGTTTGGACACAAAGATGGTATCGGTGAAACGCCCGGGGGTTGGGGATCATTCCCTGCATCGTGATTGAAGAGGGGGATGACCGATAACAGGCGGCATGGCGATGGGGTGTATCCTCGGTGTTCGGAGTGGGTTCGGGCAGGAGTGACGGTTGATGACGTATTGGCCTGTGGTGATCTATTTCGTGTTTGCGCTGGTTGTGAGCTTCCTGTGCTCGCTGCTGGAAGCGACGCTGCTATCGGTTTCGCCAGCTCATGTGGAGGTGATGGTGGGCGAGGGGCGCAGGAGCGGGCGGCTGCTCAAGGCGTACAAGAAGCGGATCGATCGCCCGCTGATCGCGATCCTGACGACGAACACGGTGGCGAATATGTTCGGCGCGGCGGGGGTGGGCGCGGAGGCGGCGGGGATCGCGCGGCACAAGGGGATGGACGAATCTTTGTGGGTGGGGGTGGCGAGCGGGGTGCTGACCCTCGCGATCCTGATCTGCGCGGAGATCGTGCCCAAGACGCTCGGGGCGGTGTACTGGAAATCGCTCGCGCCGGTCTCGGCGCACATGCTTCGTGTACTGATGATTGTGCTGATGCCGGTCGTGATCGCGCTGGAGGGGATCCCGAAGCTGCTGGCGGGGAACGCTGCGGTCGGGCATGTTTCCGGCAAGGAGATCTCGGCGCTGGCGGCGGCGGCGCACCGCGCGGGGAGCATCAAGGGGCGCGAGGGGGAGGTGATCAGCAACTTATTCGGGCTGGATACGATCCACGCAAAGGACATCATGACGCCGCGGGTGGCGGTGTTTGCGCTGGACAAATCGGACACCATCGACAATGTCATGGAGATGGGACAACGGATTCGGCACGCGCGGATCCCGGTGTACGGCGAGAACATCGACGAGGTGCTGGGGATCGCGCTGCGGTACGACATCGTGGATGCGTCGCGGAAGGGTGAGGGATCGCGGCGGGTTGAGGGGTTCCTGCGCCCGGTGCACTTTGTGCCCGAGACGCAGACGCTCTCTCAGCTGCTGGAGACCTTTGTCGCGGAGCGGTCGCACCTGTTTGTCGTGGTGAACGAGTACGGCGGAACGGAGGGCGTGGTGACGCTCGAAGATGTGATGGAGACGCTGCTGGGCGTGGAGATCGTGGACGAGCTGGACGAGGTGGCGGACCTGCAGAAGCGGGCGATCGAGCGGCACAAGCTGCGTGAGCGGCTTCGCGGGAACGATTCTTAGAGGTTATGCACGCGGGCGAGCGCGAGGGTACACCGGGTGTGCCCGATGAGGTCGGGGATGGTGTAGGTGCGTGTGATGGGGACAGAAACGGGCTTGCCCTTTTCGATCGCGCGGGTGTGCCAAGCGGCGAGGTCGTGCTCGGCGGTCCGCTCGTCGGCGGAGAACAGCACGAGCAGGACTGCGGCGTGGACGATGCGCGGCTCGCGGGAGAGCTTGGTGACATCCGCGGTCACACCCTGAAGCAACTCGGCGGTGTAGTTGGGGTTGGGGCGGGA
>JAJDDG010000049.1 GCA_029260435.1 Phycisphaerales bacterium | reverse complement strand
GTCGAGTGTGACGGCGGGTTCTTTGGGGACCACGAGGGTGTGCCCCGGCGAGAGGGGGTTGATATCGAGGAAGGCGAAGACGAGGTTGTCTTCGTAGACCTTGTGGGAGGGGATTTCGCCGGCGATGATTTTGGTGAAGATGGAATCTGACATGGAGTTTCCTTGCGGCTAACCCACACCTGCTTCGACCGCGGCGGCGGCGGGTGGGGGGATGTGTTCTGTTGCGGGCGGCAGGCGGAGGTGCTTGCGCAGCAGGCCCGCGCCGATGTAGAAGGGGATGGTGTCGAGCAGCGCGGCGGCGACCTTGAAGGCGTAGCCGGTGAAGATGAAGAGGAGGAGTTGTGCGCCGATCGGGTGGCCATCGGAGATGGGCAGGGCGCGGGCGTAGAAATGGGTGATCAGGATGACGGCGGTGGTGTCTACGAGCTGGGAGACGAGGGTTGAGGCGTTGTTGCGGAGCCAGAGGTGTTTGCCTTTGGTGAGGTTTTTCCAGAAGTGGAAGACGTGCACATCGACAAGCTGCGCGACGAGGTAGGCGAACATGCTCGCGGCTACCGCGCCGAAGGCGAGTGTGCGGACTTCGAAGAAGACGCCGGTGTTTGGCGCGTCTGCGGGTTCGAAGCCGGGGAGTTCGCCGCCCACCCAGAGGATGGCGACGACCCAGAGGTTGAGGATGAAGCCGACCCAGACGACGGCGTTGGCTCGTGCGCGGCCGTAGAGCTCGCAGATGAAATCGGTGCACAGGAAGGTGATGGGGTAGGGCAGCACGCCGACGGCGACGGCGAAGACGAGGGGTATGCCGGCGATTGTGGTGGGCTCGCCGGTGGCGGGGTCGGTGAGTTCAAAGAGTTTGATGAAGCGGGTGATGCCCAGGATGTTGAGCATGGTGAGGGTGCCCAGGAAGAGCCCGGCGAAGAGGAGGAACCAGTGTTCGCGGCGGCGGTGGAGTTGGGCTTCGGTGAGGGCGGGCTTGCCGGGGTAGGCGTGCTGCTGTGATGGGAGAGGTGCGGCGGCGGGCATGGGGGGAGTGTAGCCCCGCGGTTGGGTGGAGATTGGGGCGCGGCCCTACAATCGCGGCGTGAGCAATGCTGTTGGGACATCCCGGGGACGCGCGGCGATCGAGGTGCTGCCTGCGCACGTGGTGAACCAGATCGCTGCGGGGGAGGTGGTGGAGCGCCCGGCGAGCGTGGTGAAGGAGCTGCTTGATAACGCGCTGGACGCGCGGGCGATGCGGATCACCGTCGAGATCGAGAAGGGCGGGATCGAACTGATCCGTGTGACGGACGACGGCGGGGGGATCCCGGCGGCGGAGTTGGCGCTCGCGGTACACCCGCACGCGACGAGCAAGATCCGCAGCGCCGATGATCTTGACGCGGTGGCGACGATGGGATTCCGCGGCGAGGCGGTCGCGAGTATCGCGAGTGTGTCGCGCATGACGATCCGTTCGCGCACGAGGGATGAAGAAGGCGCGACGATCGTGAGTGTTGATGGTGGGGAGATGGTGGGGGGTGCGGGGGGGCGCCCCGAGGCGGGGTCGGTGGGGACGGCGGTGACGGTGCGGAATTTGTTTTTTAATACGCCGGCGCGGCGGAAGTTTTTACGGACGGCGCAGACGGAGAAGAACCACTGTGTTGATGTGGCGCGGGATCTGGCGCTCGCGCACCCGGCGATCGGGTGGCGGATGGTGGCGGACGGCAAGGAAGTGTTTGATGCGCCGGCGGGGCAATTGCCCAAGGAGCGGGCGCGGGCGATTCTGGGGAAGGATATCGAGGCCGGGTATTTCGAGGTACACGCGGACGAGTTTGATGATGCGCGCGGGCTCGCGCTGTGGGGGCTGATCGGGCACCCGAGTCTGGCTTCGCCCGCGGCGCGCCGGCAGCATGTGTTTATTAATGGGCGGCCGATCCGGGACAAGACGATCCAGCACGCGCTGCGCGAGGCGTACCGGGGTTTGACCGAGCCCGGCAGGCATCCGGCGGCGGTGTTGCTGATCGAGATGGACCCGCGGGCGGTGGATGTGAACGTACACCCTGCCAAGAGCGAGGTGCGGTTCCGCGATTCGCAGGTGGTGCATCGGGTGGTGTACCGCGCGGTGCGCGATGCACTGCAGCAGCAGGATCTGTCGGGCGAGGGCGTTCAGCAGCAGAGTGGGATCCGTTTTCAGGCGACGCACGCGGTGGGGTACGAGGCGGGCGGTGGGGGAAGCGAAGGGCGGGTATCGCGGAAGTTCGTGGACTTCGTGGGGCAACTCCAGAAGGCGAAGGAGGCGGGGGGTGACGAGGCGGGCAGGGGATTTGAAATAGACAAGGTGCGCGAGGCGATCGAGCGGGAGAAGGAGCAGCTCCGCGAGGAGGCGCGTCGGCTCGATGCCGAGCGGGTGCGGGTCGAGCTGACCAGAGCAGAATCGCTCGCGACGGATCATCTGCGCGCGAGCACGCAACGCGACGCGGAGAGGCAGAGCGTGATGGGCGCGGTGACACCCGGCGCACGGTTGTTGCAGGTACACAACAGTTTCCTGGTGACGCAGGACGAGCAGGGTGTGGTGATCATCGATCAGCATGCGCTGCACGAGCGGGTGATGTTCGAGACGTTGCGCAAGCGGATCGAGAGCGGCAACCTGGAATCGCAGCGGCTGCTGGTGCCCGATGTGATCGACGCGACGCCCAAGCAGATCGAGATTCTCGATGATCTGCAGGAGTTGCTCGAGAAGCTCGGGATCAGCGCGGCCGCGGGCGGGCCCGCGACGATCGCGGTGCATGGCTTCCCGAGTTTGTTGTTCGAGCGGGGCGTGGAGGCGGGTGTGTTTGTGGGGGAGCTGCTTGCGCGCACGGAGGAGGAGGGTCTGGGCGGGTCGCGGCACGCGACGGACGCGGTGAGCTCCGAGGCTGCGCTGCACGAGGTGGTGGACATGATGGCGTGCAAGGCGGCGGTGAAGGCGGGGGACAAGCTGAGCGATGAAGAGATCGCGCGGCTGATCGAGATGCGCGGCGAGGTGGAGCGGTCCAGCAACTGCCCGCACGGCAGGCCGACGAGCATCCGGTTGACGATCAAGGAACTGGAGAAGCAGTTCGGGCGGTAGGTAGAGTGCGCGGGGAGGGTTAGTCGAACACAACGGTTTTATTGCCGGAGATCAGCACGCGGTTATCGACGTGGTTGCGCACGGCTTCGGCGAGGACGACGCGTTCGAGGTCGCGCCCTTTGCGGATGAGATCGTCCACGGTGTCGCGGTGTCCGACGCGGGCGGTCAGCTGCTCGATGATGGGGCCCTGATCGAGGTCTTCGGTGACGTAGTGGGCGGTGGCGCCGATGAGTTTGACGCCGCGGGCGTGGGCCTGGTGGTAGGGGCGTGCGCCGGCGAAGGCGGGGAGGAAGGAGTGGTGGATGTTGATCGCTCGGCCCTGCCACCGGGAGATGAACCAGGGGCTCATGATCTGCATGTAGCGGGCGAGGACGACTGCGTCGCAAGCGTGGTCGGTGAGGACGGCATCGATCTCGCGTTCGGCTTCGGCTTTGTTGTCTTTGGTGACGGGGATGCAGCGGAAGGGGATACCCGCGCTGTCGGCGGCGGTTTTGAGCGATTCGTGGTTGGAGATGACGACGGGGATCTGTGCGTCGATCTCGCCCGAGGCGCACCGGTAGATGAGGTCCGCGAGGCAGTGGCCCTCTTTGGTGACGAGGACGCCCAGACGCTTGGGTTTGGTGCGCCAGTCCACACGCCATGTCATCGAGAGTGCGCCCGCGATCTCGGCGAAGGCTTCGTCGAAGGAGGCAGCATTTAAGTTCGAGGCGGAGTGGTCCAGTTCGAGGCGCATGTAGAAGGCGCGTTCGTCGGGGTCGGTGTGCTGGTCGGCTTCGAGGATGTTCACGGCGCGATCGGCGAGGAAGCCCGAGACGCGCGCGATGACGCCGGGCTGGTCCGGGCAGGCGGTGAGGAGGATCGCGCGGGTGTGCTCGCTCATCGGGATGATCTACTCGACGGTGACGCTTTTGGCGAGGTTGCGCGGCTTGTCTACGTCGTGCCCGCGGAGCATCGCGGCGTGGCAGGCCATGAGCTGGAGGGGGACGACTGTGAGCAGGGGGGAGAGCGGGTCGGCGATGTGGGGGACATAGAACACATCGTCCGCGATGGTTTCGATTTGTTTGTCACCCTCGGTGGCGACGGCGATGATGCGCCCGCCGCGGCTCTTGACCTGCTCGATATTGAGCATGACCTTGTCGTACTGCGGGCCCTGGTTTGCGATGAAGACGACAGGCATGCCGTCGTGGATCAGCGCGATGGGGC
Organism: Phycisphaerales bacterium; assembly: GCA_029260435.1. Classification (GTDB taxonomy): domain Bacteria; phylum Planctomycetota; class Phycisphaerae; order Phycisphaerales; family UBA1924; genus OFTM74. The sequence goes on along the minus strand of JAJDDG010000049.1, from coordinate 32,325 downwards.
CATGCTTCATTTCGGCGGCGGGCATGCCCTCGGCGTGGATGTACGAGATTTCTTTGAGTTTGAGCGCGCCTTCGAGTGCGGCGGGGTAGTTGTAGCCACGCCCGAGGAAGAGCCAGTTTTCCTGATCGACGTACTTCTTGGTGACATCAAGGATGTGGTCGTTTTGTTCGAGTGTCTTTTCGATCATCTCGGGGACTCGCTCGAACTGCGAGAGCAGGTCCGCGCAGGCTTCCACACTCATGTACCGGCGGCGGCCCATGTACAGCGCGAGCATGGTGAGCACGGCGACCTGTCCTGTGAATGCTTTGGTCGAAGCGACGCCGATCTCGGGCCCGACGCGGAGGTAGACGCCGGCGTCTGTCTCGCGGGTGATGGAGGAGCCGACGACGTTGACGACGCCGAGTGTCAGCGCGCCGCGTTCCTTTGCTTCGTGCAGCGCGGCGAGGGTGTCGGCGGTTTCGCCCGACTGGCTCACGGCGACGAGGACGGTGCCGTCCACGATGATGGGGTTGCGGTAGCGGAACTCGGAGGCGTACTCGACCTTGGCGGGGACTTTCGCGAGGTCTTCGAAGAGGTACTCGCCGAGCATGGCGGCGTGGTAGGCGGTGCCCTGCCCGGTGAGGACGAACCGGCGGGCGCGGACGAGTTCGCGGGTGAATTTAGAGACGCCGCCCAGCACGATCTGCCCGTCGCGGGACTTGATGCGCCCTTTCATGGTGAGGCGGAGGCGCTCGGGCTGCTCGTAGATCTCCTTCATCATGTAGGTGTCGAAGGAGCCCAGTTCGATCTGTTCGAGGTCGATCTCGAGCTGGCGGACCTCGGGGGTGACGGCGATGTTGTCGAGGGTGGAGGTGCGGAAGCCGTCGCGGGTGATTTTGCAGACCTGTTCATCGTCGAGGGAGAAGGCTTGTGTGGTGTGCGCGACGATCGCGGAGGCATCGGATGCGACGACATACTCGCCCGCGCCGACGCCGATGATGAGCGGCGAGCCCTTGCGCGCGACGACGAGCGTGTCCGGCTCGTTGGCGCAGATGACACCGATGGCGTACGCCCCGCGGATCTCTTTGAGCGCGGCGCGGACGGCCTGTTCGAGATCGCCCTGGTAGAGCTCGGAGATGAGCATCACCATGACCTCGGTGTCTGTCGCGGAGGTGAAGGAGTGTCCGCGTCCTTTGAGGTATGTCTTAAGGGTGGCGTAGTTCTCGATGGTGCCGTTGTGGATGATCGCGATGGCGTGCTTGTCGTCCTGCTGGGGGTGGCAGTTCGCTTCGTTGACCTCGCCGTGCGTCGCCCACCGGGTGTGGGCGATGCCGATGGTGCCTTCGAGATCGTCTACGGTTGTGAGTTTGTCTTCGAGGACGGCGACGCGCCCGACAGCGCGGATGCATCTGAGCCCGCCGTTGAGGACGGCGATGCCCGCGGAGTCGTACCCGCGGTACTCCATGCGCTTGAGCCCCTCGACGAGCAGTTCCTTCGCTGGTTTATGACCGATATACGCGACGATCCCGCACATCAACGATTCTCCTCGTGCCCCGCACGCTCTGGCTACTCCACCATCGGCCCTCGGACAGTACGGCGTCAACCTTGGGCGTGTTCTAGGCGCTGTCTTGGAGCCTGGGGGACGTCCTCGTGAGGTTATCTATCCGGGCGAGGCGTACACTAGCGGGATGAGCGATCTGTGGGCGAAAGGACGGGCGGAGGCACGGCGGGCGGTTGAGCCCCTCGCGCTGCGGATGCGCCCTCGGACGCTGGACGAGGTGGCGGGGCAGAAACATGTATTAGGCGAGCCCGGCTCCGACAAAACAATGTTGCGGCGCATGATCGAGTCGGGGGCGATGACCTCGGTGATTTTCCATGGCCCGCCCGGCACGGGCAAGACGACGCTCGCGGGTGTGATCGCGAACACGGTGGACCGGGCGTTTGTGCGCGAGAACGCGGCGTCTGTTGGCGTGAAGCGGATCAGGGAGATCATCGAGGATGCGACGCGCCGGCTCGAAGAATCCAACCGGCGGACGATTCTGTTTCTCGACGAGATCCACCGGTTCTCTCGTTCGCAGCAGGATGTGCTGCTGGAGGATGTAGAGGGCGGGCTGATCACGCTGATCGGCGCGACGACGGAGAACCCGCTGTTCACGGTGAACTCGGCGCTTGTCTCGCGGTCGACGTTGTTCCGGCTTGAGCCGCTGACGGAAGAGGATGTGAGCGCGGTGGTGCGTGCCGCGATCTCGGACAAGGAGCGCGGGTACGGCGGGATGGATCTACGCGTGGATGATGAGGCGATCGCGCACTGGGCAAAGCTCTCGGAGGGGGATGCGCGCCGGGCGCTGACGGCGTTGGAGGTGGGGGTGCTATCGGCGGAACCGGCATCGGATGGTTCGGTGACGATCGATCTGCGGGCTGCGGAGCAGTCGATCCAGAAGAAGGCGATCCGGTACGACCGCGCGGGGGATCAGCACTACGACCACGCCTCGGCGTTGATCAAGTCTTTGCGCGGGTGCGATCCGGACGCGGCGTTGTACTGGATGGCGCTGATGCTGGAGGCTGGGGAGGATCCGAGGTTTATCGCGAGAAGGCTGGCGATCCTGGCGAGCGAGGATATTGGGAATGCCGACCCGCGCGCGGTGATGATCGCGGATGCGTGCTGGTCGCTCGTCGAGCGGATTGGCATGCCCGAGGCGCGGATCACGCTTGGGCAGTGCGTGACCTACCTCGCGCTGGCACCGAAGAGCAACGCTTCGTACAAAGCGATCGACGCGGCGATCGCGGACGTGCGTGAGGGGAGGACGAAGCCGGTGCCGCTGTTTCTCAGGGATGGGCACAAGGCGGAGTCGCAGGGGTCCGCGGAGCACGGCAAGGGGTACAAGTACTCGCACAACGTGGAGCTGAAGACGTCTATCGGGGGTGTGACGAGCCAAGACTATCTGGGGATCCCGGCGCGGTACTACGAGCCGACGGAAGTGGGGGCGGAGCGGATCCTGAAGGATCGGTTGGAAGAGGTTCGGTGTGCGCGGAAGGAGCAGGGGGGAGAGTAGAAAAGGCAACCGCTCGCGGCTTCGCTACGATGTCTCTCCACAATGTCTCTTTTCGCCTCGAACGCACAGGAAGCCGCCAGCATGTCTCAGCAAGCCCCCGCCGCTCAGTCCCGCACTACGATCGCTGAACTCAAGCCCAACGAGCGCTTCGAGGGGATCTACTCGATCGCCAACGCCCAGCTCGCGGTGACCAAGAACGGCGATCCGTACCTGGCGTGCCTGCTTGGTGACAAGACGCAGCAGGTGCCCGCGCGCCGGTGGCAGATGCCGCCCGAGGAGTTCAAGCACCTGCCGACCGAGGGATTTGTGTACGCGGAGGGCAGGACGCAGCCCTTCAAGGGCGAGCTGCAGATGATCATCGACCGGGTGGAGAAGCACGAGCCGACGCCCGACGAGATCCGCGAGCTGCTGCCCTGCTCGAAGTTTGATCCGGGGGAGATGTTCACTGAGCTGAACGGCATTCTGGACACACTGGAGCACCCAGCGATCAAGGCGCTCGCGAAGGTGTACCTGGATGACGAGCCGCTGATGGAGATGTTCAAGGCGGCACCGGCGGCAAAGATGATGCACCACGCCTACATCGGCGGGCTGCTTGAGCACACGCTGAACCTGTTGCGTCTGGCGGATCGGGTGTGCCCGCTGTACCCGAAGATCAACCGGGACATCGTGGTGGTGGGGTTGTTCCTGCACGATCTGGGCAAGACGCGCGAGCTGAGCTGGAACGGTGGGTTCTCGTACACCGATCGGGGCGAGCTGGTCGGGCATATTGTCGAAGGGGCGATCATGCTCCACGACAAATCGCAGGAGGTCATGCGGAGCGCAGGGATCCGGTTCCCGGGTAGCGTGATCACCGTGCTGCAGCACATCATCCTGTCGCACCATGGCGAGCCGGAGTACGGGGCGGCGAAGATCCCGAGCACGCCCGAGGCGATTCTCGTGTCGCTGCTGGACAATCTGGACGCCAAGACGACCATCGCTACTGAAGCGGCACGCCCGGATCGGGCTGGGGCGGCAGACCTGGGCGGGAACTTCACACAGAAGCAGTGGGCGCTGGGCACGAAGCTCTTCCGGCCGGACCCACTTGCGAAGTAATATCGGACCTGGGTATTACCCGAATAAAACACGAATAATGTGGTCCATATTATGAAGTTCTCTTCATAATATGGCGGTGTTTTGGGGTTTGTATTGAAAGTACACCCAAGTACGGGGTACTCTGCAGGCAGAGAGATTCGTCATACGTCAGGCCGAATCCGGAACACGGGTGCTCTCCGGAGGCTCCCGGGACTGGAAGCGGGCGGGCGTGCAAAGGAAGGAACGTGCCTCCGGGCACAAGAAACACGTTTCGTACATTTGTACGAGAGAGAGGAAAGACACGTTATGAAATCTGTTATTGCTACAGCTGCGATCTGTATGATCGCTGGCTCTGCGCAGGCTGCCGTCTCGATCGGTACTGCTGTTTCCGAGAATGCTGCCAACGACAACTTCCTGACCGAGATCATTGCTTCGCTGGATCTTCCCTACGACGGCAACGCCATGCTTACGCAGTGGTTCGGCGGCGACATGTTCGGGATCACGTCCCGTCCCTTGGCTGCTGCTACTGTGAACGGTATGCCCTTCGCCATGAACGACGATTCCGCTGGTACGTTTACCGCGGACAACCAAGGCATCATCGATACGGGCGACCTCGGTCGTTTCTTCGGTGCCGTGGATACCGTCAACGGCTCCGAGGCTGATGGCACCGGCGTTGCCCGGTGGACGTTTAGCACCGGCGGCTTCTCCAACCTGTCGGTGGACATCGATTTCGCCGCGATGGGCGACTTCGAAGCCTCCGATTTGTATAACTTCGAGTACTCGTACGACATGGGTGTGAACTACGTTCCGCTCTTCACCAGCTCGGTGGACGAGCTTGGTGCCAAGAACTACACCATGGAAGGTGGTGCGGTATTCAATCTGTTCGACCCGCTGTCGATGAACGGCACCGAGCTGGACAACAACTTCCAGACCATTTCCGCTGGCACCACCGGCGCTGGCGCTGAGTTCTGGATCCGGTTCACGGGCACCACCAATGGCGGCACCGAGGCGTACGCGTTCCGCAACATCAATGTCATCCCGACCCCGGGCACCATCGCCCTGTTCGGTCTGGCTGGCGTTGCTGGCGTCCGTCGTCGTCGCGCCTGATATCAGGCGAGACAATTCACTCCTCAAGGCGGAGTGAAAAAATAATTTTCCCAGAGCCCTCCATGACGATGGGGGGCTCTGTCATTTTTGCCCCCTGCACACCGATCCCCCTCGGCGTCGTCACTCATCCACTCCTTTACCGTGATAGGTTGGGCGCATGTCTACACCGTTTGCGAATCCGTTCCATGCCCAGCACCTCCAGCGGGCGATCAAGCAGTACGAATCAGGTCAGGCGATCAGCGCGATCCAGACGCTCGATCAGATATTCAAGGAAGACCCGAACCATGTTCGGGCGCTGGGGTTGGTCTCGGCATGCCTGAGCCATATCGCGAAGTTCGAGCAGGCGCTGGAGGCGGCAGACCGGGCGCTCAAGGTTGAACAGTCCGAGCCGCTGCTGTACACGCTCCGTGCTCGGGCGCTGCGGATGCTGGGCAGGACCGATGATGCGATTGAAGCATTCCAGAAGGCGATGGCATTGGAACCCGAGCACAGGAGTGCCGCGGCGAATATCGCGGTGTTGCTGCTCGCGTTGCGGCGCCACGACGAGGCGTATGCCTCGATCGAGCCATGGTTGGATCGGGAGGATAAAGGGCACCAGATCGCGATCGCTTGTGCGCGGTGCCTCAGGCATCGCAAGGAACATGCTCGGGGCATCGAGATCCTGCGCCGCGCGATGGAGGATCCCGGGATCCAGCCGGGCGCCCGCCACGAGGTGCTGTTCACACTCGCGGACCTGCTGGATGGTGACGCGCAGTACGCCGAGGCGTGGAGCGTGCTGGTAGAGGCGAACAAGGCGCACCCGGCGGTCTTCGATTCGACGGCGTTCAACGGCGCGGTTGACCGGATACTCCAGGGATTCTCCAAAGAGCAGTACGACAAGATGGAGTCGGCGGCCCCTGTGGACGGGGATGGGGGCGGGTCGCTCGCGCCGGTCTTTGTGCTGGGGTTGCCACGCTCCGGCACGACGCTCGTCGAGCGGATCCTCTCGGCGCACCCGGCTGTATTTGCCGGGAGCGAGTTGGAGACGATGCCCGAGTTCATCGCCAAGGCGCAGGCGGTGGCGCGCCCGCCCAACCCGCACCTGCCGCAGCTTGTGTCCATGTTCTCCAAGCCCGTGCTGGATCAACTTGCGCAGGCGTATGTCCAGCGTCTGCCCGCGCCGCCCGAGGGCGACCCGGCGCACCTCGTCACCGACAAGCTCCCGGCAAACCTTCTGAGCATCCCGGTGATCCGAAAAACATTCCCGGACGCGCCGATCATCCGGTGCAAGCGCGACCACCGGGACACGGCGATCTCGTGTTTCTTCCAGCACTTCGGTTCGCGGATCCCCTGGCCGTACGACCTCAAGGACATCAAGACGTACTTCGATGCCTCGGAGCGCGCGTACGAGCACTATGTAGGTGAGCTGGGCATCGATGTGATCGAGGTGGAGTACGAGGCGCTGGTGAGCGACCCCGAGCCGCGGGTCCGGGAGATGCTCGATGCGATGGGGCTTGATTTTGACGCGGCGTGCCTGGAGCACCACAAGGTGCAGGGTGACGCGCGGACGCGATCGGTCGAGCAGGTGACCAAGCCGATCTACACCGGCTCGGTAGAGCGGTGGCGTCGGTATGAAACACAACTCGCTGGCACACCCGTGATGGATCTGCCCGGAAGGGGTGTTTGAGAGCCGGTGACAAGAGCGGGCAAAGAGGGAGTGGGGGGGCTAGGATTCGGTTGATGCCGATCGAAACTTCGACAGTCCAGGTGAACTTTTCCAAGCCCTTCCCGGTCTTCCCGCTCAAGGATGTTGTGCTGTTGCCGCACGCGCTGCTGCGCTTGTTCATCTTCGAGCCCCGGTACCGCCAGATGCTCGAGCACGCGCTGGACTCACGGGGGCAGATCGCGATGGCGGTGTTTCAGGGCGACGCGTGGAAGAACCAGTACCACGACTCCCCGGAGATCAGGCCAGCGGTGTGCCTCGGGCAGATCGAGCAGCATCATGTACAGTCGGACGGCAACTACCGCGTGCTGCTGCACGGTGTCTGCCGGGCGTGGGTGGTCGAGGAGTACCCCCCGGACGGCGAGTACCTGTACCGGCGGGCGCGTCTTGAGCCGCTCGAACCATCGCCGGCGGGGGACGACGCGCTCACAACCGAGCGCCGGGCGGTGCAGGAGTTGATCACCGAGGAACCGCTCACGGAGTTGGCCGCGTGCACGGGAGTGCTCAAGCAGATCCAGGCGAACGAGCTGCCGACTTCGGTGTTGTTCGAGCTGGTGACGATCGCTCTCTTGAACGACAAAGTGCTGCAGTACAACCTGCTCGCCGAGTCGTGCCCGCACAAGCGGGCCGGTGTCATCGAGCACGAGCTCTTGCGTCTGCGGTCCATCCTGCACGCGGCGCGCAAGCAGCTTGACGCACGCGACGAGGACTCTGGGATCATCCTCAACTAGCGGCTATTCGTCGCGCAGCGATCGGGCGATGCTCGCCTCGTGCAGCGGCACGCTCGCCTCGTCCAGCGATTGCTTCGCCTGGTGGAACGCCTCAGCGTCTACCGATCGCCAGTCCGCGTCGCCCCGCTCGACGAGAGATCGCAGGGCGGTGATCCCGGCGTTGACGGCTTCGAGCTGCGCCGGATCGATGCTCGCCCCCACTCGATCAACCAGTTCGGTGATCCATTTCAGATCGAGCCTGGAGTTGGCAACAAGATCGACCACGCGGTGGCGGGTCATGTCTTCGAGCGCGTGGGTAAAACTCTCGCGCTCGATGCGATCGACGTCCTCGGCGCTCAATCCGTGATGCGGCACGACCTGCATATTTGCCCGCTTGCCCGAGCGTTTCTCGACGGCGGACACATCGAGCACGCCGTTGACGTCCACCATGAAGAGCACCTCGATCTGCGGGATGCCAGCGGGCATGGGGGGCATCCCGGAGAGGTGGAACGTGCCCAGGCTCCTGCAGTCCTCGACCATCTCGCGCTCGCCCTGCACGACGTTCAGCATGATGGAAGTTTGCGCGTCCACGCTCGTGGAGAACATCTCGGTTGCGCGGGCGGGCACGCTCGCGTTGCGCATGATGAGTTTGGCGACCGCACCGCCGACCGTCTCGATCCCGAGACTCAGCGGCACGACGTCCAGCAGCAGCGCGCCTTGTTCGCGCCCATCGAGGATGGACGCCTGCGCCGCGGCTCCCAGCGCGACGACCCGATCTGGGTCCAGCGCGGTGTACGGCTCGCTCGCGAATAGTTCGCCCACGCGCCGCTGGACGAGCGGGATGCGCGTCGAGCCGCCCACCATCACGACGCGCTCGATCTGCTGGGGGGTAAGTTTCGCGTCGCGCAGTGCCCGCTCACAACAGGCGATCGCGCGCATGACCCATCCTCCCTCGGCGCCGATACTCTGCTCGAATTCGTCGCGTGTGATGGTGCGTTCGTAGACCCCACCATCCGGCGCACCCTCGATCTCGATGCGCACCGATGCGGATTTTTCCTTCGAGAGTTTGATCTTTGTCTGTTCGGCGAGCAGGCGCATCGCCTGGCGTGTGCGTGGTGTGAAGTCGAGCCCGGAGCCGAATTGTTGTTCTGCCTCGCGCGTGAACAGTTCGACGAGCATGCGGTCCACGTCGTCGCCGCCGAGGCGCGTGTCGCCCGCGGTCGAGAGCACCCGGAACATATCCGCTCCCCCCACACCCCCCACGCCCCCCCCATCCCCAGCCTCCTGGGCGGACGGGATCACACGGAGAATCGAAACATCCAGCGTCCCGCCGCCGAGGTCGAATACCGCGATCGTCTCGGGTTCTGCATTGTTGGTGGTGCGACCGATCCCGTACGCTAGCGCTGCGGCGGTGGGTTCGTTGACGATCCGCACTACGTCTAGCCCGGCGAGGCGCGCCGCGTGGCGGGTTGCCTGACGCTGGGCGTCGTCAAAATACGCCGGCACGGTGATGACTGCACGCCGCACCTCGGTATCCAGCGTCGCTTCGGCCCGCTGCTTGAGCGTGCGCAGGATCTCGGCGGAGACTTCTTCAGGGCTCTTGAGTGCGCCACCCGGCAGGGCGATTCGGGCGGCGTCGCGCTCGCCCTCGACCACCTCGTAGCTCAGGAAATCCAATTCGCCCTGTGCGTCTTTTCGCGAGCGCCCCATAAGACGCTTGACGCTTGAGACCGTGTGCAGCGGGTGCTCGACCGCTTCCTGGCGGGCCGATTCGCCCACCGCCTCGGCGCGCCCCGACTCCGAATACCGCACGACAGAGGGCAGCCCCGCCTCGCCCGATTCGCTCAGCAGGATCGTTGGACCCTTGTCGGTGACGTACGCGACGAGGGAGTTCGTCGTGCCGAGGTCGATACCGACGATCGGATCAGATGGGGGAGTGGATTCGGGTGACATAGGGAGACAAGCGTAGGCTCATCGCAGCGGGGCGTCACTCCGGATGAAGTCTTATTCCGGCTCGGGTGTCGGATCGATCGGAACGATCAAGCCGTCATCCCACTGGAGAATCTGCTGTGCGTCCAAGTATGGCGTGATCCACGAGAGATCCCGAGATGTGTCGATCTTCTGGGTATCTCGCGGGTAGATCACTACTTCGTCCCACCCGTCGATCATCACCGCATGTCGCATGTACCCATTTAACGGTAATGGCCCGATGTAGGCGGGATGACCATTGCCTGGAGCGGTCCATTTTCCAACGAAACCCTCGGGGACTTCAAAGGGTTCGTCGTTGATGATGATGATGCCGGAGTAATGAGCGCCGAGACGGTTCATCAGTTCCATCTCGGTTCGTCCAACAGTGCCCTGCGGTTCGATCGATGGTGCCTCGCTATCGCCATCCGCGAGCGGCATGGGGATCGGATCGGTAGCGGTAGTCTTTGGGGTCGCACAACTGAGGGATAGCGCGGCTCCCACCCCCGCGCCCACGATGAGGATGTCCCGGATCCTTGGCATCGCACCCGATTGTACCACTCACCGCCACCTGGATTGCACGAAAAACCTGCTGTGGTGGTGGCGCGGGGGGGCGTTGGGAGGTAGGGGGGGCTATCTTGTCGCTCATGCTGACTTCTGTGAACTGGCTCAACCAACTGCTCGAACCGGGCGACCTGTCCGCCGACGAGATCGACGAGATCCTCACCCACGCTGGATTCCCCATCGAGGGGCGTGAGGCGCTGCCCGGCGGGGATATCCGCCTCGATATCGAGATGACCTCCAACCGGGGCGATTGTCTGTGCCACTTCGGGCAGGCCCGCGAGATCGCCGCGTCCACCGGGCGGATTCTCAAACGCCCCGATCCGCAGCTCACCACCGTTTCCGAGAGCGTCTCTGGTGTGACGAGCGTGGACAACCAGGTGCCCGATGTCTGCCCGCGCTTCACCGCGCGCCTGATCCGGGGCGTCAAGGTTGGGCCATCGCCCGAGTGGTTGCGCACGGCGCTGGAGTCGATCGGGCAGCAGTCGATCAACAACGTGGTGGATGTATCGAACTACGTGCTCTGGGAGATCGGGCATCCGAATCATGTGTTTGATCTGGACACCCTCGCGGGCAAGCGTCTGATCGTGCGCCGCGCGGGCAAGGGCGAGAAGATCATCGCGCTGGACAAAGAAGAGTACAAGCTGCGTGAGACGGATCTGGTCGTTGCCGATCAGGACCGGGCGATGTCGATCGCCGGCGTCATCGGCGGGCTCGATTCTGGTGTGACCGAGAAGACGACAAACGTGCTGCTCGAGGTTGCGACGTGGCACCCGGTGACGGTGCGTTCCACCGCCCGCAGGCTCGGCATCACGACGGACGCGGTGTACCGCTTCGAGCGGTTCGTTGATCCCCGGGATATCGAGTGGGCGTCGCGCCGGTGCGCGGAGCTGATCGCGGCGGTCGCAGGAGGCGAGATCCTCGACGGCATGATCGACGAGGGTTCCCCCACCCCACCGAAAACGAAAGTCACGCTTCGATCCGAGCGTGCAGCAAAAGTGATCGGCATCGCTCCTCCCGCGCCCGAGATGGCGGACATGCTGCGCAGGCTGGAGATCGAGGTCGAAGAATCGGGCGGCTCTCTGAGCTGTGCCGTACCCCACCACAGGCACGACATTACCCGCGAGGTGGATCTCATCGAGGAGGTCGCGCGGGTGCAGGGCTTCGAGAAGATCGAGGTCGCCCCGGTGCTGGACGTCCACCTCGAACTGGACCATCCCGAGCACTGGGCCGCGAGCGAGGGCACCGCGAGCGCGATCGCCCGGACCCTCACCGGGCTGGGGTTCTACGAGACGGTGACATTCTCCTTCCTGCCCGAGAAGGAAGCGGCACCGTTCCTGCCGCCCGAGCTGCGCCTGCTGAAGGTGGATGAGGCGCGCCGCCCCGGCGGGCCGTTCCTGCGCCCGAGCGTGATCCCATCACTGCTCGACTGTCGGCGAGGCAACCAGGACGCGCGCGTCGAGCTCCCGGGCGGGGTGCGCCTGTTCGAGACGGCGTCTGTCTTCGCGGAGATCAACGACGGCGACAAGCACGGACGCCAGACCATCGAGAACAGGAATCTTGCGCTGCTGATGGACGCGCCGAGCGAGGTGGGAGCCAGCGAATTGGTGCTGCAGACCGCGATCCGGTCTGTCCGCGGCGCGATCGAGTCGGTGGTGCGCATGGTCGGTGGCGGCGCGGTCAAGGTGGATGTCGAGCAGACGGACAAGGCGTTTTTCCCGATCCTCGCGGATGAGGTGAAGGCGACGGTATCGATCAACGGCGAGCACAGTGGGTACATCGCGCTGCTCACCGGAGCCGCGCTGAAGCAGTGGGGGATCGAGCGTCCGATGGCGATCGCGGAGGTCTCGATCAAGGCACTGAATGATCTGTACCCGCCCGTGGGCAGCGCACACGCCCTGCCCTTGTTCCCAGAGATCGGGCGGGACATCTCGCTGATCGTGGGCGAGCAGACCGCGTGGAGCGAGATCGAGTCGGTGATCAGGGCGACGAGCGTGGACCTGCTCGTCGGGCACGAGTTTGTGGGTGTGTTCCGCGGCAAGCAGATCGGCGAGGGGCAGAAGTCCGTGACGATCCGATTCCTCTTCCGCCACCCCGACCGCACGCTCCGCCACGAGGAGGTCGACCCCCAGATCAAGGCACTGGTCTCGACGCTCATCGCCAAGACCGGCGGCACGATCCGTTCTTAGCCCGAATACGCCACAGATCGAACCACGATCGCTGCAAATCGGGCATAAATCGGGATATTTCGTGCATCGACGGTGAATAGCACATGCATATGTTCGTAATGTGATCGGGATATTCGGACTCACTCGGGCCCGGATCGACCCGATCTGACCTATACTGGATCCACGTTCGATGCTCGGTATCCCTCTTCCCGTCCTTGCGGGAAGCCGCCGCACTCCTCCCGCCCTTCCGGGCACTCCCGCGGCGACCTGGCGAGCCGAACTCCAACAAGGAGGTGTCCTGATGACGACCGTGCCCACGTCGGAGGTTTCCGTGAGCAAGACGACGATCCCTCCAGCCGAAGACCGTCCCTTTGTCTGGATCGATGGCAATATGGTGCCCAAGAGCCAGGCTGTGATCTCCGTGTTTGATCACGGGCTGCTCTACGGCGATGGTTGTTTCGAGGGGATCCGCGTCTACCAGGGCAAGATCTTCAAGTGCGATTCCCACCTCAAGCGCATCTACCGCAACGCGGAAGACCTGCACATGATGCGTCAGACCGAGGGGTTCCCCTACACGATCGACGAGATGCGCACCGTCATGGAGCAGTGCGTTGAGGCGAACGAACTCGCCGATGGATACATCCGCCTCGTGTTCACGCGCGGCTTCGGGAACCTCGGGCTGCACCCGTTCAAGTGCCCGCGCCCGACGGTGATCTGCATCGCGGATTCCATCCGCCTGTACCCGCAGGAGATGTACGAGCAGGGCATGAAGGTGATCATCGCCAAACGCCCGCGCACGCCAAACGAGTGCCTGAGCCCGATGCTCAAGTCGCTCAACTATCTGAACAACATCATGGCGAAGGTCGAGGCGATCGACGCCGGGTGCCTCGAAGCGATCATGCTCTCGACGGACGGCAAGGTCGGTGAATGCACGGGCGACAACCTGTTCATCATCAAGGATGGCGAGTTAATCACGTCGCCTATCGAGGTCGGCATGCTCGACGGCATCACCCGCGAGTTCGTCAAGAGCGAGCTGGCACCGGTATGCGGCTTGCGTGTGACCGAGAAGGTGCTTGAGGTGAGCGATGTGCTCGCCGCCGACGAGATCTTCCTGACGGGCACCGCCGCCGAGATCATCGCCGTCGCACAGGTCGAGGACACGATCATCTCCGATGGCGAGGGCCCGATCACCCGTCAGCTACGCACGAAGTTCCGCGAGATCGTCAGCGGCCCGAATGTGCCGACGAACTGACCCCCCCCCATCCCTCGCCACCCAAAATCAAGTCATACAACAGCACCCTGCTCCCGAGCGGGGTGTTTTCTTGTGCAGAGAGTAGGACGAGAGTTGGGCGGGAGGTTCAGAACCGCTTGTGTGCTGCGCGATGGGAATTGCCCGTTGTGCCCAGCACCGCCTTGGCTACTTTCAGATCGATCCCCCGCGTGATCTTGATATTCCGCGGATCGCCCTCCACCACGACCACGGCCTCGCCGAGGCGTTCGATCAGCCCGGCGTCGTCCGTGCTCGATAGATCATCCTGCTCGTAGCTGCGCCGCAGCAATGCCGCCTCGAAGACCTGCGGCGTCTGCACCGCGACAAGCCCGGCGCGATCGACTGACCCCGTGATCGCACGCACCGTGACATTATTCTTGCCCGCGTCGCCAAGGATTGCGTCGAGCGGGTCGATATCCTCGTCCACCTGCGCGTCGGCGCTCGCGCGCTTGAGCGTGTCGTACACATCAATCCCCGGCACCACCGCGTCGTGCTTCTGCGCCGCCTCGAACATCCGGTCGATCAACTCGATCGGTGTACAGGGGCGGGCCGCGTCGTGTACCGCGATATGCGTGAAGGATCCATCGATCTCCGCCAGCGCGTTGCGGACCGTCTCCCACCGGTGCGTTTTTCCGCCCTCGCAGACCCGCACACCCATCAGCCCGAGCTTGTCGCCGTGGCGCAGGACAAAGTCGTCGTACCCCTCCGCGGGCCCGGCGACGACGATCAGATCGACATCGTCGCGCTTGCAGAACAGTTCCACCGTCCGCTGTAATACGGGGCGTCCGCCGAGTTCCTCGTCGAGCTTGGAGCACCCGGGGATGCCCTCCTGCGCATAGCGAGTGCTCTTGCCGCCGGCTGCGATAATGACCGCGAGTTTCATAGGCGCCGAGTATATACCGGCGTCGAAAAAACAGCAGACCGAGCGGGCGGGTGTTACGCGTCGAGGGCGGAACCCTTCGCGCGTCCAAACCAGCCGCCGGGCCTGCTGCCTGGAGGAGATGCTCTGTTGTCGGGCGTTGTTCGCGACCCCGTGTCAAGTACTTATACGGATCTACGTCGAAACAGTTTCATCTGTTCGCTGTTCTGTGCGCGATTCGTGCGTAGGATGTCCGCGATGACAACCGCAACGACTCCACAAGACGCACCCGAATACCTCGCACCGTACCACGAAGCGGTAGACCGCTTCGGCGCATCGTTCGAGGCAACGCTCTGGGCAAGCAAAGATGCGCAGGGCAAACGGTTTGGCGTGATGGCGGAGATGGTTGACCTCTCGGGCAGGGTGATCGTGGACGCCGGCGCTGCGCTGGGCGATTTTGCGGTGTACCTCGCCCAACGTGAGATTCCCTATGAGCGGTACATCGGGCTCGACGCGATGGAGAGTGTTGTCGAAGAAGCGAACAAACGCGGCGTGCCGCGAGCGAAGTTTGTGACGTCGGACTTCGTCGCCCACCCGGAGGACTATGTACACGCCGCTTCTCCGCGCGAGCCGCGGGTCATCACCTTCTCCGGCTCGCTCAACACGCTCGAACTTGAGCAGGCGCAGCGCGTGCTGGATGATGCGTTCGACGCCGCGACGGAGGCGGTGATCTTCAATTTCCTCTCCACGCATTTCGTGCACGCCCACCGCGCCCAGACCGGGCCCGCGAGGCGTTTCGACCCGCTCGCCATGCTCGCGTGGGCGTTCGAGAAAACGCCGAACGTGCGTTTCCGCCAGGACTATCTCGACGGGCACGACGCAACGATCGCCCTCTTCAAGTAGCTCGCTTCCACGCGCGCTCCGCCCCGACATAGTGCTATTCTTGTGCCCATGTCGGTACTCGTTTTTCAGCATTCGCTCATCGCGGGCCCCGCGCGTCTCTCGGCGACACTCCGCGATCATGGATTCAGGCTCGATGTCCGCCGGTGCGATCTCGGGGATCCGGTTCCCGAAGATCACAACACTATCGATGCGGTGATCGTGCTCGGCGGGCTGCAGAATGTTCCAGATGGGCACGCCTGGCTCGAACAGGAATGCGCGTTCATCCGCGGTGCGCACGAGCGCTCGATCCCGGTTGTTGGAATCTGCCTCGGTGCGCAGATGATCGCGCACGCGTTCGGCGGCGGTATCGGTGTGATGAACACGCCCGAACTCGGGATGACGGAGGTCGAACTGGTCGGCGCAGCTCAGAGCGACCCGATCCTTGCCGGCGTACCGAACCGGTTCCATATCAACGAGACACATCTGCAGGAGGTGCGGGCAATGCCGGAGGGCGCCGTGCTCCTCGCGTCATCCGAGGGATGCAAACACCAGGCGTTCAGGCTCGGCATGCGGACCTACGCCTTCCAGTTCCATTTCGAATTTGATAAACCCACGATGCTCGAAGCCACGCGCGGGATGCCCGCCGAACTGAGCAAGTGCGGGCTGTCGCAGGATGCGATATCTCACGGCGTCGAGGAGCACTACGAGCGGGCGGCGTGCCTCGCGAATCGTATTTGTGTGAACATCGTGAATTGCCTGATCCCGCGCCGCGCGGGCGCGGTGCGTGTGTAATCGCTGTGGGATCCACGCTCACCATCAAGACTCCCGGCGACTACCTGCTCCGGCGCGACCTGTGTTCTTACGGGTACTTCCTGCTCGCGCCGAACCTCTGGAACCCGGGCGATCTCTCGCTCACGCGCCCGCTTGATCTGGATGGCGGGCTCGCGGTCTTCGAGATCAGCCAGCCGACCAACAACCGCGGCGGACCGATCCGCGCACTGTGCGACCGCAAGCTCTCCCGAGCCGAACAATACGAAGCACGCGCGCTGATCGTGCGCATGCTCAATCTCGAGGACGCAGGTGTGCGGGAGTTTCACAAGCTTGATCAACGATGGAAGCGCTCCGGGCGCGCCCGCCTGTTCCGATCGCCGACCTTCTTCGAGGACGTGATCAAGACCGTGACAAGCTGCAACGTCACCTGGCCCTCGACGATGAACATGAATGTGCGCCTCTGCGAGGTCGTTAACCCCGCTTTCCCGCGAGCGAGCCAGCTCGCCCGGCGTAAACCCGCAACCCTCCGGGCGCGGTGCAGCGTGGGGTACCGCGATCAGCGGATTGTGGATATCGCCAAACTGTTTGTCTCCGGCGCGGTGGATCCTGCGTGGTTCGAGGATCCCGCAACGCCGGACGAAGACGCCCTCGCCACTTTACTCGAAATGCCCGGTGTTGGGCCGTATGCCGCAGCGAACATCATGCAGCTGCTCGGGCGCTACGCCCATGTCGCGCTGGACACCGAGTCGCTGCGTCATGCACGCACCGTGCTCGGGTGGAAGGGTGATGATGCCCCGCTGATGAAGCAACTCAAGAAACACTACGAGCGGTACGCCGACCATCGCTTCCGCTCGTACTGGTTCGAACTCTGGACGGACTACGAGGCCCGTAAAGGCCCGGCCCACACATGGGATCCCAACACATCCGGGCGCACATTCACCGCCGCTCAGCTCAATAAAGCAAAGCCGAAGGTCACGAAGAAGCGTCGGATTTCTTCAGGAACCGCTCGATAAACACGTCTGTATCCCACACATAGCGTTCTAGCGCAACAGCACGCCCCGCTTCGCCCATCTGTTTGCGAAGCTGTGCATCGCCCGCAAGCCGCTCCATCGCCTCGACAATCTCGCGTGTGCTGTTCACGACGATCCCCGCGCCGGTGTCCATCTTTTCGACGTACACATCCAGAGATGTGTAGATACTAGGCAGCTCCGTCAGCATCCCTTGCACGATTGCCTGGCTGAATGTTTCGTTGCTCGACAGCGCAAGCAGCACGTCCATCTCCCGCAGGAACGCGCCGACCCCGTCGGCGTCCATCCATCCGTGCGCCGTGATCCCCTCACCCAGATTCTTCGGCGGATCCGCGAACGATGCCAGGTGGAGATGGCACCTCCTGCGGACCTCGCTCGGCAGCGCATTGAATGCTTCAATCGCGCGCATGTGCCCCTTGGACACATTGGGCAGCTTGCCCAGCAGGCAGAAGTTGATCGTCCTGTTATCCGTTCTGGGTGTGGTGGTGTGTTCGGGGGCGGTGGGGGGATAGAATCGCTCTGCGCCCGCTACGCCGTAGTACACATCCACCCGCCCGTTTGTCTGCCCGCCGAAGCTCTTTGCAACATGCTCGCTCACACACACCGTATCGAAATCCATCGAACCAACCGCGTCCGTGAACTGCGCGGTCGTGGGTCTGTGCGCAAAGACCAGCATCCGGTCAGCATGATGGGCTGCTTGTAACGCAAACATCGCCGGGATAAGTCCGCGCCTCGCGTCACCCATCAGCGCCACATCGAATCGATCACCGAATGTCATGAGCGCCCCCAGTGTGCCGTTGACGACCGTTCCTCCGAGGTTGGCCACGCCGACAACCTCCACCCCATCCAGATCCCCAAGCCGCTCCATAATCCGTGGCTTCCAACTCTTCTCCGCGACGATCGTGATCCTCGCCCCACGCTCCGCGAGCCCGCGGATCAGGCGCATGCGGAACAACTCCACGCCGTGCATCGGCTTGTCTTTGTGGCGTTTGAGCATCCCCTGGTCCATCACCAGCAGGCGGCCGTTCCATGTTGTTCGCGGGTGAGTCATCGGTAAGCAGAGGGCGGAGTGTAGTGCAGAGTTGTACACGCCAGTGCGGTGGGTAGGTGCCATGGGGATGGGGTGTGGTGAGGGAGAGTGGGGGGGGATACCATGTCCGCCCCCATGCCCGATACGCCCACCACATCCATCATCGCGTTGCTCGCCGAGATTGTTGATTACGCCGGGCTCTTCCCGCCAGCCGGGCAGGAAATGTCCTCGGCGATCCGCAACTTCGCCCGCTGCCAGGATCACCCGCACGCGTGGATGCTCGCCCGTTTCGTGCTCCCCGTCGCGCGACTCGAGGAGTTTGAGTCGGACGCGAGCCAGTGGCTCCCCCGCTCTGAGGAAGACGAACCCTGGCATATCAGCGCCCTGTCCGGCGCCGATCTCGAAGCGGATATCGATTCGATTTTCGCCTTCAACCGCAAGCACGCCGAGAACCCCGACGCCGGGCTCGCTGTGATCGATGCGCTCGAAATCCGCGCCCCGTCGCCCGACTTTATCGACGAAGCGATGACCATCATCCCCGAACAACTGGACCCATTCTTCGAGATCCCGTGGAGCCAGGACCCGCGCGGGTACATCGCCGCCGCCGTCGGCACCGGCGCAGCCGCGAAGATCCGCACAGGCGGTATCACCCCCGATCTCATCCCGCCGAGCGAAGCAGTCGCACGCTTCATCCATGCCTGTGCCGCCGCGCCGATCCGCTTCAAAGCGACCGCCGGGCTCCACCACCCCGTCCGCGCAGAGCACAGCCTGACCTACGAAGCCGACGCACCCCGCGCCGTGATGCACGGTTTCCTGAATGTTTTTATCGCCTCGCTGCTCGCCCGCGCCCGCAAGCTCGACGAGGCGGCGATCACCAGAATCCTCGACGAGACCGACCCCGGCGCATTCGTCTTCGACGAGCACGCCATCGCGTGGCGCGACATGGACATCGCCCCGGACGATGCCGATCGCCTCCGCGAAACCTTCGCGACCTCGTTCGGCTCGTGCTCCTTCGACGAACCCGTCGAGGATCTCGCCGCACTGAACCTTTTGTAACCCCGCAAACTCGCCACCATATTTACGGACCAGATCATGCTGTACGACATCAACGAAACACACGACATCTCGCTCAACTCCTGGGTCGAATCCGCCAACGACCCAGACACGGATTTTCCCATCCAGAACCTGCCCTATGGGATCTTCCACCGAGAAGACGAGGAAGACGACGAAGCCCGCGTCGGCGTCGCGATCGGCGAGATGATCCTCGACCTCGCCGAGTGTGCAAACGCCGGGCTGTTCGTGGACATCGATGACGAAGAAGAACCGATCATCGAAGACCTCGAGTCCGATGCGCTCAACTCCCTGATGTGCAACGAACCCGAGCGTTGGAGCGACCTGCGCGAGCGCGTTTCTGAACTGCTGAGCGAAGACTGCGACGAGATCCAGGCGGACGCCGAACTCAAAGCGCGCGTCCTCGTGCCGATGGACCGCGCGGTGCTGCTGTGCCCCGCGGAGATCGGCGACTACACCGATTTCTACGCCTCGCTCTACCATGCGACCAACGTCGGCTCCATGTTCCGACCGGACAACCCGCTGCTGCCCAACTACAAATGGATGCCCATCGCCTATCACGGGCGAGCCTCGTCCATCCGCGTCTCGGGCGACGAGATCACCCGCCCGCACGGACAGCTGAAACCGGGCGAGGACGTGCCGCCAGCGTACGCCCCGTGCAAGCTCCTCGACTACGAACTCGAGGTCGGCTTCTTCATCGGGCAGGGCACCGAGCCGGGCGAGACGCTCACTATCGATGAAGCAGAGGAAAACATCTTCGGGCTCTGCCTCGTCAACGACTGGTCCGCGCGCGATATCCAGAAGTGGGAGTACCAGCCGCTCGGGCCCTTCCTCGCCAAGTCGTTCGCGACCACCGTCTCCCCCTGGGTTGTCTCCCTCGAAGCGCTCGCGCCGTACCGGTGCCCGATCCTGCAGCGCGCCGAGATGGACCCCAAGCCCCTGCCCTACCTCGCCTCGCCCGATGTCGAGAGCCACGGCGGGATCGACATCACACTCGAAGTGTTCATGACAACCGAAAAAATGCGCGACTCCGGCGCCGAGCCGCACATGCTCTCGCGCGGCTCGTTCAAGGATATGTACTGGTCCATCACACAGATGCTCGCGCACCACGCCTCGAACGGCGTGAACATCGAGCCGGGCGACATGCTCGCCTCGGGCACCGTCTCCGGCACGTCGCGCAGCGCACGCGGCTCCATGCTCGAACTCTCGTGGGACGGCGATCCCTTCGCTACCCCGCCCGTGAAAGCAGCGACCACCGAGCGCACACCCATCAAACTGCCGGGCGGCGAAGAGCGCAGGTTCCTCCAGGACGGTGACGAGATCATCATCAAGGGGTTCTGCGTGGCCGACGGCTTCCGGCGCATCGGATTCGGCGAGTGCCGTGCGACTATCCTCCCGGCTGACGAATGATTGGCTGGCCTTTGCTTTGGAAGCAGGTTGTGATTTTTTGGATACGAAATATTTTCGATATGTGCTACTCTAGCAATGGCATCTACTAGAGCATCACAGGAGAATAATGATGAAATGCCGTAGCCGAATAATAATCGTCGCTTCAATTGTTGGGCTTTTGCTTGTCGCGTTCCCCTACGGATCCCAAGCGCAGTCTCGTGAAGCGCGGACGCAACACAAAGAACGACAAGCCGAGATCAACAAAATGCGATCAAAGCTTCGCCCTCTCATGCAATACAGCATGTACGAGCTGCAACTGGCTCTCACTATCAAAGTCATCGACACATATGGTGGAGCAAAAATTTACGCAGACGATGATGACAATACTTATCTCGGCACAATCGATAACGAGTTCGCGTCCGATTCGATCTTCAACGATTTTGGAGTGTATGGGAACGAGTTCGGAGCAAAAAGCATTTGGAATGATTTTGGTAGTTTTGGCGGAGAATTTTCTGCTCATAGCCCATTCAATAAATTTTCATCAAGTTCACCTCTGATTGTGAAAAATAAAAAAATAATCGGTCGGCTTTCGGTAAATCAATTTGAAGCAGGAGCAGTCGACCCAAGATGGTTGATGACGCATTTTAAATAGTAAACCAGACAATGTTTTTCAATCTATCTACGCTTCCGCTATCGTCCACCGCATGACGACCCCGCCCATCGACCTCCGCTCCGACACCGTCACCCAGCCAACAGACCCGATGCGCGCCGCGATGATGGCTGCCCCCCTCGGCGACGACGTCCTCGGTGACGACCCCACAGTCAACGCGCTCCAGGACAAGATCGCATCGCTGCTGGGCAAGGAGGCGGCCCTCTTCGTCCCCTCGGGCACCATGGCCAACCAACTCGCCATCCGTGCGCAGACATCCCCCGGCGACCAGATCATCGCCCACGCCCTCTCTCATGTCTACGAACACGAAACCGGCGCCGCCGCCGCACTCTCCGGGTGTTCCTTCGCACTGATGCACACACCCCGCGGGCTCTTCGAGCCCGACGACATAGACCCGCTCATCCGCCCGCACGATCATCACTATGCACAGTCGCGCATGCTGGTCGTCGAGAACACGATGAACGGCGGGGGGGGCGTTGTCTGGCAGATGGACCAACTCCGCGCCGTGACCGAGCGAGCGCGCAAGCGCGGTCTAATCCGCCACCTCGACGGCGCACGCCTCTTCAACGCCTGCGTCGCGGGCGGGTACGCACCCGCCGACGCCGCGCAGTACTTCGATACCATTTCCGTCTGCTTCTCCAAGGGGCTCGGCGCACCGGTTGGTTCGGCGCTGATCGGAAATACAGAAACAATCGATCGCGCGCGACACTTCCGCAAGATGTTCGGCGGCGCTATGCGTCAGGCGGGCATCCTCGCCGCCGCGGCGATCTACGCGCTGGACAACAACATCGACCGGCTTGCGCAGGACCACGCCGCGGCGCGGACAATCGCCCAACTCGTCAACGACCTGCCCGCGTTCGAGATCGATCTGCCCGCGGTGCAGACCAACATGTTCTACGCCTCGATCACCGACCCGAGCCTCGCTGCTTCTAGCGTCGTCGGGGCGCTTGAGCGCGAGGACGTGCTCATTCTGGACACCGCACCGAGCCAGATCCGGGCGGTCTTCCACCTCGGCGTCGATGCCGCCCACACCGACGTGATCGCTCGTGCATTCCGCACCGCGCTCGCGTAGGGCAAACGTCCCCTCATTTATTCGGTGCCCTCACGATTCGCTCACCCGATGGTGCCAGCGATATAACATCCTGAATAACAACGAGTTACAGAACTGTTCGCCCTCCGAACGGATGTATCACCCCGGGCCGATAATGCACGCAATGTTATATGTAAGAAAGGCGTTGGTGCAGGGGCGTTCACCCCGGATAATCGCGGTCGAAGCCCGTGCAACATGAGCCTGAGAATGGACTTGCGCTCATGCACCGGCTAGGTGGTTTATGCAGGTGTTGCGTTTGTCATCACGTGTGCTCGCTGTCGCTGCCGCTTTGCTGGCGAGTTGTTGTGTTGCGCATGCAGAGACCGCTCCGGGGCTCCGCGTTTTGCCCGGGCAGATTGCTCTGCACAACCGATCCCCGCGTGTCGCGTTGCCGAACAGCCCCGCGCGCACCGCGCTGCCCATCGCGGGGTGGTCGCTGATCTCTGCGGGTGCCGAGCCGACCCGAGCACTCCAGAGCGAGCCGGCGATCGACCTCCTGTGCCAGCTCATGATCGATGCAGACCCACTCGTGTTCGCGGCGCCGGTGCTGATCGATGATACCGGTGCCCGTGCGATCCCCATGCAGTCCATCCTTATCGCGTTCCAGCCCGTCTGCGCACAGCAGGAACAACACCGCATCGTCAGCACCCTGATAGATGCGCCCCTCGCCCCGATCGCGCCGGGCTCGCGCATCCGGCGCATCGATACGTCTTTCCGAAACGCGTTCGATGTCCTGGCGCTTGCCGATGCGCTCGCATCCGATCCGCGCGTGCGTTTCGCGCATCCCGAGTACATCCATCTCGCCACAAAGTCCCTCATCCCGAACGACCCGCTCTTCGTTCAGGACTGGTCGCTCCGCAACACCGGGCAATCCGGCGGCACCCCGGGGATCGATCTCGGTGCATCCGCCGCGTGGGATACCACTATCGGATCACCCGATGTCCGCATCGTGATCCTCGACGATGGCGTCCAGCAGTCTCACCCGGATATCAATCAGATCCCGGGCGGAGATTTCACCTTCTCACCCAGCGCGCAGGACGACGGCCGCCCCGTCGAACTCTGCGACTCGCACGGTACGCGCGTCGCGGGTCGTGTCAGCGCACGCATCAACAACGCGATAGGCGGCTCGGGTGTCGCGCCCGGGTGTACCGTCATGTCGGCGCGTGTGTTCGTCTCGGACGAGCCACCCTGTTCAAACACCGGGGTTGTGCAGGACACATGGCTCATCAACGCGTTGCTCTGGGCATCGCACAACGGCGCACGCATCACAAATACATCGCTCAAAATCGCTTTCTCCCCTGCGGTAGAAGAAGCGTACGAGGAAGCCCGCAACGCCGGCATGCTGCACTTCGCCTCCTCGGGCAACGCCGGGTTCGAGACCGTCGATTACCCCGCGAGATACCCGAGTGTTATCTCGGTCGGTTCGATCGACCACAACGCGAATATCGCGAGCTCTTCGAACCGGGGTCCGAATCTCGATCTCGTCGCACCGGGTGTGAATGTAATTACCACCGATCCTTCGGGCAGCGCTGGGTCCGACCCGGGCGACTACGACGTTGTGTCAGGAACCTCGTACGCCGCACCGGGCGCGGCGGGTGTCGCCGCGCTCGCGGCTTCATCCTTCGCCTACCTCTCGCCCGACATCCTCCGCGACGCGCTCGCCGCTTCCGCTCTGGATCTCGGTGCGCCCGGGCGCGACAACACATTCGGTGCCGGGCTGGTCCGGGCGCCGGATACAATAAACGCGCTGCCCCAACCCTCCGACGCCTACTTTGTCGGCCTCGCCAGACCAACCGCGGACTCGCCCTTCTCTCGAGCGCAGAATATCGCGCGCGACGCCTCGGTCGTTGTCGGCGAGATGAGCACCCAGTTCCCGGTCCTTTTCTACCGAACGCGATCCTCCGCGCTCCTCACCGCTTCGCCTTCTTCCTCCGACCCCGTCACCGGCATCGCCAGCGCCGCCGCGGACAACGCCGCTGCCATCGTCGGGCGGTACGACGCACCGCTCGGCGATCGCGCGTTCATCTACGAGCCGGGAGGCGTATTGAATGACCTCGGCGTGCTCGCTCCCATCCCCGCGGCGCAATCTCTCGCAAACGACTGCAACACCGACGCCTCCGTAGTGGTCGGTGCGTCTACCGACGCGAACGCTGATACGCAGGCCTTCCGGTGGACGGATGAGCAGGGCATGCTCCCCATCGGTTTCCTGGACGCAACATCGCCGCGCTCAAGCGAGGGCATCGCGACCGACGCATCGGGCGACACAGTCGTCGGCGTTTCGAGCAGCACATCGGGCGAGCACGCATTCATCTGGAACCGCTTCGATGGCATGCGATCTCTCATCACACCGGGCACAAAGGGCATCGCGTCGTCCCGCGCCGAAGACATCTCCTCAGACGGACTCGTCGTCGTCGGGCGAGTCGAAACACCCGGCGCCACTCTCGCAGCAAGATGGACCGCGCCGGGCGTGTTCGAAACCCTCGCCGATCTCGATGGCGGCACCACCTTCTCCGCCGCGCTCTCCACCAACCGCGACGCCTCGGTCATCGTCGGCGTGGCGTCCGATGAATCCGGGTTCAGGGCATTCATCTGGACGGAAAACGACGGTCTCCGCGCGCTGGACGAGTACGCGAACACCGAACTCGGGATAGACCTCGGTGGGTGGCGACTGCTCGCCGCACGCGGCATCTCGGATGATGCGCACACAATCGTCGGCGAGGGATTCAACCCGCGCGGCGAACCCGAGGCGTGGCTGCTCCGACTCCCCGCGCTCCCCGGCGCATTCGAATTGCTCACCCCGGCGCAGGACGCAACAGGCATCTCCCCCTCGCCTTTTTTCCAATGGCTGCCCTCACCGGACGCGGATCTGTACGAACTGCAGGCCGACGATGACCCCACATTCACCTCCCCCGAGATCGCCGTGCAGACCGCGCTCACATCAATCGACATCCAGTCCGCGCCGCTCGAGCAGGCATCGCGCTACTACTGGCGCGTCAACGCGATCAACGAAGCGGGCGAAACAATGTCCCCCGTCCGCACATTCGTAACACAGGGCAACCCGCCGCCCGCACCCCTCCTCGTGCTGCCCGTCCCCGGCGCGATCGTTGATACACCCACACCCGAATTCCTCTGGATCCCCTCAACAGGCGCACAAAGCTACACGCTCTCCATAAGCGCGATCGACGCACCCCGCGCGATCATCTACTCCAACCAGATCGAGCCCCAGCCAGAAGCGATCCAGCGGTTCACGCTCCCGCCTGACATTCTCACTATTCCGGGCGAGTACACGTGGAACATCACCGCGAACAACGCGGTGGGCTCCACCGCTTCGAGCCCCGCAACCAGCGCATTCACATTCGCACCACCCGCCCCCTGCACCGCGGACGCCGATCAATCCGGCGCGGTGGACGTCGAAGACCTGGTCTATGTTCTTGCGCGAGTTGGCACCGCCACGCCCTCCCGAGCCGACACCAACTCCGATTCGGTGATCGATGTCAACGATATCTCGTTCATCATCTTCCGACTCGGCCCCTGCCCGTAATCAAACAGGTTCAACCCGGGTCGATCGCGACATCGAGCGACACAACCATCGGCTCGTAGCACGCGCGATCCGTGCACGCCTGGTACCGTACTACGATCATCGGCCGCCCGCTCCACGCCGCGCCGTCGCGCTCGAGAGTGATCTCAAGCTCAACCGTGCCCTCGTACACGCGCACCGCGCCATCAATCCCCTCGATACGAAGCTCCTCGCCCTCCGGGTACTCGATCGACAAGCGCACCCCGTCGCCCCCAGCCATCCGCACATCAAGCCCGATCAGCCCCTCCGCGCCGGGCTCCGCCGCCGTCACGTGCCACCCCTCATCGATCACGAGCCGCACCTTGAGTGTCGTTCCCGCGTCGCCAATGCTCACCCGTTCCGTGTCCGACATGATCTGCACGGGCGATTCCATCGGTTCGGCGCCATCGCTCACGGGCAGGCGCGTCATCGCGTTGCCGTCCACGCCCAGCACGTAGTACAGCGCCCGCGTCGCGACCGCCGACCCAACCGGCGATTCCTTCACCGTGCCGCCCATCGCGCCGATCGTATCCACCGCGCGTTCGAGCCACGCCCGCTTGCCGGTCAGCTCGTGCAGCTCGACGAAACTCATCGCCATCACACTCATCCCGCACGGCACCGCCCCGTCGTACGCGCTCACCGCCCGCACGATCAGATCCGAGCGACCCGCTTCGGTGTCGTACAGCACGCCCGATTTTGTGGGATCACCGAACCGTTCTTCCGCGATATCGATCAGCTCGATCGCGCGCTCCAGCGAGCCGCCCGAGTCCTCGCCCATCGCCCGCGCCGCGCGCTCGATCGCGAGCAACCCGCTGACAACCAGCGCGTAGTCCTCCAGCACCGCATCCGTCTTCGCGTGCCCCTCCCGCATCGTCCGCAGCAGCCCGCCGTCATCCGCGCGCATCTGTGTCCACAGCGCATCCGCGCCGCCGCGCGCAGCGTTCAGGTACGTCGCTTCCCCCAGCGCGACCGCCGTCTCCGCGAACCCGCGCATCATCAGCCCGTTCCATCCCGCGATGACCTTGTCATCTGTGATCGGTTGATCACGCAGCGCCCGCGACGCGTACAGCCGCTCGCGCACATTTTCCAACCGTTCGCGGTACGCCCGAGCCTCCATCTTGAACTTCTCGCTCATCTCGCCGTCGTCCGCAGTGAGCACCAGCACGTTGAACTTCCCGTCCTCCGGGTGGTGCGGGTCGCGGAAGTTCGTCCCCTTGTTCACACCAAAGACCAACGCCGCGAACGCCGCGTCATCTTCCCCCAATACCTCATCAAACTGCCCTCGCGTCCACAGATAGTTCTGTCCCTCCCGCGCGTTCACCTCCGCGTCCTGCGCGCTCCAGAACGCCCCGCTCCCGTCGCGCATCTCTTTAAGCACGTAATCGCACACCTCCCGCGCGATCCGCCGATCCAGGTCCGTCCCGTAGTCCGTCTGGCTCGCCTTCGCGTACAGGCTCGCGAGCTGCCCGTTGTCGTACAGCATCTTCTCGAAATGCGGCACGATCCATTTCTCGTCCGTCGAATACCTGTGGAACCCGCCGCCAACCTGGTCGTACATCCCGCCCTTTGCCATCGCGTCCAGTGTCTTGCGGATCGCGTCGCGCACCACACCCCGCGTCGGCGCGTCATCGATCGATTCCTCCACCGCCATCAGGAACTCCAGGTACACCGGCTGCGGGAACTTCGGTGCGCTGCCAAATCCACCATTCTGCCGATCGTAGATGCGCACCAATAGCGCGATCGCCTGCCCGACGGCGCTCTCGCCAACGCGCACCGCTTCGGTCGCGCGCCCGAGCTGCTCGCGGATCGACGCCGTCGCCTGTGCCGCTTGCGTGAGCACGGCCTGAGGCTGCGCCTTCCATGCATCGTCGATATTCGCGCAGATCTCCGGGAAAGACACCCGCCCGCGCCCCTGCGCCTTCGGGAAGTACGTCCCCGCGTACACCGGCTCAAGCCCCGGATCATCCGGGCCCCGCGCGCCCGGAGGCGTCAGCCACACGCTCATGGGCCACCCGCCACGCCCCTGCTGGTAGATCTGCACCGCGCGCATATAGATGTCATCAACATCCGACCGCTCCTCCCGGTCCACCTTGATGCACACAAACCGCTCGTTCATCACCGCCGCCACACCCTCGTCCTCGAAGCTCTCCCGCTCCATCACGTGGCACCAATAGCACGTCGAGTACCCCACGCTCAGAAAAATCAGGCACCCCCGCCGCCGTGCTTCCTCCAGCGCCTCGGACCCCCACGGGTGCCACTCCACCGGGTTGAACTGGTGCTGGAGCAGGTACGGGCTCGTCTCATCAGCCAGCAGGTTCGCCTTGTGCTGCGTCTTCACTACACCATCCTCCGCCGCGTTCGTCGCGACCACGCCACAACCCAGGAGCAGAACCAGACCGATCAGAATGCGTCGTGCCATGCCCACACTCTATCCCCGCTCCGGATTCCCAGCGCGATCTTCCCACAACCAGCGCACAATACCCCCATGCCACCCTCTCCCCCGCACTCGTCACTCGACCGCCGCGAGTTCCTGACCGCCGCATCCGCCGCCGCGCTGCTCGCCGCAGCCCCCGCGTCGCGTGCTC
Source organism: Phycisphaerales bacterium (assembly GCA_029260435.1). Taxonomy (GTDB): domain Bacteria; phylum Planctomycetota; class Phycisphaerae; order Phycisphaerales; family UBA1924; genus OFTM74. The sequence continues at coordinate 3,808 of JAJDDG010000049.1, read as the reverse complement.
TGGCAGAGCCGCGCAAGCCCAAGCCCAACCGCCCGCGCAACCTCATCATGCTCGTCGCCGACGGCATGAGCACGGGCTCCCTCCAGGTCGCCAACATCCACGCCCGCCACACACTCGGGCGCAACCTCCATATGTACGACATGCTCGCCGACCCGAGCATCACCACATCCCTCGTCAACACAGACTGCGCAAACTCCCTCGTCACAGACTCCGCCGCCGCCGCCTCGTGCTGGGGATGCGGGCACCGCGTGAACAACGGCGTGCTCTGCTACACCCCCGAACACCGCTCGCCCGAACCGATATTCGTCCGCGCCAAACGCCACGCCGGCAAAGCCATCGGTCTCGTCTCCACCACGTTCATCCAGGACGCCACGCCCGCAGCCTTCGCGGTCAACGCCCCCAAGCGTTCCATGTACCGCGCGGTTGTCGATCAGTACGTGGACTACAAAATCGATCTCATTGTCGGTGGCGGCGGACGCGAGTGCAGCGACGAGCAACTCGCACAAGACCCGTCGATCACCGTGCAGCGCACAAAGACCGCCTTCCTCAAGGCGATGGGCACACCCGGCCGCCACGCAGCGCTCCTCGCCGACTGGCACATGCGCTATGAGATCGACCGCACCGACGCCGAGCCCTCCCTCGCCGAGATGTCCCGGGCAACCATCCACCACCTCGCAAACACACGCGAGGCATTCTGCATCATGATCGAGGGAGCCCGCGTGGACCACGCCGCGCACGGCAACGACGCCGCCGCACTCGTCCACGACATGCTCGCCTTCGACGACGCCGTCCGCGTCGCCCTCGACTACGCAAAGGACGACCCCGAAACACTCGTCATTGTCACAACAGATCATGCCAACGCCAACCCCGGCATCGCCCGCTACGGCTCATACGACCGCTACCTCGCCAACCTCGCCAGCGCGAAGCACTCCTTCGAATGGGTCTTCGAGCACTTCCGCGCACTACCCACCACCGGGCGCACGCCCGACGCCTTCGCCGACCTCTTCCAGCGGGCGATCAACGCCGAACTCTCCACCGTCGAACGCACCATGCTCAACCGCACCCTGGACAACCGCCCCGCGGACGCCTTCGAAGAGGCGGACAACACCACCTGTGTCATGGGCGCCATCGCAGCCAACCACTTCGGCGTCGCCTTCAACTCCCCGAATCACACCTCAGATCCGGTCATCTCCCTCGCGCTGGGCCCCGGTGCCGATCTCCTCCCCCGAGTCTCCCACCTCACCGATACACACGACCTCATCCAGCGACTCTTCGACCTCCCACCTGTCACATAGAGTAGTGGGTGCCACGCCTTGGCCCGCAGGGCAAGGCGTGCGTTGTCGTGCCACTGACCTGTCTTCAGGTCAGTGCCGTTCACTCTCGAATCGGAAGGGTGGCATGCTCACACCGAAGGGGTGAGCATGTCTTGTTCGCCCTATCATGTGCCTTCCACAAGCATGGAGCACACATGGCAACGCCAGACAACGACAAAACCCGCAAACTCATCGAGCAGTTCCAACGCGACCACGCCGCCGTCCGCGAGCAGGTCCAGCGCGCCATCGTCGGGCACGAAGACATCATCGACGCCGTGCTCACCTGCCTCTTCACCTCCGGCAACATCCTCCTCGAAGGCGTGCCCGGTATCGGCAAAACGCTCCTCGTTCGCACCCTCGCCCAGGCGCTGCACCTCGACTTCTCCCGCGTCCAGTTCACACCGGACCTCATGCCCGCAGACATCACCGGCACCACAATCGTCCGCGAGACCGAAGCCGGCAAGCAATTCGTCTTCGAGCGCGGCCCACTCTTCACGCAGATCCTCCTCGCAGACGAGATCAACCGCGCAACACCGAAAACCCAGTCCGCCCTGCTCGAAGCGATGCAGGAACGCTCCGTCACCGTCGCCGGCGTTACGCACCCACTCCCCGAACCCTTCTTCGTCATGGCGACACAGAACCCCCTCGAGCAGGAGGGCGTCTACCCGCTCCCCGAGGCGCAGCTCGACCGATTCATTTTCAAACTCGTCGTCGGGTACTCGTCTCGCAAAGAGCTCGGCGAGATCCTCAACCGCACCACCAGCGCCGCCGCCGTCGAGATCGAGCCCGTGCTCGATGCCGAGCGCATCCTCGCGCACCAGCAGCTCGTCCGCCGCGTCGCGATCGCAGAGCATGTCCAGGACTACGCCGTCCGCCTCGTCCTCGCGACCCACCCAACGGGCGAGTTCGCCCCATCCAATGTCAGCAAATATGTCCGCGTCGGCGCTTCACCCCGCGCAGCACAAGCACTCGTCCTCGGCGCAAAGTGCCGTGCGTTGGTCGCGGGCCGACCCGCCGCGAGCATCGAGGACATCAAGTCCATCGCCCTGCCCGCGCTGCGCCACCGCATCATCCTGAACTTCGAGGGCGAAGCCGAGGGCTACACCACAGACGCCATCGTCCGCGACATCCTCGCGACCATGCCCACCCAGGCGCCTCTGCCAGCTTAGTTAGCGTTCTCGTTGCCCTTGTCTTCCATCACCACCTTCCAGACAAACGCCGCGATCACCGCGCCGACAATCGGCCCGACCCAGTACCAAGCGTGCAGCTGCCAGTAATCACCGATGAACGCAGGCCCGAAGCTCCGCGCCGGGTTGAGCGAAGCGCCCGTCATAGGCCCGATCGCCAGGATCATTGCCGCGACGGTCAGCCCGATCCCGAACCCGCCGACCGCTGCGTTTTTGCCGACCCCGCGCGGATCAACCGCTGTCCCCATGATCACGAACATCAGGAAGAACGTCGCAATAATCTCAAGGATCAGGATGACTCCCGGGTTCGTCGCCGAACCGAGCGTCGCGCCCAGCTGCGCAACTTCGACCGCATCCGCCGGAAAGGTCGCCTTGAGCACCACCGCCGCTACTGCTGCACCCCCAAGTTGCGCACTGACAAAGATAATCGCTCGATCCCATTTCTGTTTCCCCGTCGCCGCCAGCGCGATCGAGACCGCCGGGTTGAGCTGCCCGCCCGAGATATGCATCACAGCGCTGATACACACCGCAAGGATCAGCCCGTGCGCAAGCGCAACCACCACCAGACCCTCTCCGTTAATGATGGCCGCCCCGCCGACGAACATCAGCCCGAACGTCCCCACGAACTCTGCCGCTATCCCTGCTGTCAGCTTCTGCATGTTGCGCTCCTCATATCGAGTGAGCGCGGAGTCTGACCGCCAGAGATACGGAATGCAAGTCCGTTATCCGGACTTCATCGCTGTTACGCGGCAATGCGGGGATCACCCCGCTCAAGCCCCTCGACGTGCAAAAGGCTGATCCATTCCCCCCGCTCGAACCGCACGCCGCCCGCCGCCCAGTCCGTCACCAGCCGACGCTGATCCACCAGATACCGGAACTCGTGGTCCCCCGGCGCGACAGTACTCACTCCCTGCCACCACCCATCACCCGACGGTTTCATCTCGATCTCACTCCCCAGCGACCCCACAACGCGGACTTCTCTCGCCCGCGGCGCGTGCATCTTGAACTCCACCCGTCCATCTGCCAGTCGCTCGACCATCCTGTTACCCTCGTTTTCCCTCAGATGTTGAACCCCCGAACCAAACCACCTCTCCACATATCGCCCCGCCGCGCCGCGCTCTTAAGCGCGATCGCGCTGTGCCTCACCATTCTCACTCTAGGCGCGCCCGCGCTCGCCCAGAGCGGCCCACGAAAAACAATCACCCGCCTCAAACCCGCCGCCCGAATCATCCACGCAATCCCCGGGCGCACGCTTGTTTTCAAGGTCGAACCCGCGTCCGGTGACCCCGCAGCATGGCTCCCCGCAGC
>JAJDDG010000048.1 GCA_029260435.1 Phycisphaerales bacterium | reverse complement strand
CCGATCAGCCCGAGCGCGCCGCCGACCAGCAGCACCCGGTACGCCGTGCTCCCCTCGCTCTGCAGCACACCGAGCGTCACATGCAACAGCACCATCCAGTACGCGCCGTACACGCACATATGGACCGCTTTCCACACCCGCGCCCCGAGGTTCGCCAGCCAGAAATCGTGGCTCGTCGCCGCCATCACAAAAAACACACCCAGCGCCACAGCGCCCAGCACCTCAAACGGGAACCCGCTGACAGAAGCGAAATCCCCCCCGCTCGATGCCAGCACCGCGCTCACAGGATCCCGCACACCGAACCCGCCGTAGAACAGAAAACTCAGCGCCCCGTGCCCCAGCGCGCAGCAGAAAAACACGACCCCCATATGCCTGCGGTTATACAGTAGCGCGTTGAACCGATCGTCGAGCCGTGCCAGAGGCCCGATCGCCAGGATCACGTGCAGCAGCACGATCGCCAGCGTCCCGAATCCGCGAATCATAAGCACCGGAGGCGATACCGCGTGATCCCCCAAGTGTACTACCGAACTCACGCCAACAAACGCGATCAGATAACAAACGCATGCGCCAACCAGCACAAGATCGTACACCTTCTTATGCCGATTCCACTGCACCCATCGATACGAATTGCTCACGCCGCACCCCCAACCGCGCCACCGATCACCAGCGCCGCCACCACAACCGCCAGCGCGATCGGCCCCACCACACACCACAGCACCACATGCAGTTTCCGCTGCGCCCCACCGCTCCCCCCACTCCCCATACCCACCATACTCACCACACTCACCACACTCACCACACTACCCCGCGCCGATCGCGCCCACCGCAAAGCAAGCAAGGGCCACAACGCCGCCGCGCCGGGCATAAATATAAGCCGCGCCCGCACCGAACTCCGCGCCGCCGCCGGGTCGATGCGCACAACACCAGCAAGTACAAAGACAATCGCGAAGACGATCCCGACCGCCAGATACGCCCCGATCACCGCGAGAATGATCTGCATCACGCTCATCCGTGCTCCTTCCGTCTGCCTCACGAAGTATGATATCCGGACGATTATTCCCCCGCCGGTGTGCCGAACGGCGCAAAAACCGACCAAAACCGTCCCCGAAAATATCGACCCCCAGGCCACGTGCGCACCGGATAAGTGCCCCCGGACCACCCCGTGCGCACGCCCCCCGCGCCGGTGCGCATTTTCCGACATCTGCCGTTTGCACCATCCCATATGGCGCGCATAGTGCATGTAGCACGAGGATCGAAACACGTCACTTCGAGATTGCTGATCAATCCGGGGCGTGCTGATCCCACCCCCGCGGAGGAGTCTTTTTCCGCAACCATCCGGCGCACACACAGGCGCCGATCCAGAACCGCCCGGGGCAACCTCCCCGGTTTGTGTTCATTCCAACCGCCCGTGTTCGCACATACATGGACGGTGCTGGCGTTGAGAACAGGGAAGTGTGTCTCCCCACCAGCAACATCATAGACCTCGGCGCACGGGCCGCGTACCCGTCGCGTAGGACTGTTCACGCAGCGCATATCCATGCGCACCGCGAGAGTTGTTCCCACGCGGCACCCGCCCTCCCGCGCACCAAGATGTCATCTGTCCGCACCCGCTAGCGCGGTGCGCACATGTTCTGACTCCTCTCAGTGGGGGACGCGCACCCAATTTGCGCACTCCACACCACACCCCCCGCGTGTCGGTTCACGCCAGCACGCGGGATTCGCCGGGGGACATTTCCGGGCGCTTGCGCCCGGAGCCGGTGAGCAAGAGGGAACGCCCTGCGCGCCTAACAGCGCGCAGGGCGCTTGAATCGGGTGCGCACCGGCACCCGATTGGTCGGCACATCTTAAACGAGTTTGGAGAAATACATTCATGCGTATTTGTAGTGGTATCGTTGCGCTCGCGGCTTGCGGCACGGTTGTGTCGCATGCGCAGGCTGGCAGGATTATTGATTCGTTTGACCATGCGCCGCAGGCGATGATGGAGTTGTGGGTCGGGCAGCCTTCGCATGGTGCGCCGAACATCGGCACCGCGCTCTGGCGTGGGCGGTTGAACGATGTGTTGGGCGGGTTCCGGGGCGCTGCGCTCGAGCATGTGAGTTCCAGCGCGGGGCACTTTGTCCGGATCAGCGAGGGCGATATCCAGGGCGCGCTGATCTACGACGGCGGTGTGGACTCCGGCGCGATCCTGCGCCTGGAGTACAGCACCGGGGGATCGATGAGCATGGACCTGTCTGCCCCGAGCGAACGGTATCTTGAGATCGACATGCTCTACGCGGATCGCGGCGGAGTGGTGGCAACGGTGGAACTCATCAGTGGGGTCGGACCCACGCAGCGGGCGTCGTTTTTGATCTCACAATCGATATCGAGTGGCGCACAGATGCTTCGGTTTGACTTGGGCGGGGTGAGCACGGCGAGCTTGAGCGCGACGGACATGCTGCGGGTTACGTTTGACGCGGGGAGTATGCCCGATACTGACTACGCGATCGGCGAGATCCGACTCGTGCCCGCCCCGGCGTCGGTTGTGCTGGGGTGCGCGGGGGTGGTGGTCATGGCGCCGGCTCGGCGTCGGCGGAGAGACTATTAGATCACTGCGCTGCTCTTTTTCTCCTGGAGCAAGGCAATGTGGTCCCACCACAAAGAACAAAAACGCTTGAAGGTGCAGAGACAGCTATAGCGGAGACGAGGGTAAAATAGAAAGAGGCACCGGAGCATGATCCGATGCCTCTGGTGATTATTCGAGGTTGGGAGAACCTTAGTCGGTCAGCGTCTGGATCGCTGCTTCGACCATCGGCGGGACGATGGTTTCGGCGTCGCTCCCGAGAGTGCTGATGAATCGCTCAAACTGGCGGAAGTTTCTGAATCCCATTTCTTCGATGACGTCCTGCCCGGTGATGGTTGCGCCGGGGCCGCCCATCATCGCCATTGCGCCACCGCAGGAATTACCCAAGCGGAACAGGACGTAGGATATGTCGTTGACATCCACTGCTCCGTCGAAGTTTGCGTCGCCGCCATCGCAGGGATCGCCGGCGAGCCTGAACAACACATACGAGATGTCATTCACGTCGATCAATTCATCGCTGTTGGCATCGCCATCGCAACGCACGAGCGTGAACTCGTAGTCGAAGTAGACACCAGCATCCGGTTCACTCACAAGATCTGTGTGCAGCGGAGGCGGTCGTTGCCGGTCGGCGCCGGGTTATGCACGGCACGATACCTGTACCCGCACAGGAAGTTGGCCTGGGATACCGGGGTCGCTTCCAGAATGTTCGGATTTGCCCCGACAGCAAATGTGAAGTCAGAAGTTACATCCGCCCAGTTGGCGGGGTTCGTGCATTCCTGCTGCTGGCGTTCCATGCGGATGGGCGTTGCGCCCACATCGAACTCGATGGGGCCGTAGTGGCGCAGCGAGATGACCGACGGCTTGGCTGCTGTCGAGGAGATGACAGCGCCATCGACGGGTTCGCAGTCTTCGTTGTGCAGATCGAATGGGACTTCTCCGGCCGCCCCGCCACCAAGCGAACCGGAAGTGTTCGCATAGTTTGGGCTTGATAGTGAGGTGGCGCCCACGGTGACTGTGCCGTCCCAGGTTCCCGCGACATCTTCGCCGTTGATGATGATTTGTCCTTGCAGGCCGCTTGCGGGAAGCCTGATGAATCCAGAGGCAGCAAAGCTCCCGCCAACGCGAATTCGATCGGTTGTGTCTAGCGGTTGTTGAATCGTAATGTCAGCATCATAGTCACCATCAACTCGAAGAGAATCTAATGACACCATGGTCATGGGTGTTGTTGAGAAAAAATTGCCAGAGCACTCGACGGTTCCAACGGTTGAGTTGCCCGATATTGCATTACTATCCCCGATCAGAACTTCATTCATAGATGCTGCTTGCACGAACCCAATCGTTCCGGTCGCGATCACTTCTGATGGATCGCTCGACGCATCGCCGACGATATCACCTGCAACCGTTAGTGAATTTAAGTTCCCCCCCTGAACCCTGACGTGCCCACCCAGAATGCTTCCATCGACGACCAGATTGTCGATCAGCCTCGTGCCGGATCCAAGATCGGCACGCACATCCGCCCGAAGATCACCCCCGATGTTCATTGACTGGATTGTGTGTACGTCAACTCTGTCTGTCACACCTCCAGGAACTCCCAGATCTCCTGCTATATCAAATTGGGTAATGATAGTTTTCGATGAAAAATTCCCCCCCTGTTGGATGCGTTCCACTGCTGCAATTCCAGGCAGTGAATTCTCTCCCCTGACAGCCAAGTTGAGAATTTGTAAAAATGAGTTAGGAAAATTTATTGAGATCTGAGTAATGTGATCATCAATATCTCCTTCTAGGACGACGGCTCCAGCGTTTCCCGTGACTGTTATATCAACCTGATAGCGATTGAGCCCAACATTTGTGATGGTGGTATTTGCAAGCGCGCTTACAGGAGCGGTTACGACCGCATGAGCCATGCCCGAGATCATCAAGGAGGCAATAACACCGACGTAGAGTTTAGATTGCATTGGATTCCTCTCTTTCTTCTTCGCGTTGTGATAAATACCGCACAAGCCATCGCGACGAGTGCTGGTGGTGCAGGGACGGGTTGTGCCGCAACTCTCAGGCCTGTGAGCCCTGCACCTCTGACAGAAACGGTTGAATTCCAATCGCTTGCATCCCAAAAATCCTGGCCATCCGGCAGAGAGAACCAAGACCCTCTGCGCCATCGAAACCCGTTTAGTCCCCCGTCAAAGCCAGTCTCTGTGTACTCCGCCATCCCTCCGGAGACATCGAATAATCCCCACGGCACGGAGGCGTTCGGGTATGAGCCGACGGCGATCGGGAAGCCCTCGGGGTCGAAGAAGCCCGCTCCGACGTTGGTCATGCCGCCGTCTTCTGGGAATCCGGAGACAGGGGGCGTGTCGGAGGCGTAGGGGTATTTCCAGTACCCGCCCTCGCCAGCATTCTTGTCTGGATCCCAGTAGGCTGCCTTGACCCACTCGTCGTGCGTCGGGATCCAGAACTTCGCGCCCGGATCATGCTGCATCTGGTGGTTCGACGAACCGTCTGGATTGAACGTGAAAGTAGATGTGTCGTACACGCCATTGGAGAAGGCACCGGCGGTGATCGCCTTGTCGTTGTGGAGCCAGTTGGCGTACCGCGCGGCGTACTCCCAGCTCATGTTGGCTGGTTCGTCGAAGGTATGCCCGGGATTGAGTTCCGGCTGCATAAAGAAATCATCGATCGCGATCCCGGTGAGGTTTGAGCCATATCGCCCGGGGAAGACGGTGAGAAAGGCACCTACGAACTCGAACCACTGCCCGACGGAGACCTCGGTGGTGGACATACGGTAAACATGGTCCACCGCGCCGAATTCTGTGTTTGGGAAAAAGACCGTTTCTTCCGGACGGGTGGGGCGGTTGCCGGGGTCGGTGATGGTGGCCCACTGGTAGCCGAAGTCGGGCACGCCCGCGGGAGCGGGTGCGCTGATGAGCAGTGTGGCCGCGAAGAACAGAAGGGCGCGAGGGTTCATTGTGGCTCCCGGATACTGGTGTTATACGGACGAAAGGATGGGTTGTTCCCGGAGATGGCGCACAGGAACACTGTATTTATCGGGCGGATTACGGATGGAAGGGCAGAGATGACAACAGAGATGATGTCGGTTACTGCGGGGTGATCCGCTACTCTGCGCCGGTGCGCGTGTGTGGCTTTTTTGTGAGGAAAGGGAAAGAGGAGGCATCAGGGATCAGGCACCGGGCATCAGGAAGAAGGGAGTGGTTGAAGGTGGGAGTCGGTTGGGGAGCCCTCACCTGTCACCCCGACAAGTCGGGATGACATCCTCTCCCCCGCCACGGCGGGTCTTCGACAGGGGAGAGGCAGGAGAGAAGACATGCCCACGCGAACGCGCTGGCATGCCACCCGACGCGCGCTAGAGCACGCCTTGTCCTGCGGACCAAGGCGTGGCACCCGGATGATGGCGACTTGGTCGTGGTTTACGCCTGCGGCGTATACCACGGCACCCGGGTGTGCATTGCCTCTTCCTAAGGAATGGAACGGAAGGGCACTGATCGGCTGCGGCGGATCGGTGGCACGGGAGACAAGACATGCCCGCGCGAACGCGCTGGCATGCCACCCGGTGCTGCACTAGAGCACGCCTTGTCCTGCGGACCAAGGCGTGGCACCCGGATGATGGCGACTTGGTCGTGGTTTACGCCTGCGGCGTATACCACGGCACCCGGGTGTGCATTGCATATTCCTAAGAAATGGAACGGAAGGGCACTGATCGGCTGCGGCGGATCGGTGGCACGGGGAATTGTTAGCGGATGAAGCGGATGCGGCCTGTGTCTGGCACGGGGATGCGTCCGCCGAGGGAGTGCGGTGCTGGGAAGTAGACGAAGAATGCTTTGCCGAGCACCATGTTGCGCGGGATGAGCCCGGCGGTGTCGGCGATTGCTTTTTCGTACTGGCCCCGGGACATGTTGTCGTCTTCCATTGTGATCCCGAACATCTGTTTGGCGTATTCGGGGTCGATCGTGTGCCACGCGCGGGAGTCTGCGCTGTTGACGGAGTTGTCGCCCAGTGCGAAGAACTGGTCGGCGTGCATTGTCGCGGGGCGCGCCGGGTGGGTTGCGAGCCCGGGGCGGGCGCGTCCGTGCTGGTGCGAGGGCTGGTAGTAGATGTCGTGGTCGAGCCCGACGCGGTGGAGGGTGACGGGCGAGCCCTCGAAATCCCATCTCACTCGCGGGTTGGCGAACTTGTATGTGCCTTGCTTGAGCAGGTCGTTTGTCTGTCGTGATCGCCCCGGGAAGAAGGAATCGGTATCGCGCCCGGTGGCGTTGAGCAGGCGCTGGTCCGGGGACCAGTCGTAGTCGGCGGTCAGGATGACCTTGCCGTCGATGATGAGGGAGAGCGCCTGATCGACATGCTCGAAGACGACGGGTGTGCTGCGCGCTGCGCGCAGGAGCGGGCCGGTGTGCGACGCGAGGGTCTGCCACGGGGCATCCTGGTCGTCGGGGCGCATCTGGAGCGAAGCGCCGCCCGGCTCGATGCGTGCGCGGAATTCGTGCTGGTGGGAGGCGATGGTTGCGGTGCAGGTGAGCACATCGGTATCCGGTGTAACGGCGGCGCGCATGCGGAGGTCGGCGAGGCGGAAGCCGGTGCGATTCTGGGTGATGGCGGATTCGTTGTAGGGCACCCAGCCGGTGATTGGCCAGTTGGTGTTGTCCCAAGTGATTGTTGCGCCGGGGCGTTCGGTGCGGAGTGATGTGCGGGTTGGGTGGTCGAAGCCTGGCGCGATCCAGGGGTCGATGAACCAATCGATGCCGTCGCGGGCAGGATCGAGCGGTGTGTATTCGGTGGAGAAGAGCGGTCTCCAGAGGGCGCTCTGTGCGCGGCGGGGCTTGCGCTGAATCTGCCAGTCGGCGGCGGGGAGTGGTTCGTCGTCGGCATTAAATGTGACGGGGCGGGCGAAGACATCGCCATCGACGAGCCAGACTTGTTCGTTCGGGAGGCCGATGAGGCGCTTGATGTAGTTCTGCGTGGCGAGGGCGGGGTTCTTGAAGACGAAGACATCGAAGCGCTCGGGCTCGAAGATTTCGTAGAGGTATTTCTGGACGAGGATGCGGTCGCCCGCGCGGATGGGCTTTGGCGAGCCGCCCTCGGGGTGCCCGCGGAATTTTCGTTTAGCGGCGTGTTGGTCCTGGTAGTTCTGGGAGTACTTGAGGTTGTGCCCGGAGAAGGTCATCGGGTCGGTGACGATAGGTGGCGGGGTGTTACCGCGTTGCCCGGCGCCCTGGACGGGGAAGGGTAGATCGCGGTTGAAGTACCACCAGGGGTTGACGGTCCAGTCGTAGCCGGTCTGGGCGGAGCGGTAGAGCATGTGCTGGCCGAGGAGGGTGGGCGCCATAGAGCCGGTGGGGATGACGAATGCTTCGATGACGTAGGAGCGGAAGACGAGGGCCATGACGAAGGAGATGAGCAGGGAGATGAGTGTCTCCTTGAATCCGGTGTCGTGTGGCGGGTGGGTCGCGGTTGCGGTGGCGACGGGCGCAGCGGGCGGGGGCGGCGAGAGAGCGGGCTGGGGCGTGGGTTCTTGATCGGACATATTGCTTGAGAGGATACCGGGGGAGGAGGGGAAAGGCAGCAGGCATCAGGGAGCAGGCATCAGGAAGGAAAAGAGAAGACATGCTCATGCTGGTGTGTGAGCATGGCACCCCAGAAGAGGAAGAAGGGAAGACTACTGGTCCGCCACGGCGGATCAGTGGCACCACGGTGAAAGAGCGCCCGGCTATCCACCACCACCGCCCCCGCCACTATCACCCCCGCCGCCGCTTCCCCCACCATCACCACCTCCACCTCCCGGTTTGCGGCGGCGACGACGGCGGCGCTTTTTCTTGTTGCCCGCGCCGTCGGGTTGCGGTTGGTTGCCTGCGTCTGCGGGGCGTTGATCGCGCGGGGGCTGAGCGCCATCGGTCGGGCGTTTGGACCTGCGGCGGCGGCGTTTTTTCTTCGGCGGTGCGCTGGTGTCGCCCTCCTGCGTGGTGGGTTGCTGGCTCTCGCCTCGCGGGGCGGCGTCTTGTTTTTCGGAGCGGGGCTTGCGCGAGCGGCGGCGTTTTTTGGAACTGGGTTTGTCTGTAGCGGGTTCTTTCTCGAGGAGCGGCGCGGGCTCGACGGGTTGGTCGTATTTGCCGAGGACCGTTTCAACTTCTTCCGGGGAGACGATGTCCTCGACGGGGAACGCGACACGTTTGAATGTGTCTTCGAGTTTGACGAGGACGATCTGTGTGAGGACTTGTCGCTCTACGACGATGCCGATGCCGTCGGGGGTGCCGACGCGTTTTTTGATTTTTGGAAGTTTTTTGATGAGTTCGTTGTACGACTGGTCTTCATAGCGGAGGCAGCACATGAGTCGGCCGCAGCGCCCGGAGATTTTTACGGGGTCGAGTGTTGCTTTCTGCTGCTTTGCGGAGCGGATGGAGACGGGCTTGAGGACTTTGAGGAACTGCTTGCAGCAGCAGTGCTGGCCGCACTTTTCGTAGTCAGCGATGAGTCTGGATTCGTCGCGGGCGCCGACCTGTCGCATGTCCATGCGTGAGGAGAATTCTTTGGCGAGTTCTTTGACGAGTTCGCGGAAGTCCACGCGGTCTGGTGCGGTGAAGAAGACGGTTGTGCGTTCGCCGCCGAGGATCTGCTCGACCTCGGTGATGTGCATATCCAGTTCGTGATTGTCGGCGAGTGACTGGACGAGTTTGCGGTGTTCGTGGCGTTTGGCGGTGAGGGCGGATTGTTTGTTCATGTCCTCGACGGAAGCGACGCGGAGGACGCGGCCGTCGGTGGAGAACGGGTAGTCCTTGCCGCCTGATGCCTCGATGTAGTCGAGCATGTCTTTGCGCGTTACGGCGGAGCCGCACCCGGCGTTTGGGCAGGTTGTGGTGAGGAGTGTGGCGATTTCGGAGCCGCGGTGTGTGCGGACGACGAGCTTTGAGCCGCACCCGAGGAGGGCATCGCCCGAGTATTTGTACTCGGCGATCATGCGCATGGAGCCGTAGCGGACGACGATGGTTTTGGCTTCGAGCTCGGCTTGCTGTTGCGCGCGCTGTTTGCGGTCTGCTTCGAGATCTGCCTCGAACTGCGTGAGGGGGAAGATTGACATGGTTTCGCCTTGCGGGGCGCGCGGGAGGTGCGCGCTGGAGCGTTCGTGGTGAGGGAGGGATGTCGTCGGCGGTGTGTATTGGCTCGTGCGTGGGGCCGACGCCCGCGCACGGTTCAGAACGCTCAGCTGTGCTGGCGGGGCGAGGATATCAGGGGTTGGGGGTGGACGCGCTGGTCAGCGGCGTTTGGAGGAGCCGCGGGCCTGTGTGAAGAGTTGGGAGAGGTCCTGGACCTGGTAGAGCTCGACTGAACGTCCCTGCTCGATTGCGTAGACGTAGAGGCGTTCTCCGCGGCGGTCGAGGACGGCGAGGATGTCGTTGTCGTCGGAGGCTCTGGAGGTGAGCACGGTGAGGTCGGCGACCTCGGAGACATCCGCGTAGGCGGTGTTGCCCGGGAGGATGCGTGCGGCGTTGGCGATGATCATGCCCACGATGATGAGGGCGGAAGCCCAGAGGACGGTGGCGCCGGTGGGGACTTGATTGGTGTTGTTGGTTTGGGTGGTCATTGCTTAGCGTCCTCCGCGTCCGGTTTGTGCGGCGTCTCTGGAGAGGTCGCGGAAGCCGATGCCGTCGAGTTTTTTCTGGGAGTGGTTCCAGCGGAGCGCGAGGAGTTCCTGGTTTGCGGCGTCGAGGATCCAGATGGCATTTTCGGATGCGCCCTGGAACTCGCCGGAGACCATGGTGTATTCGCCGCGAGCGCGGTTTGGTCTGTTCTGGGCGTTTGCGGAGGGCGAGAAAACGACGGCTGCGAGGATTGCGAGCAGCGCGGCGTTGAGCATGATGAGTGCTCTGAATTGTGACTTTGTCATTTTTGTGGTTCCCCGGGTTTGTTGAGAGGGGGGACAGGGTGTTATTCAGTCGTGGTGGGTGCGTTGGGAGGGCATGATGGCGAAGACGATGCAGAGGATGGCGAGGAACCCGCCGATTCCGTAGAGCGCGAGTTTGTTTGGCGATCCGGGGTCGGAGGGGACGGGGGGGGTGATGGAGCCCAGCGCTGGAGCGGCGCTGCAGGCGAGCATGATCACCGGGGTGAGGAGTCTTGAACAGCGTGTATGGGATCGCATTGGCATGCTCTCACGGTACGGGGGGTCGGGGGCGGTGTAAAGGATGGATGGTTGGATGATTTGCGGGGGTGGGATGTTCCGCGGCGGGCGGGTCATGGGCCTGAAAATGGGTGGGAGAGGCGCTCGAAGTCTTCGGTGGGGAGGTGGACGGTGCGCCATCGGGGGGATCGGACGCGCATCGCGGCGGCGTAGTCGTCCACGGTGATTGCGCGGAGGGCGTACCAGCGGTGGTCGCTCACGAATGTTTCCTGGAAGAGGGCGTCCGGCGGTTCCTGCTGGCACCAGTAGAGGAAGACGATCACGGCGCAGAAACCGTCGCCGAAGAGGGACTGCCAGACGCGGAGGGAGTCGACGTCTTCCCGTGTGACCCAGCTTTCGAGTCGGGCGCGGGAACGGGTGGTGCCGTTGATTGACTTGGGGACTTTTCGGCCCTTGACCTCGACGAGGAAATTTGCGTCGGGGGCGTAGACGACGAAATCGAATGACTTCAACGATCTGGTGGCGTCGGTTTCTTGATTGGATTCGGTGACCGCGAATCGGGCGCGATCCGGGAGGAGCGCTTTCTTTGCTTCGTCTACCGAGACGTAGGGGATGCGGTGTCGGCGGAGGTACCGCTCGAATGCGCGCTCGTAGTGGTGACGGCGCTGGGCCATGGGTTGAGGGTAGGGGATTTTTTGTTTTTTGGTAGCAGCGAAGCCGAAGGAATGATGAAGAGGCACTGACCTGAAGACCGGTCAGTGGCACGCGGGAGGAAGAGCACGCCTTGTACTTCGTAACAAGGCGTGGCACCCGTCAGTTGCTGGCGGGTTGATCGGAGGGAAGAGGGTGGGGAGCGAGGCGGTCGAGGATGATGGGGATGGCGGGTGGTTCGGTGCGGGTTTCGCCGGTTGTCCAGCGGCGGATCGTGCGCTCGAGGGGGACGGTGCGGAGCATGGATCTGTGGTCGGCGTCGAGGACTTCGGTGTCGGGGATCTGCAGCGATGTGGCGGAGTCGAGTGAGACGACTCCGTCGCCGATGGCGTCGTTGGCGGCGGCGGCTTGTGTGGTCAGCGCGGCGATCTGTTCGTCTGTGAGGAGCGCGCGAGCGAAGGAGGAATCGAGGATGTCTGCCAGCCCGTCGCTCACGGCGGGAGCGATGCGTCCGGCGATGATGGTGAAATGGGTGCCCTGGGGGAGTGGGCGGGCATTGAGTTCGGTGAGATAGGGCGAGTTGGGTTTGAGGTCGATCCCCGCGGTGCCGTCGCCGTCGGCGACGAACGCGAGGAGATCGGCGGCGGAGATGTCTTTGAGGGACGGGAGCTGGTGGAACTGGTCGCGGAGTTCGGCGATGGTGCGGAGGGGGGCGAATGCGGAGCCGAGGTTTGGCGTGCCGATGGTGATGAGGTGCGGGATGTTTGGCAACTCGGGGTGGTCGGCGGTGATGGTGTCGTAGTAGTCCGGGGCGGTGAGGAGGTCGCGTGCGATGAGCCCGCCCATGGAGTGGGCGACGATGTTCACATCGGTGACGCCCGCTTCGGCGAGTGTGGTGAGTGCGCCGGCGAGCATGTGGGTGGAATCGGCGATCGCCTGGTCGTTTGGGTATTCGAAGCGAGCGACACAGAATCCGGCGTCGTGGAGTTCGGGGGCGAGCTCGTCCCAGATGTCTCCGGGTTCGTCGAGCCCGTGGACGAGGAGGACCGCGGTGGTGCAGCGGGCTTGATGACCGGGCGCAGGTCTTGCCCAGAGGGGGAGGGGGTCGGTTGCGTCGTCGGGATCGAAGAAGAAGAGCCCGGTGCGCTGGGCGCGGCGGGTGTGCGCTTCGATGAGAGTCTGCTGGAGGGCGTCGCGGACGGAGTGCTTGCCGTCTTCGGTGAGTTGGCGGATCTTCGCCGGCGTGCAGTTTTGTTCGACCCACCTTGCAAGGGCGTCGATTGCGTGTGGTTCGCTTTCGGTGTCGCTCTGGGCGCGCGAAGCTGTCTTGCAGACGGCAGGCGAGGCGTGTGTGGTCATGCTGACAGCAATCAGGCAGGTGGCGAGGATGGTGAGATGGCGCGGGTGCGGTGACATTCCACCAATCTATATGGGCGAGTGGTGTGAGGGATTACAGGAAACGGGTCTGTACCCGCGAATTATTTACTCAACCCGCCGCCGCCCAGATCAACACCACCGCCACCCTCGGGGGCGGGATCCGGTTCGGGGGGTGGTGCGGCGACCGGGTCATCGGCGGTGATGGAGGCGAAGCCGGTGTCTGCACCGATGACGATCCACAGTTCGTCGGTCGTTGAGGAGATGCGCGCGACGGTGTCTTCCCCGGCGATGAGGGCACCGAAGTTATCAAACGCGATGGTGTCGCCTCCGGAGGGGAGGTCGATGGAGAGTGCAGCGGCGGATAGGTCGTTGAGAGTGCGGAGGTATGGCTCGTTGTTGATGGGGTGGATGATGGGCGTATCGGGTGTGGAGGCTCGGGCGACCCAGTAGGTGTTTGCGACGACATCGAAGCGCACAATCGCGGGGTCGCTCGGGTTGGCGAGGGCTTCTGATTGTGCGAACTCGATATCGGCGACGAGGGTGTTGGTGGAGCCGATGAGTTGGATGCGCTCGGCGGGCGAGGCGGTGGGGATGACGACGACCACGGCGATCGCGACGATCGCGAGGGAGATGGAGAGGTCGATGAGTGTGAATGCTCGGCGGGTCATGGGATAGCCCTCTTAGTGCTGGAAGTTGCCCTCGAAGACGGAGGTGTATGTGCCGTCGGTATCGGAGAGCAGTTGGACGCCACCTGAGGATCCGGCGTTGGGGTCGTCTGCGACCTGCGTGGTGATCCATGTGGAGAACAAGCCTTCGCCGAGTGTCCAGTTGAATGTATCGAGGGCGTTCTGTAGCCCGGCGACGGGGAGGCTGGTGACCTGGTCGTAGCATGGGCCAGCAAGGTTGGTGAAGCCGGAGTCCGTGCCGAGTTTGGGGTCGTAGAAGAGTGATGCGTTGTCGAATGCGGCGCGGCGGGCGGTGAGGCGTCCGATGAGGATGGCGTTGTTCTCGAAACGCACGTCGGCTCTGGCAGCGCGGATATCGGCGCTGACGAGCGCGTTCGTAACTCTGATCGTCGGAGAAGCGTGCCCGTTCTGGAACGCCTCGTCGCGGACGATGATCTGGAGGTGATCGGCGTGGTGATTGGAGACAAGCGCGTCTTCTCTTGTCGGCACGTCGCGGGTGCCGACGAAGGCGTTGTTCTGGAAGATCACCTGGTGTCCGGTGAAGAGTTTGAGGGACGCGCCCTGATTTTCGAAGACGAATGAGGCATCGTCCACGGTGATGTCGTTCTGGACGTACATCTCGACAGCGCCGGCGATGATAAGCTTGGCACCGTTATCGATAGTGAGTGAGTCCATGAAGACAAGCGGATCGGTGGCGCCATCGAGAGTGATGGTATTGCCGCTGCCGGTGATGAGGACATCGCCCATGTTGGGTTGGATGTCGAGGCCGGGGCTCCACGGGGTGTTGTAGGTGGGGATATTGACTGGGACGACATCGCCGCCGTCGAAGGAGGGGTCGGTGGTCATGTCCTGTACTGCCAGTGCGCCGGAACTGATTGGGAAGAACCGGACCATGTAGAGGTTTGTGGGGTCGATGTTGACATCGAGGATCGAGGCGAAATTGCCGCCGATATCCACTTCGGGTCGTGAAGAACTGGTCGGGCACCCGGGCCAGACGCGGACTGTGGAGGCGTTTGCGATTTCCAATCTTTCGGTGGCG
The DNA here is from genome assembly GCA_029260435.1 of Phycisphaerales bacterium. Lineage (GTDB taxonomy): Bacteria > Planctomycetota > Phycisphaerae > Phycisphaerales > UBA1924 > OFTM74. The sequence continues at coordinate 30,871 of JAJDDG010000048.1, read as the reverse complement.
AAGATGGCGAATTCGCCGAGCATGGGGTTGATCGCGCCAGACAGATCGACGGGCTGGGTGACGGCGACCTCTTTAACGATCTGCTTGGTGATGCCGCCCGATGTGGCGGTTATGGTCATGATGAGGATTTCGTCTGTGGGGGTTGGTTCGAGGCCGGCGGCGTTGGTGACGGTGACGGTGACATCTGCGTCCGCGAAGGCCCAGTCGGACATCAGGTCGGTCGTGACGGCGTCTGTCCATGTGTTGATATTTTTAGAGATCACGGACGCGGCGATATTCGCGGCGGACTCGGCGGCCCAGTTTGCCTTGGAGGTGCTGGTTGCGTTCTGCCCGATCGCGGAGGTTGTATCGCGCGTTGTCAGCGCGACACCCGCGATGACCAGCGCGACGGAGACGGAGATGAGCACGAGGATCATGGCGATACCACGCCCCCCCACACCCCCGCGGGCGTGCTGCGTGCTTTGGACATAGCGCGTCAGACGGCAACGATTCGTGGTCGGTGTGTTGGTGTTCATTGGCGGTACCTCTTTCACTTACGAGGGCTGTTTGTGGTTTGGGAGTGCGAAGACGAGGAGCATTGGTTCGGCGGCGCCGCGGCCGTTGTCGAAGGATGCGGAGAGGGTGAGCCTGTTGGATTCGATGATTGTGGGGTTATTGAAGATGAAATCGGTTGGGGTGCATCCTGTGGCGATGGTTGATGTTTCGGTGTAGCCGAGGGCGCGTTGTCCTGCCATGGTGAGGAAGTAGCCTGCGCCGAGGGGGAGTTCGGCATCGGCGGCGTCTTTCATTTCCTGCGTCCATGCTTCGGGGAAGACGATGCGTTCGATGGTGATGCGTTCGTTGTCGTAGTCGAACCAGAAGACACGGAGTTCGGTGAGGTTGACGCGCCCGCCGGGTTTTTCGTCATGGAGCCAGAGGGCGATGCCCTGGTTGGGGTCGTGTTCGAGGATGTTGAGCGCGGCGTCGGTGTACGCGCGGATGCGGACGTGGGCGGCGTGGACCCGCTGGAGGGCGCTGCGGGTGGAGGCTGCGTCGCTCATGCCGCGGGAGGCGGCGGTAAGCACGGTTGCGAGTGTGAGCGCGACCATGGATGTGATCGCGAGGGCGATCATCAGCTCAAGGACGGAGAGCCCGCGGCGGGAGGGGTTGGTTGTGCGCTTGTGGTGGATCATTGTGCGGGGTCTGGGATGAACATCTCGACTCGGGCGTATTCGTGGAACTCGTCGTCGCAGGTGACGACGACCTGGAGGCCGTAGATTGTGGTGAGGAAGACGTCGTCCTCGACGGTTGCGTTGGTGACTGTGACTGATCGGGAGAGCGGCCAGAAGGCGTTTGGGTATGGGGTTGCGTCGAGGGTGGTCATCTGCCCGATTGCGTGGAAGGTGTTGTCGTGGAATGGGAGGAGGGTGTAGGGAATGGTGGCGAGTTCGATCATGTAGTCGTCTGCGGCGATTGCGGCGAGGACTCGTTTTTGGCCGTCGAATGAGATCTGTTGGGCGGTGGTGATCGCGGAGATGACTGCCATGACGGAGATCCCGAGGACGACGGCGGCGAAGAGCGCTTCGAGGAGGGAGAAGCCGCGGGGGGTGCGGCGGGATGATGGGTTGAGAGGCGTTGGTGGTCGCATGGGTCTTGTCTCGTGCCGCGGGTAGAGAATGGGTGCGGCGGTACAACAGAACCATCGAATACAAGCAAGGGGATCCGGCGGGGGTTGGTTGGTGTAGGTCTGGATATGCGGGTGGGGGAAGGGGGGCGTGCGGGGGGTAGCGGTTGCAGGGGATGCGGCAGGGTCCGGAAAGCTCGGGGCGACGGACAGGGGTGATTTGCGGGGTTGGGGGTGAGGATCGAGGATGGTGGTATGGCGAGGCGAGCACCGACACGGATCTGGGGCGCACTGCTCGGTGAGCAGGGGCGGCTGCTTGCGCTGACGGGGACGGGGCTTGTGGTGGTGATCTCGTTTGCGGCAGCGGTGAAGCCATTAGCAGACGGGCAGATCGGGCTGGGCGAGGCGCTCCAACTGATGGGGCTGGCGATGGTGCCCATGCTGCAGTTCTCGCTGCCGTTTGCGGCGGGGTTCGCTGCGACGATGACGTATCACCGGTTCGCGGCGGAGCATGAGGCGACGGCGGCGATGGCGGGGGGGATCGGGCATCGGTCGTTGATCGTGCCGGCGGTGGGGCTGGGCGCGGTGCTGACGGTGGTGCTGGCGGTGTTGATGAACATTGTGATCCCGGGGTTCCTGCGCTCGATGGAACGGGTTGTGGCGGAGAACGCATCGCGGATGATCAGCTCGGCGGTGGAGCGGGGCGAGAGTATTCATCTCGCGGATTGGGATGTCCACGCGGCGGGGGTAACAACGCTGGCGCCGAGTGAGGGGAGCGGTGCGTTTGACGGGTTGCTGATGACTGATGTGTTCGCGGTGCAGCGGGACAAGGGCGGGGATGTTGATGCGTACATCAGCGCGGCGCGGGTTGCGGTTTGGATGTTCGGCGGTTCGGATGTGGGCGAGGATGGGGCGCGCGAGGACACGATCAGCGTGCAGCTCGTATTTGATGACGCGGATATTGTGCAAAGCGGTCGAGACAATGGGCCTCCGGTCACGCTCTGGCAGAAGCGGTTCATCTCGCCGAGGTACACGGTGCCGGGGACGTTCAGCGAGGATCCGAAGTTCATGAGCTATGGGGATCTGGTTGCGCTGCGCACGAACCCGGAGCGGATCCAGAAGGTGCAGACACTTCGAACGAATCTCGCGGCGCGGATCGCGGAGCACCAGATGATCGAGGAGCTCGACACGCGGCTGCGGACGGAGGGGGTTGGCGAACTGATCGATGAGGCGGTGGACAATCGGGTGACGATTGTCGGTTCGGCGCTGGTGCGCGAGAGGGGCGGGTGGCGGGTGCGGCGGAGCGAGGGGGCGGAGCATGTGCGGCTCGTGCGCACGGACGGCGGGGGCACGGAGACGGTGCATCTTGCGCGGGATGTGTATGTGAGTGTGGACAAGCAATCGGGCGGAGCGGGGTTGATGAGCGAGAAACGGATCGCGCGGCTTGAGGTGCGCGCGGAGCGGGTGGTGACTGTTCGCAATGACGGGCAGGGGGCGGACGCGGAGCGGCGGGCGATGAGCATCCCCGGGTTGCGCACGACGACGGATCATCTGACACCGCTGCTTGAGAAGCCGGTGAAGGAGTTGCAGAAGCAGAGTAAAGAGATCGCGCTGGATGCGGAGGAGGAAGCGGGCGGGGCGATCACGAAGGCGCGCAAGCGGCTCAAGGATCGGGTGGCGGATCTGCACCGCGAGATCACGAGCAAGCAGCACGAGCGAGCGGCGTTTTCGCTTACGGGGTTGCTGATGGTGATGACGGGCGCGGTGGTGGGGTTCAAGATGAAGGATTCGCTCGCGCTGCCGGTGTATATGTGGAGTTTCTTTCCGGCGTTGTTCGCGGTGATCACGATCGGCGCGGGGCAGAGCCTGGCGCACAAGAGCGGGGAGATCGGGCTCGTTGTGCTTTGGGGCGGGGTGATCGCGATGGGCATGTTTACATGTATTGAGTACGGGAAGTTGCGGAAGCACTAGCGCATGAATGTTTCTCATCGACAAATCAAGAAGAGACCGGGAGAAGAGATAGACCCCCTCACCCGATCTCGCTGCGCTCGACCACCCTCTCCCTCGGAGGGGAGAGGGGGCGGGAGTCGGCGTGCCTGGGCGGGTGCGCTCGGGTTGATCTGCGCGGTGACTGTTGTACGGATTATTGCGCTGCTTGTCGGCGGGGTGGAACTGGTGGGGGACGAGGCGCACTACTGGGAGTGGGCGCGGCACCTGGATCTGTCGTACTACTCGAAGGGGCCGGGCGTTGCGTGGTTGATCGCGGGGACGACGGCTTTGTTCGGCGATACGGAGTTCGGGGTGCGGATCGGCGCGGTGATGAGTTCTGCGGTGACGATGCTTGCTCTCGGATGGCTCGGGCGGCGGATCGGCGGGGGGCGGGTTGGTTTGTACGCGGTGCTTGGGTGGATGGCGATGGCGGTGTTTCACGGCACGGCGATGCTGATGACGATTGACGGGCCGTTTGTGATGTGGTGGGTGATCGGGTTGTGCGCGGCGTGGTGCGGTGTGGAGCGGATGGGCGCGGGCAAGAGCGCGGGGGGGGCGATGGTTGCGCTCGGCGCGGCGATCGGGATCGGGTTTTTGTTTAAGTACACGATCCTGTTTCTGCCATTGAGTTTGATTGTGTTCGCGGTTGTGCGGCGCAAGCGGCTTGTGTGGACGGGCGGGACTGTCATCGGCGCGCTGGTTGGGGTTGTTGTCTTTGCGGTGTGCATCAGCCCGGTGTTGATCTGGAACCAGCAGAACGGGTGGCCGACGGTGAAGCACCTGCTCGGTCATCTCGGGATGGCGGGCGGGGATCTGTCGCACAAGGACGCGGGCGGCGGGTGGTCGTACCGCCCGGTGTGGGCTCTTGAATTCATTGGGTCGCAGATCGGGCTTGTCGGGCCGATGGTTGTGCTGATGGGGATCGCGGGGGTGCGCGGGTTGCGCAGGGGCGCCGACACCACTGCTTCTTTGCTTGCGTGGAGCGGCGCGGTGATTGTGGTGGTGTACTTCCTGGTGTCGTTTTTGACGGATGTGGAGGGGAACTGGGCGATCGCGGGGTACGCGGGGCTGAGTCTGCAGGTGGCACGGGGGATGCCCGGCGCGATTGATGCGTGGCGGGAGAAGGTTTCGCGGTGGCGCGCGGACGGCGCGACGGATCGCGCGGGGATCTTGCGGCGGAAGCCCGAGACATGGGCGCAGCTGGGGTGGCACTGGTCGCTCGGGTATGGGGTTGTTGGCTGGTTGGGCATGCTGATGATCGGCGGGGTCGCGAGGACGCCGGTGATCGGGCAGTTCGTGCCGATGCACCGGCTGAGCGGGAGCGCGGCGCTCGCGGGCGAGGTGTCGGGGCTCGTTGCGGGGATGGGCGGCGGGGCGGTTCTGGCGGAGCGGTACGACACGGCGAGCCTGCTGGCGTTTTATATGGAGGGGCACCCGGTCGTGGGGTGTGCTTCGGCTCTGCTCGGCGATCGGAGGACGGCGTACGATTATTTCGATGGCACGCGCCTCGGCGGCATGCTTGATGAGAGCGGCGGGAAGGCGGTGCTGGTGGGCGGTGGCGAGCGGAAGTGGCGGCGGTCGCTGAAAATCGGGACACTCCGCACGGTGAACGAGGACGTACCGATTCATGTTGTCGGCGGGACGCGGGCGGCGCACGAGGGGGCTGGGCGATGAGCGCACGCGGCGTGATGGTGTTTGGGGTGATCGGGGTGCTCGGCATCGGCGCGTCGATGGTGGTGGACCGGTGGGCGCTGGATGCGCTGGTTGTGGAGGGCGCGGGGCGGGAGGACTGGAACAGGGCACTGCGGGTGTGCGGGTATGTGCCGACGTGGATTGTTGTCGGGATCGTGATGGCGTTGCTTGATACGCGCCGGTTGCGCACGGGCGCGGGGATTGTCGGGCGGCATGCGTTGGCGCGGGGGATCGGCGTGGTGCTCGGTGCGCTGGCGGGTGGCGCGGCGGCGGAGGTGCTCAAGCTTGTGGTCCGGCGGGCGCGTCCTGATCCGGAGGTTGCGGGGTACGCGTTCCGCGCGTTTGGAGAAGGTACATTTGATTCGGGCGGACTGGGGTTCCCGTCTAGCCATACGGCGGTGGCGTTCGGCGCGGCGTGGTCGCTGCAGCGGATGCACCCCGAGGCGCGGGTGGTTTGGATTGCGCTGGGCGCGGGGTGCGGGGCGACGCGCCTGATGGCGGGCGCGCACTGGGCGAGCGATGTGGTCGGCGCTGCGGTGGTGAGCTACGCGGTTGTTTGGGCGCTCGGGCGAGTTGGGCTTGTTCCTGTCGGGCGCGGTCGGGAGGATGGGCTGCGGTGAAGATGCTGGACCGGTACATCGCGCGGCTGTTTCTGATCAACGCGGGGACGTTGTTCGTTGTGCTGTTCAGCTTTGTGGTGGCTGTGGATGTGGTGATCAACCTGCGGCGGTTTTCGCAGGCGGGCGAGGATCGCGCGGGCGCTGACGCGGGGTCGATCGCGCGGACGTTTGAGACGCTCGGGGCGATCGCGGATCTGTGGGGGCCCAGGCTGTTGCAGTTGTTCTCGTACCTGAGCGGGGTGGTGCTGATCGTGGCGGCGGGGTTCACGTGCGCGCAGCTGGTGCGCAGCAGGGAACTGGTTGCGGTGATGGCGAGCGGGGTGAGTCTGCACCGGGTGGTGCGGCCGTTTGTTGTGGTGGCGCTGGGTGTGAGTCTGGTGCAGGTGATTGATAATGAACTGGTGATCCCTCGGGTGGCGCATTTGTTGACGCGGGATGTTGGTGATTCTGGCAGCCGCGAGTTGGGGTTGTTGACGGTGCATCTGATCGCGGACGATCAGGGGAGGCTTGTCTCGGCGGATCTGTTTGATCCGGGCGAGGGTGTGCTGGAGGGGGTGCATATGTGGGCGCGGGATCGGGACGGGCGGGTGTCGCTCCATGTGTGGGGGGATCGCGCGGTGTGGGAAAGCGGGGCGTGGCGGCTCGGGGGTGGTATGGCGCGGGTGATCGATCCGGTGCGTTCGAGTGTGCGGGCGACGGATGTGCTCGCGACATCGCTCGATCCCGAGACGCTGATGATCCGGCGGATGACATCGCTCGGGCAGAACCTTGGGTGGGGACAGATCTCGGACATTCTTCGGCGCGGCGGGCTGGACGATCGCGCGCGGGACAAGCTCGATCGAGCGCGGTGGGGGCGGATCGCGGGGATATTGAGCAACCTGCTCGCGCTGATCGCGGCGCTGCCGATGTTTCTAGTCCGGTTGCCTCAGCCGATGCTTGGGGCAGCGATGCGGAGCGCGCCGATCATGGGGATGGGGCTTGCGGCGGCGGCGATGAGCACGAGTGTGTCTTTGGCGGGGGTGCCCGTGTGGCTCGGGGTCTTTGTGCCGAGTTTGTTGCTCGCGCCGGTGGCGATCGTGCTGCTTACGGGGATCCGGTCGTAGAGAGCGAGAGCGCGGCGGCGACCTTGGACGCGGGGCCGGTTGGTTGGAGCGTGATCGCGCGATCGGACTCGGGGAGGACGACGAGCATGTCCACGAAGAGGATGGTGTTTTTCTCGATCGCGGTTTCGTCGAGGAAGGCGTAGGCGGTTGCGCGGCCCGAAGCCCCGAGGAGAACAACGGGGCGGGCGTCGAACGCGGGGATTTGCGCGCCCGGGATTGCGCGGGCGCGGAGTGCGGCGGAGGCGGCGAGGACATCGGTGAAATTGAGTTCGGCTTTGGAGAAGGTGCCGATCTGCGCGGTGAGTTGGTTGTTGAACTCGATGATCGCGGCGGGCGGGAGGTTGTTTGCGACCGCGGGGGCGAGCAGGGCGCGGGCGGCGGCGTCATCGCCCTGCGCGGTTTCGGAAACGAACTCGTGCACGACGGGGACGAGGGTGTTGCGGATCCCCGCGACGGTGCGCACGGCACCGATGACAAAGGCTCCCTGGAGGATTGCGACGGCGAGCCCCACGAACATCGCGATGAGGGCGAGGGGTTTGCCGGCGATCATGCCGTTGGATCGCGCGATCTGGCGCGTGGAGAGGAACGCGAAGCACGCGGCGGCGAGCCCGATGACGGGCATCGCGAAGACGGCGTATGTCAGCGAAGCGCTGATCGATGCGGCGGCGAAGGGGATCGCGCAGGCTGCGATCGAGAGGATCGCGAGGATAAACGCGATGGCGGCGAGGCCCGAGAACCCGGCGGGGGAGGGCGGGGGATGGTTGGGTTGGTCGTTCACGCGGGGAGGGTACGGGGGGGATGCGGATCGGTCCATATCCGGGAGGGGGTTGGCGGGTGAGGATTGGCAACGAGGCGGGTGGCGATCGGTAAGAATTCGGGGGCGATCGCGGGTGGGGGGGGGTGTGGATCCCGGGTGTGGATCGGTCGAAGGAGCGGTTGCGGGCAGCTGAGTGGGCGTATGGTTTGCCTATTCGAGGAGGTCTTTGGTTGGCGCGGTTGACGAACAGAACCCTGGGGATGACACGGGCTGGCGTGATCCTGCGCGCGGCGGCGGTTTGCGCCACGGTGTTGTTCGCGGGCGCGACGCTGCAGGGTGGGAATGAGAGGGACACATCGGCGCTGCTCGAACAGGACCCCGGCATTTTGAGCGGGTCGCTCCGCAACGGGGTGACGTATGTGATCGTGCCTCGGCAGAACGGGGGCGGGCGGGACGTTGCTGTGCGGGTGCGGATCGGGGCGGGGACGCTCGATGAGCGCGACGATGAGCTGGGGGCGGCGCACCTTGTTGGTCGGCTGGTCTTCACGCGCTCGGCGCACTTCGAGGAGGGGGAGGCGCGGCGGCGGTTCGCGGCGCACGGGATGGAGTTTGACAGGTTGCAGAGTGTGTACACGCGGCACGGGGAGACGGTGTACGCGTTTGGGATTTCCGATGCGGGGAGCGGGGCGCTGGAACTCGCGCTACAGGTCGGGGCGGATGCGGTCGGCGGGGTGATCTTCGATAACGGTGTTGTAGAGAAGGAGCGCCGGCTGAGTATTGAGGACGCGCGTCTGTTTAGCAGTGAATCGCGCGACGCGCGATCGATGCTGTTCGAGCGGCTCGTTCCGGGCAGCGGGCTCGGCGAGCGACCTACGCTCGTGGATCCGGGGACACTCGAACAAATCGATGTCCGCTCGATGGCGGCGTATCACAAACGGAATTTTACGCCCGAACGGACGACAGTGGTGCTGGTCGGCGAGATCGATGGCGGCGCTGGTGTGCGGGCGATCGCGCGGGCGTTCGGGGATTTAAAACCACGCGAGAGCGGGACGAACCGGGAGCGGTGGCGGGTAGCGGAGGGTGCGCACGAGCGTGCTATATCGAGCGCGATCCAGGGCGAACCAGAAACGACGGTGGAGGTGCTGGTCGCGTCGTCGGCGGCGGGGGCGGTTCGGACGGAGCGTGATTTCAAGGAATCGGTGGTCCGCGATCTGGCGATCGAGGCGATGCGTACGCGGCTTCGCAGGGGTGTGCTTGATGGGTCGTTCGGCGCGCGAGAGGTCGCGGCGAATGCATGGGACTTTGTTGGTGTTGCGCGGGTGAGCGGGGTGTCCGCGATCACGAGCGGGGATGGTTGGGTGGAGAGTGTGCACAGACTCAACAACGAGATCGAGCGTGTTCGTCGGGACGGGTTCGAGGCGGTCGATGTGCGGGGTGCTCGGGCACGGGTCGTTGCGCAGACGCGGCGCGAGGCACGGTCGGCGCGGTCTCGGACGAACGGGCGGGTGGCTTCATGGGTGCTGTCGCGGGTGCGGATGGGGTCCACGGTGCTGTCGCGCCAGCGGGAGTACGAATTAACGGCGCAGATCGCGGGGTTGACGGAGGACGAGGCGATCGGGCGGGCATTCGCGGAGATATTCGCGGCGGGGTCGTGCTGCACGGTCGTCGTTGGGGCGACGGGGACGGTTCCAGATGAGTCAACGATTGTTCAAGCGATCGATCACGCGAGCGGGCGGGTTCTCGCGGACGCACGCGAGGCGGCGGGGCCCTTGCCCGCGATTGATTTCGAGGAGGGCGAGCGCGGAGGGATTGTCTCGATCGAGTACGACCCGGCGACGGGGATGACGAGCGCGGTATTCGCGAACGGTGTCATCGTGCACCACAAGAAGGTGGAGTCCGCGGTGAACCGGGTGGTGATCGGTGTTGCGCTGGCGGGTGGGCGGTCTCAGGAGAACGGGTCCACTCGCGGGTACACGAGCGCGGCTGCGGCGGTCTGGGACGCGCCGGCGTGGTGCGGGACGAGCGTCGCTGCGGTGGACACGGCGCTGGCGGGTCGGGATATCAAGTTCGACGGGGCGGCGCTGGACGATTCGATGCAGGTGACCGCGGAATGCGACCCGGGCGAGGTTCGCGCTGCGCTCGGTGTGATGAGTTCCACGATCCATGAGCCGCTAATCGAAGCGGGCGCGCTGCGGCGGTGGCGGGAGACGGTGACAGCAGAAGCGGTGCGACGGCGGTCATCTCCCGGGTGGATGCTCGGAGATGTGTTCGTGCGGGCGACGCACCGCGCGGATGATCCACGGTACGGCATGCTCGACGGCGAAGACGCGGCTCGCGTGGAGTTGGGTGGGGCGCAGCGGTGGGCGGAGGAGTTTATGGATCGCGCGCCGATCGAGGCGACGATCATCGGGGATATCGAGCGGCGGGACGCGCTGGACGCGGCTGCGGGGACGCTCGGGATGCTGCCCGCGCGCGATCGGATCGATGCGCAGGATTCGAAGCATGATGACGAGAGCGGTCTTGTTCGCGGGTCGATCGAGGTGCACACGACGTGCGACGCGAGCGCCGATCACGCGATGGTGCTGGTGGGGTACCGCGGCGTGGGGTACACGGATCGGGAGTCGTACTACCAGATCAATGTGCTTGGGAATGTGTGGGAGGCGCGGCTCGCGGAGGTATTGCAGGAAGAGGAGCAGCTCGCGTCCTGGGTTGGGTGCGGTGTTTCGCCTGGTGTGTCCCACGATGCGAGCGGGATGATCTGGGCGGCGGCGGCGGTGCGGGGTGAAGAGATCGAGCGGGTGGGCGAGCGGATGCTCGCGGTGCTCGGCGAGATCCACGAGCGGGGCGTGCGCGACGAGGAGCTCGAAGGCGCTCGTCAACAGGCGTTGGACGGGCTGCGGGTGAACCTGGACAACCCGAGGCACCTGGCGTTGCTATCGTGCGACATGCGCTACCGCGGGCTCGGGATGGCGGATGAGCTGCGGGCGGAGGAGTCGATCCTGAGTTGCGATGCGTGGCGGCTCAGGGAGCTGCTCAACGGGTTGCGGGACGACGATCGGCGGGTGGTGCTGACGATCCGTCCGGAGAAAGAACCACAATCGAGGTAGGGCGACGGGAGCAGCGCGTGTAGACTCCGGGGATGGAGATCGCGTTGATTGTTGTTGCTCTGGCGTTGGTCGCGACGCTCGGTGTGTGTGTGTGGCTCGTGGTGCGCGGGTGGCGGTCGCAATCTGAGGTTGGTGAGCTCCGGGGGCAGCGCGACGCGGCGTGCGCCGAACTCGAACTCCAGGCGGGAGAAACGAGGGGGCTCAGAGAACAGGCCGAGGGAATGTCTCTTGAGGCGGCGACGTTGCGGGAGCGGGTGGAATCGCAGGTGCGCGAGCGGGCGCAGTACGAAGCGCAGCTCGAGAAACGCCTAGACGAGCAGCGAGAACAGTTCGACAAGGCGATGCAATCCACCGCGGCCAAGGCGCTCAAGGATTCGAGCGAGTCGTTCCTGAAACTCGCGGGGCAGCAGTTCGACGCAAAGAGCAAGGCGGTGGGCGAGATCGTGCGCCCGATCGGGGAGGTGCTCAAGCGGACAGACGAAAAGCTCGCGGCGATCGAGAAGCACCGGATCGAGGCGAATTCGAAGCTGCTGGAACAGGTGACGCATGTCTCGCTTGCGAGCGAGGCGCTGCGGGACGAGACGGGCAAGCTCTCGCGGGCGCTGCGCAAGCCGCAGGTGCGGGGGCGGTACGGCGAGATCCAGCTGGAGCGTGTGGCGGAACTCGCAGGGATGACGAGCTACTGCGACTTTGCAACTCAAGAGGGCGTTCGAGACACAGAGGGTCGGCTCCAGAAACCGGACATGGTGGTGCGTCTCCCGAATGATCGGGTCATCGTGATCGATGCAAAGACGAACATCGAGGCGTATCTGGATGCGATCGAGGCGGACGATCCGGAGGTATCCGAGGCGTGCCTCACCCGGTTTGCGAAGCATGTCCGCGATCAGGCAAAGGCTCTGGCGAAGCAGGATTATTGGGCGCAGTTCGAGGGATCGCCGGAGTTTGTGGTGATGTTCATCCCGGGGGATCAGTTCATCGATGCGGCGCTGGAGCGCGAGCCGGCGCTCCTGGATTCCGCGGCGCAGCAGGGCGTGGTGCTGGCGAGCCCGTCCACACTGATCGGGTTGTTGCGCGCGGTGGCGGTGGGATGGCGGGAGCAATCGCTCTCGGATTCGGCGAACGAGCTATTTACGCTGGGCAAGGAATTGCACGAGCGTGCGGCGGTAGCACTGGGGCACGCCGAGGGCGTAGGCAGGGCGCTGGATCAGGCACGAGAGCGGTACAACAAGTTTGTGGGGAGTGTGGACCAGCGGCTGATGCCGACGATCAAGAAATTTGAGGATGCGGGAGCCAAGTCGAGCAAGCCGGCACCGGAGTTGAAGGAGTTGGAGGGGTCGGTGCGGGAACTCAAGACGCGGGGTTCGCTGCCTGAGTCCGAGGCTGATCCCGAGCGGGCGCTGCCGTTTGGTGGGGACGCTAGCTGATTGTCAGCTTTGGAGCGGCACCTTGTTTCTGCATGGAGGCGACGGCGGCTTCGCTCTCGGCGCGTTCGGCGAGGGTTTGCAGGGCACCAGCGAGTTCGTCGCCCGAGTCTTCGAAGTTCGCGGTGGGGTTACCGCTATCGGAGTTGGCGCGGAGTTTCATGTTGATGGGGATCGCGCCGAGGAAGGGCAGGCCCATGCGCTGGGCCATCTGTTCGGCGCCGCCTCTGCCGAAGATGTCGTATGTTTTTTCATCGTCTCCAATGAAGTAGCTCATGTTTTCGACGACGCCCATGAGAGGGATGTTGAGCTGTTGGAACATGCGGACGGCGCGGACGGCGTCGTCTTGCGCGACTTTCTGTGGTGTGCAGACGACGATTGCGCCGGTCACGGGCATGAGCTGCGCCATGGTGAGGGGGACGTCGCCCGTGCCGGGTGGAAGGTCAACAATGAGGTAGTCGAGTTCGCCCCAGGCGGTTTGTTCGGCGAGTTGCTTGAACGCGCCGTGCGCCATCGGGCCGCGCCAGATGAGTGGTTTGTCCGCATCGACGAGCTTGCCGATGGTCATTGCTTTGACGCCGTGGACGTAGAACGTTTGGAGCTGGCTGCCGTGGACGATAGTGTCCATTGCGTCGAGCCCGAGGAGGGTCGGCATGGAGGGGCCATAGATATCGCCATCGAGCAGGCCGACGACGAAGCCCTTGCGTGCAAGCGCGACGGCGAGGTTTACAGAGATAGTGGACTTGCCGACACCGCCCTTGCCCGCGCCGACGGCGATGATCTTCGCGTCGCCCCAGCTCCCGGCTTTCTCGCTCGCCCCCCCACTGCTGCCCGGAGCGCCGGGATTGTGTGCTTTGGTTGGATCAACGAACTCGACGTTCACGCTCTGGAGTGGTTCGCCCGCTTGCTGCGCGGCGGTGCTCACGGCGTGCTGCACGCGGCGCGTGATCTCGGCGACGATTGCCTGCGGGATCGGCACGAGCTGGACTTTGGCGAAGCCGTCGCAGAGTTGGGCGGCGTGGACCAGCCTTGCGTCCGCGAGGGTGCGCTTGTCGGGGAGGGTGACCGCGGAAGCGGCGACGATGACATCTGCTTTGGTGAATGGCATGGGGAGCAGATGATAGGCGTCTGCGCGGTATCGCGGTGATAATCGAGGGCGATGGGCGGGCTATGGTCGGACGTCGAAGCCGAGGGGGACTTCTGCGGTGGAGAAGCCTTCTATCTCGACGAGGTGCCCGAGTTCGACATCCGCGCTGACGACATCCTGGAGTCGGAGCATGATGGTGTCATTCTCCGGGTTAATGATGATCTGGGCGCGTTTGGCGTGGATCAGAGTGTCCGGCTCGTTCTCGATCTGGACATCGATCAGGTCGTAGGTGATGGGGTCGTAGGAGGCGGCGCGGATGGTGCCAGCGATCCCGAACTGGATGCCCTCGGCGAAGCGGGCGGCGTACCGGGCTTTGACTTCTGTCGCGGTTTCGGCGGATTTCTTCGAGCACCCGGCGAGCGCGGTGCTTGCGATCAATACCAGCAGGACGAGAAATGTGCGCATTCGATCGCTCCCGAGGGCGGTGGTCGCCCGCTTGAGATATCGGATCAAACCGAGCGGGGCTTGACGGGGATGTGGGCGGCTTGCGGGCTCACCCGCCCGCGGTGGACTGGGCTGGGTCGGATCGATCGCGGTTGGTGCGGACGACGAGTTCGGGCTGATTCTGGCGGGCCATGTGCCCGGGGGGCACGGACTCGCGGACGAAGACGCCGCCCGAGATAACGCACTCGTCGCCGATCATGGTGTCGCCGCCGAGGATGACGGCGCCAGCGTAGATGGTGACGCGGTTGCCGATTGTGGGGTGGCGTTTTGTCGGGCTGTGGAGCATGTTGCCGTTCTGGTCGCGCACGAACGAGATCGCCCCGAGGGTGACACCCTGATAGATGCGGACGTTGTCGCCGATCTGTGTGGTTTCGCCGATGACGACCGCGCCGCCGTGGTCGATAAAGAAGGAGCAACCGATCTGCGCGCCGGGGTGGATATCGATGCCGGATCGGGAGTGCGCGGCTTCCTGGATGATGCGCGGGAGGAGCGGCACGCCGAGCTTGTACAGGCAGTGCGCGATCCGGTGGGAGAAGATTGCTTCGATGCCGGGGTATGAAAAGATGGTTTCGTCTGTATGCACTGCGGCGGGATCGCCGTCGTACGCGGCGCGGACATCTGTCGCGAGCATGCACCGGATCGCGGGTAGTTCGGCGACGAACTGCTCGGTGATTTCCCGGGCGCGGGCGTCGCACTCGGATTCGTAGATGCGGTCGGCGCGGGATGTTTCGATATCGACCATGTAGCGGAGGACCGCGCGGACCTGCTCCTCGCAGTTGAGGATGATCCGGGAGAGGAGTTCTTCGACGTAGAGCGAGAGGTTGTCGCGGCGGAGCCCGCGGCGGCCGAAGAATCCGGGGAACATGAGGTGGCGGCAGAGTTCGACGAGGTGGTCAACCGATTCGCGATCGGGCAGGCGGTGGTCACCGAGGTGTCGGAGGACCTTGTGGTGGAGGATGGAATCGGCGAGCTCGTACACGAGCGCTTTGTCCACGCCGATGTTTGATTGATCTTCGCCCTTGTCCGTCATCGCTCGCTTGTCCACGGTTGGTTCTGTTGCCTGTCGCCACAAGGCTATCGGAACATAGGGCCCTCGCCTGAACCCCCCCACCCTTTCGAGCATGAAATCCAAATTCTGATCTCGCCCCACCACCATTCAGAATATGAAATCAGGATTCTGATTTTATCCTCGACTCTGCGAAGGGTTGGTTCTGGCAATTGGGATCAAAAAAAATCACCCCGCTCCCGAGGCCGCGAGCCGCATGCCCAAGCCTGTTCCTAGCCAGGTGGGTGCCCGAGGCTGAGTCCCGGGCGTCCGCTCGGTGGCGGCTTGCCCATTGCTCGGCAACTCGTTCGGCTCCCGTCGTAACGGAAAACAGTTGGACATTGCCCGGTTCGCGACCCCGGGGACGGGGTGGATGAGCACCCCCCACTCCCGAGACATCCCCCGCCATTTCGTTATTTATCTCCTGTGTCAACCTACCCCCCAGCAATCAGGTGGGCGAGTACTAGCTTGTAGACCCACTGTCTATCCACATCGGCTCGATCCTGTGGAACCCGGCGGGGGGCTCGGCGTCTTCATTTGGGGATCGTCAGGGGTTTTAGAGCGTGATCTCCCGATGATTTGATTGACCGGGAGGCGGTACACCGATACAAACGTGGGCCTCCCGTGGAAGGAAGTGTTATGAATCAGAGCCGTCGTATCGTTGTTGTCGCTGTCTCCGCCCTCGCTGGGGCTTCCCTGCTCGCGATGAGCGGGTGCGCCGGTTCGCACCTCTCGCGGTTCCGCTCGAACCCAACCCCCGAGTTGAGCAGCCTCGGGATGCGCCAGGCCGAGGTCGACAACCGCACCACGATCGTGTTCGATCACAACAAGCGGGCGATGTACGACGACCTCCGGCGGATGTTCCTGACCGATCGCCCGAGCCGCCTGACCGCGCAGCCCACGATGTACTAAGCCCCCCGCCCCCCCACTCTTCACGAACGTACACGGTGATCTTATTGGATGAGTTTGCGTGGTGGTTGCGCGCCCGGGTGATACGGCGCGTGTATGGTCCTGCCGCGTGCGTCTGCTGAACACATTCAATCCGATTGTTGTTGCACGGTCGTTCCTACCCGGAGCGATGCCGGTGGCGAGTCGGCGCAGCTACCGGTGGGAGTTGACCAGCGCACTGCTGATGCCGACGGCGATCGGGTGCATCGAAGGTGGGGTGATCGGGGTGATCGCGCAGAAGGCGTTTGACGCGCCGGCGATGGTCATCGCGCTGCTCTCTGCGGCGCCAGCGCTTGCGAATATCACGAGCTTCATCTGGACGAATTTCGTACACGGGCGCGACCGGGTCCGCGCAACGCTGGTGATGCAGAGCGGCGTGCTGGCGTGTGTGGCGATGATCGTCGCGGCACCATTCAACACGTTCGGGCTTGGGATCCTCGTACTCGCGCAGGTGCTCGGGCGGGTCTGCATGGCGGGGATCTATACCACACGCGGGGAACTGTGGGGCGCGAACTACCCGCGGAAAGACCGCGCCCGCGCGACGGGGCGTCTGACGATCGTGATGACGCTTATGGTCGGGGTTACCGCGGCTTCGGTCGGGTGGGTGATGGATATCCCGTCGCTCAGCGGGCACGGGTTCCGGATCGTGTACGCGCTATCGATCGTGGTGGGCACCGCGGGGGTGTGGGCGTTTTCACACGTGCGATGGCGGGGGCGGGCGGCGCAGCTGGCGAACGAGCGCGGGCACCGCGAGCACAAACGAACGAAGCGCGCCGGGGCGGGGGAGATGATCGGCGTGCTGAAGACAGACAGCGCGTATCGCTCGTATATGCTGGCGATGATGGCGCTGGGGATCCCGAACCTGGCGGCGATGCCGGCGTTTATTGTCGCGCTGACCAAGGAGTACGACGAGCTCGGGTATGCGCAATCCATCGCGCTGACGCAGGTGATCCCGGCGGTCGTCATGCCGGTGCTCTCGATCCCTCTTTGGTCGAAGCTGCTCGACAGGGTGCATGTGATCCGGTTTCGGGTGTTCCATTCGTGGTTCTTTGTGCTAGCGAACCTGCTGATGGGCGTGGGGTTTATCCTCGAGAGTATGCCTGCGCTGTACGCGGCACGGATTATCTTGGGGTGTGCGTTCGGCGGCGGGATGCTGGCGTGGCAGCTCGGGCACAACGACTTTGCACCGAGAGGGATGGCCCATGTGTATATGGGGATCCACGTCACGCTGACCGGGGTGCGGGGTGTGTTTGCGCCGTTCATCGGCACGCTGCTCTACACGGGGTTTGCGCTGGGCCCGGGGGTCCACGTACCCGGGATCGGCGGGTGGGTGTTCGTGATGCTGTCGGCGGTGAGCGCGTGCGGCGCGGTGATGTTCTTTCGTTTGAACAGGCGCACACACGCGATCACACAGATCGAGATGAGCGAGCACTAGACCGGATTGTGCTAGGACGTGCGGGACTTGGCTTTGACGGTGTAGCGGCCGCGCCGCACGCGCTTGAAGCGGGCATCTTTGAGCAGCGTCTGGTTCACGATCGTGCGGAAGTTCGGCGAGGTGGTGCGGTACCCGGCGTCCTGGACGGCGACCGAGACCTCGGTGACGGACATGTCCTGGTCGTTGAGCATGCTCGCGAGCGCATCGGCGAGGGTGTTCTTGTTGCGGGGTCGCTTGCGGATGCCGGCGGGCGTGCCGCCGTTCGCCTTGATCTCGACCTCTGCGGCGGCGATTTCGGATTCGATCTCCATGACCTGCGCGAGCAGGCGCTCGCGTTTTTCCGAGAGCGATCTGATTCTGCGCTCGAGCTGACGCTGACGGCGCTGGATCTCGCGCTGCAACTCCGGCAGACTCAGATGTGTGAGGTCCTGATTGGACATGCGGCCGGCGGCCCTCCTTGGTGGTGCGCAGCCTTGAGACATGGAGTGCCTTGTACACCGAGGCATCAGGCATAAAGCCCGATAACGCTTCGATTATTGCCGCGTTTTTTTCATCGGACAAGCGCGGATCGGAACATGAGATTGGAGGTGTTGTCTGATAACAACTTACGTCTCGATATTGTCAGGAGCGCATGACAAAGCCGAGGCGGGAGGCGAGATCTTCGAACCCATCGGGCCCGAAGAATTCGATAGTGAGGGAACCGCGTTTGCCGTCGCGGGCGGTACGCAGCCTGACCTTTGTGCCAAGGTGCTCGGCGAGTTGGCGCTCGAGCTCGACGATATTCGCGGGTTGTTCGCCTTGGTGCGCGGGCTTGGCGGTGTTGGTCTGATCCGCTTTGTTGATCGCGGATTCCAGAGCGCGGACGCTCCATGCGTGCTTCACTGTTTGCAGCGCAAAACGCTGGCGGGCCTGCACGGAATCGATCCCGAGTAGCACCTTTGCGTGCCCGGCGGAGAGATCACCCCGCAGGATCATTTCCTGTAGATCGGTTTCGAGATCTGTCAGTCGGATGAGGTTCGAGACGCTCGCCCGCGCGATGCCAATGCGTGATGCGATCTCGGAGTGCGTCTGCCCGAATCGGTCTACAAGTTGGCGCAGCGCCCACCCCTGCTCGATCGCGGAGAGATCCTCACGCTGCAGGTTTTCAGCGATGCCCCATTCGGCTGCCTCTTTATCATCGATATCGATGATGGACGCCGGGATTATTTCCAGCTTGGCGAGCTGAGCGGCTCTCCAGCGGCGCTCACCCGCGACCAGCTCCCACCCCGCTGCTGCTTGTGCTGCGCCGTCGTGGAGTTTTGGGCGGACGAGGATCGGCTGCATGACCCCCATCGAACGGATCGAGGCGGCGAGGGTTTCAAGCTCTGCCTGCTCGGGCTGACGACGGGGCTGGAATGGGCTGACGGAGATCTGTGAGATCTGGATCCAGCGGACATCGGGGCGATCATCACCCGAATGGGGGGATATCGAAGTTGGTGTGGCTTCTTGATTAGCAGGTGAAGCGGTTGGCACCTCTACTTCCATTGTCGATGACAACAGACTGGATAGACCTCGCCCGAGACGCGGTTTGGTGGGTTTGCTCATGTGCGTGTCCTCGAAGCCCCCTACCGAATTCCCGACCACTGTACGCCCGGTGAACCGATGATGCGAAGGCAGGAGACAATGGTTATGGGAGACACGAAGAAGATCGAACTCATTGCGCGAGGGCTGATCCAGCAGGGGCGATGGGTGTTGGTCTGCAGGAATATCAAAGAGGGATACGCCTACCTTCCCGGGGGACATATTGAGGCTGGGGAAACGAGTGGGGCAGCCCTTGAACGCGAACTGATGGAGGAGACGGGGCTGCTTATGAAAGCGGGGGAGTGCCTGCTCGTGTGTGAGCAGATGTTCACCCAGAATGGCAAGCCCCGGCATGAGATCAACCTGGTGTTCCACGTAGAACCCCCCCACAACCCCCCCCACTGCTCGGACGACGCCAATATGGCCCCCGCGAGTGATAGCGATGCTCCTCGGGTGGTTCAGAGCCAAGAGGGGCACATCGAATTCGAATGGGTGGAGCAGGCGGCGCTGGGCGACTTGGATCTCAGACCAGAAGTTATCAGGGCATGGTTGGTTTCCGGAGGTGACCTGGGCGACACAAACCGCCCAGGCTGGCTCAGCAGCCGCGAATAGCACCCCCCCGTCTTGACGGGGTGAGGATTTAATCGAAGCGCGTCGATACCACCTTTGCAGCGAGGATGGAGTGTTGTTCAGCTCCGAATCGTGAGATGAGGTGTGTACCAGTGGTGTCCGAAAATCCCAAGACATCGGTCTACGACGAGGAGCGTCTGCTCCGACGCATCGACGAACTCGGCGAGCGAGCGGAGCGGCTCGAAAAGGAGCTGGCCCGATCGCATCGGCTTGTGATGCTGGGCACGCTGGTGGGCACTATTGCCCACGAGTTCAACAATCTGTTGACGCCCGTCATGAGTTATGCCCAGCTCGCACTGCACGATATGGACGACAAGGATCTTGTCTCCAAGGCGCTGGAAAAATCACTCAACACGACGGATAAGGCTGCAAATATCGCCTCGGCTCTCCTGGGTTTCACCCGTGAGGGTTCGGATGATTCCTCGTGCTCTGTGCAAAGCGTGCTGGATGAGGCGCTGACCTGTATGGCGCGGACACCCGAAAAAGACGGGATTTCGTGCACATACGAGATCGAAGATGGGCTCCGGGCGGGGATCCAGCCGATCGCGCTGCAGCATGTGTTTCTGAATCTGCTGCTGAACGCGTGCAAGGCGATGCGCCCGAAGGCGGGCTCGTTGGTGATCCGTGGTGAGCGTTCCACGTGGAACCCCCCCACAACCACCCCCACTAGGAATCCTCAGCACGACCAGATCAAGAGCAGCGGGGGAGTCGCGATCTTGGTCTCGGATACAGGACACGGGATATCTCAGGATATCCAGAACAAGGTCTTTGAGCCGTTCTTTTCCGGGGTTGACGAGAACGAGACGCCCGAAGGATCCGGACTCGGGCTGACGATCTGCAAACGCCTGATCGAAGAAGTGGGCGGGACGATCAGCGTGCAGAGCACGCCGGGCGAGGGAACGACATTCTCCATCATGCTCCCTGACGGGGAAGCAGCAGCAGAGCATGGGGATGACTCAGCATCCGATCGATCCGCGGCGTGAGTCCCAGGGTGGATTCAGAATTCAATCACAAGGACATATAGTCCGATAACTATTCCAGATAGTTTTTGGATTGTCTCGTCGGATCGGATGGGGGGCGGGATTCATGCAATGATCTGCGGCGATTCGTCGTTGATCCTAGATCGGAGCAGCGGTGGGTCCAGGTCACTCAATGAAAGGCAGGAGCAGAATGAGCAAGATGTTTGGCAGTGTGATGGCGGGCGTTGTGGCGATCGGCGCGGGGATCACCGCGATGAGCATGAACCCGCAGAGCGCGAGCGCGAGCGAAGCGACGGCTGCGAACGCATTCGCGGTGGATTCGGTTCACTCGATGGTTGTCTTCCGGATCAAGCACATGGGCGTTTCGTACGTCTACGGGCGCTTCAACAACCCCACGGGCACATTCAACGTGAACCCGGACGATCCGGCTTCCAGTTTTATCGATATCTCGGTGAAAACGAGCGACGTGGACACGGGCAACGAGAAGCGGGACAACCACCTGAGGAGTCCGGACTTCTTCAACGCCAAGCAGTTCCAGACGATCGCGTTCAAGAGCGATTCGATCGAGAGTTCCGGCGATGGCATGGTCGCCAAGGGCAAACTCACGTTGAGCGGCGTGACGAAAGATATCTCGGTGAACCTCGAGCCTGTCGGCGAGGGCGAGACGATGCAGGGGTACAAGCAGGGGTTCGAGGGGGTGTTGGTCATCAACCGCTCGGACTACGGGATAACGAAGTACATCGAAGGCGACGGGCTCGGCGACGAGGTCACCTTGTATGTGACATTCGAGGGGCTGCGCAAGTAGCTGCCTAATCCTTTGCGGACCGATTCAAGCGGGCAGGGTGGCGTGAAATCACGCTGCCCTGCCCTGTTTTATAGGGTATTGGTATGACGCCGCTCATGATATTCGGATCGACTGCTCTGCCTGCTCTACTCGCGGGCGTGGTCTGCGCGATCGTGCTGCGGGTGTGGCGCAAAGACATGTGCAGCGCGGAGCAGCGCAGCGGGAGTGGGGGGGGTGGGGGTTGGTTGGTTGGCGGGGCGATTGCGTTGGGCGTGGTGCTCTCTGTCGGCTTTGTGCAGGAGCGTTTTCTTGTGGTGCCTTCGCTCAAGATGGGCATCGAATGGTGGGTTGCGTACTTCGCGCTGCTCTGCGCCTGCGCGGCGGTTGTCGGTGGGTTGAAGGAATGGAAGACGCGCGCACGAATCGCGGGGCGGGCGGCTCTGTGCCTTGCGGGTGCGGCGGTGGTGACAGTCCCGCTGATGCGCTCGGGGTGGTTTTCTACGGGAATTGGGCTTGCCTGGATCGGCGGGCTTGGTGTGTGGATGTTCGCGGCGGTGTGGCTCATGGAGCGCGCCGGGCGCAGGCTCCCGGGGTGCGGGAGCACGGCGCTGGTGCATATCTTCGCGGGTGTCGCGTCGCCCGTGGTGCTGCTGTGGAACAACCAGACGTTCAGCAAGATGCTCGGCGCGATCGCGGGGGCGACATTCTTCATCGGTGTGCTGACGGTGTGGCGCTCGCGGCGGAGCATTTCGAGCGGCGTCGGCGCGTCTGTCGGAACAGTGGGGGGGGTGTTGACGTGCACGCTCTGCGCTGCGGGGTATCTCTACGGGTGGCCCGGCGGACCCGGCGGGGGCGCGGTTGCTGGAGCGTGGCTCGGGGGGATGTTCCTGACGCCTATCGTCGGGGAACTGCCCGCGATCCGGAAGACGAAGCCTTGGGCGCGCCTGACGATGCAGATGGTGCTGGCGACACTCGTGGGCGGCGTGGCGCTGGGGTACGCGATCGCGTTCGGCGACATCGACGAACTGCTCAAGCTGATGGGGCTCGAGTTGTAGATGGGGTCTGCGTGCTATCGCCGAGGGGCGGTGTGGTTCAGCTGAAGTCGAGATCTTCGATCTTGCCGCGGACCGCGGAGGCGATATTGGCGAGGTGGGCGGCGACGCGTTTGTAGTGTCGCGCGAGCAGGGAGTAGGCGACGGCTTCGTGGGTCGAGATGCTTGAGGCGTCGAGCAGGAGTTGCTCGATGATCATGTCGCACTTGGTGCGGATCTTGGCTGCGCTTGCGGCTGCCTTGTCGGCTTTTTTGACGCTCGACTCGTTGAACGCCTCGCGGACCACCGCGAACATCTTCTGTGTGTTTGCGCGGATCTCCTCGAGGGGCTCGTGGTAGCCGGGGACGTGGAAGTCTTCTTTGTAGAACTGCCCGACCTCGAAGACATTTTTGCAGTAGTCGCCGATGCGTTCGGCGTCCTTGGCGACGCTCATCAGCACCATCGATGCGCCGACCTCGGTGCCCGGGTTGATGGTCAGGTGGCGGATGATCTTGCGCCGGATCGAGCGGATGAGTGTGTTGATCGCCTGATCGGTTTTGTAGAGCGAGTCCTTGATCTCGGCGGGCTCGACCTCGCGGCGCAGGACTTCGTTCGCGCGGTCGAACATCCACTCGGCGTATTCGAGCATCTCGGTGAATTCGTCGTAGGCGTTGTCGAGGGTCTCGGAACCCTTGAACGCGATAAGAAGCTGCCTAAGCATGACCGGTCCTTCCTGCTGCGATCATAGTAAGCCCAGGATGATTTCTGTGAATATCACGCCGAGCAACGGGAGCACGAAGAACGCGAGCAACAGGTACCCGATCGCGTTCCATTTCGATCTTGCGGCGATACGGGCGTAGCCGTGCGCGAGCGAGAAGGGGATGAATCTCAACGGGTACCAGATGGCGGTGCCGAGAAGATTGAAGGTGATATGGGCGATTGCGACGGCGATCGCGGCGGGTTCGGGGTTGGCGGTTGCCGCGAGGACGCCGGTGATGGTCGTGCCCAGGTTTGCGCCGAGCGTGTAGGGCAGGACGCGCCGGATCTTGACTGCGCCGGCCCCGGCGAGGGGAACGATCAGGCTCGTTGTCACGGAACTGGACTGGACGAGCACGGTGGTGACCCCGCCGACGATGTAGGCAACGAAGTCGTTGCGGAAGAAGTAGCTGCGGAACATGCCCTCGATGCGGTCGAGCAGGGCACCCTTGAGGTTTTTCACGAGGTACGCCAGCGCGACGAACAGGAGCCCCAGCCCGAGCACAGCGACGAATATCCCGTCCGCGACTGCTTCGTTGGAGAAATCGATCCCGACCCAATCCATTGCGCCGGTGACAAGATCTCCAAACCACTCGAACACCTTGACGACCGGGCTGGTCACCCATTTGACCGGGTTGAACGGCTTCTCGTACTCGCTCGATGAGATAAAACTCGCGGCCCATTCCGAGCACCGCATGAGCCAACCCTTGCCGGACTCGTGGCTCGCACCGGAAATCCACTCGATCGGGAAGAGTACCGCAACAGTGAGCCAGTTGAAGATGTCGTGGACGATCGCTGCGGTGAACGCGCGCCGGAACTGTCGCTTGATTTTCACCTGCCCCAGCGCGACGATTGTGTTGGTGACAGAAGTACCGATGTTCGCGCCCATAACAGCGAAGACCGCGGCCTCGACATCCATCACGCCCGCAGCGGTGAGGGTGATGATGAGGGATGTCGTGAAGGAGGAACTCTGCACGAGCGAGGTAACGATGACCGACCCGAGCAGGGCGACGAAGGGGTTGTCGGCACCGGAGAGGAAGCGTTCGAGCGCGTCGGTGTTCTTGCCGACATGCTTCAGCCCGGAGCCGATGACGTTGATCGCGGAGAGGAAGAAGTAGAGACAGAGCCCGGCGGCGATGCCGTGCGCCCATGCGGGGTGCCCTCGGTGCGCGTGGTGTGTGTCGTCCTCCGCGCGTGCGCGAGGGGCTTTGTCGTCCTTGGGAGCGGGCGGGGTTGGTGTGTCTTTTTCTGACATCCTGCTCGGGCCCTGTGGGTCGCTCCGCCGGGCGGCGGGCGTGTACGAGGCGGGTGAGTCCAGCGTGCAAAGGAGCCTTGAGCGAGTCTTATAGAAAGAAAACGCGTGGTGCGGGCACCGGCTCGGGGGCAAGTTTCAGAAAGTTTGCGTGCAGGTTGGCGGCTCGGAATCGGGAACACCCATCCGGCAATCGTTAGGGATGCGTTCTGGCGGATCGGCGGTGGATCGAGCGGCATCGAAACGGATCAACTGTCCATTTTCAGAATGCGCGGGCGGATTGACGTACGCTTCGCCCTCACTATCGGCGGTCACCCGACAAGCAAGAACCGACCCGGACGAGGGCGATACCAGACATGAGCCACGACGAACACCGTTTCACGATCAAGCACCCGCGTGGTTTCCGTCCGCGGCGCGGGCTCAACTGGTTCTCGATCGGGCTCATGTACGCCACGTACTACATGTGCCGGTACAACTTCCGATTCGCCACGCCGGGCATGATCGACGAGTTCGGGTTCGATTCGTCAGACATCGCAAACCTGTTCGCGATCTGGTCGCTCGCCTACGGCACCGGGCAACTCATCAACGGCTTGCTCGCCGACCGCCAGGGCGGGAAACGCTCGATGCTGATCGGTGCGATCGGCACGATCATCATCAACTTCATCCTCGGGTTCTTCCCGCTTGACGCCATTTCGGCATATGTAAGTGTGTTCACAACCTTTGCCCTTCTCGCGCTGATGAACGGGTATTTCCAATCGTTCGGCGCGCCGGGCATGGTGAAGATCAACGCGGCGTGGTTCCACAGGACCGAGCGGGGCATCTTCGCCGGGATCTTCGGCATCATGATCCAGCTCGGTCAGGTCGCTATCTCCAAGCTCGGCCCCTTCATGCTGACATCCGGGATCGTGATCTTCGGCATCACAATGGCGCAGCAGGGCGAGTGGCGGGCGCTGTTCCAGATCCCGCCGCTGTTTACAGCGGCTGCGGCGGTGCTGATGTTCTTTGCTGTGAAGGAATCTCCAGAAGATGCGGGCTTCGATGACAGCGTGATTGTTGATGAGATCGACGATTCCGAGGGTGTGACCGTCTCGCTCTCCAAGTCTTTTAAGACAATCCTCACGCACCCGCTGATCTGGTTCTACGCGGTCGCGTACGCGTGCACCGGCGCGGTGCGCCAGCCGACCGACCAGTTGTCCATACTGTATTTCGAGGACCAGCTCGGTTTCGATATGGCGAACGACCCGCCGAGGATCGCGGTCGCGACGCTTATAGCGATGCCGGTCGTCGCGGTGATGGGCTCGATCATGTCCGGGTTTATCTCCGACAAGTTCGCGAAGGGTCGGCGGGCTCCGGTCGCGGTTGTGCTGTACTTCGTGGAAGCGTGTGTGATCGGAACCGCGGCGATCATCATGGCGAAGGGGCTCGTCGGGCCGACGACGAGCGGCATCTGGACCGGGTGCATCATCCTGATCCTGATCTCGATGACAGTAAACTCGACTCACTCGCTGGTCGGCGCTGCGGCGCCGATGGATATCGGCGGCAAGAAGATGGCTGGGTTCGCAGCGGGCGTGATCGATTCGTTCCAGTACTACGGGGCTGCGTTTGCGCTGTTCATCACGGGGATCGTGCAGAAGCAGGTCAGCGAAGAGGACAAGTGGTTCTACTGGCTGGTGATCATGGCGAGCTTCGGTGTGATCGGCGGGATCAGCATGTTCATGCTGATGATGAAGCAGCGAAGGCTGCGCAGAGAAGGACGGATCGTGTCGGGGTGATCAGTCGTCCTCGGCTTGTTCCTGCTCCCAGAGGTCAATAATGCGGTAGTGCACGTTCTCCGCGTTGTCCGGTGGATCAACCAGAGTGCGGTAATCGCCTGCCTGCGCAGTGAACTTCGTCGCTCCAGCTTCCTCGAAGACATCACCGCGCCCGGCTTCAAGAATATCCAGCAGTGTCCATGCGTTCTTGTGCTGCATTCGGTCGTGCAGCCCGATGACGTAATACGTGCCCGCGGGGACATGAACAGGCAGATGCACCATCAGGTCGTTTTCAGGAGTCCCCGTCCGGTGTCTCCATGACGCCATGCATTGAAGTACGTATCTCCCGTTCTCTTCGAATAGATCGACCATGATGCCGCTCACCACACTCGGCACCTTCACCATCTCTCCGTTTTCGAGCAGGTCGATCCAGATTGTCGCGTCCAGTTCGAGCGGCTCCAGATGTACATTCGCTGTGCCAGCAGGCTCGAGCAATTCATCGCCGGGGATGGTGACACGCCTGACCATCCGGGGCGTGAAGAAGTGCTTCGGGATGCCGCCCAAATCTGGCTCGTGCTGCCCGACAATTGCGGCGTCTTGGTTGATCGGTGAATGGACTTCAAGTTGAAGATCCTTTCCTTTGGGGATAGCCCGAATTGTTCGCTGTTGAATCGATCCATTGAGCGAAACCATGCCTAAGAACGACGTCATGTAGATGTCTTGCCGATGCGCCCATGTATTGTCTGTTAGGTCGTGGTCACCCAGGCGGATATGAATATCTCGCATCACTGCAGGAATTGCTTGGATAACCAATTCGAGTTCATCCTGGTCTAGGGGAAATTCAATATCTGAGAGAGTTGGAAAAGCATTGGTAGTGATTAGTGTTTTGTAATGCTCAATTTGATTCTTCCTGTTTGTGGAGGGCCCGCTCATAATCCGACCGACTGAGCACCCGATCATTTCTGGCAATGCGGATCGTGTTTCGATGATCTCGGCTTCCCCATCGGCATCAAGAATCAGTTCGTGATGCCATGATTCCGCGCCATAGCTGCGGTCTGCATTGCCCAGCCAGGCCGTCACCCCGGTCACCGGATCGCCCGCGTGATCAAGCACACGCACGCGGATGGTGACCGGATCATCCGGCGCGTTTTCAGCCCACGCCGATGCCGTCGCAAGCACAAGAATCGTGAGGACAAAGGTGCGGCATCGCGATGCGGTCATCTCGTTCTCCTTCTACCCCTTCACATCAGACATTATCGGCTCCGGCACTACAGGCGGAAAAATCGCTAAAACCGTTGGACTCGACCCGGATTGGGTACATCCTACAACCGCACAGGGTTCTTCAGAACCACACACAATCAGGCACCTGAAACCGGGAGCAGCTTCGCTTTCTGAGTCGTCGTCTGTGTCGCTTTGACGCGGGTCGGTGAGTGGAGCACGTGTTAGGGCGTTGAGTAGCGCTTTGGGTGTTTGGTCTGCCGACGCGATGGCATGTTGTGGATTTGAAGAGATAAGGAGAACAGGCAAAGAGAACAGACCAGGATGCTTCGGGTTGGCAAGAGGAGTCAACAGATACGCCGCGCTCGGGCATGGTAAACATGCCTGCCTGACACGCGGCTTTGGACCGAGCCGCGTGGCCCCTCGCAGATCTACCTCACCGCACCGCGAAAGTTTGGGAGCTCGATCTCGGGGCCATGACGGCTCGGTCGTTTTCCGAAGCATCCAGAAAAGTCATTCTTGAAACCTGAACGAGCACCTGCTCTCCACCCCCCTCTCGCAATGGGAGGGGGGTTCTCCTTTTTTGTACGCTCGTGCCCTGCTAGATGTTCACACCGAATGATGTGCCCACCGAACGCGCCGCTTCCATCAGCTCGTTATCCGCCAGGATCACACGCTGCTTATCGGCTGCCTCTGTGATATCCACGTCGGTGATCTTGCCGCCCACCATCGCAACAAGTCGGTTGCGTTTGCCCGCTCTGAGCAGCGCGGTGGCGTGACGCCCGAACCGCGTCGCGAGCACGCGATCCGCAGCGATCGGCGTGCCGCCGCGCTGGACGTGCCCGAGCACCGCCGCCCTTGATTCTCGCCCGGTCTGCTCTTCGATCTGGTGCGCAAGGACGTGCGCGACACCGCCGAGACGCACGGGGTCGGGCGATGTGGGGTCTATTTTCGAGATGGTCATCGAGCCGCCGTCCTCGTGGGCACCTTCTGCGGTGCAGATCACGGTGAAGTTGCGCCCGATCTCTTCGCGGTGGTGGAGGTACTTCGAGATCACATCCATCGAATAAGGGAACTCGGGCAACAGGATGATGTCCGCGCCGGAGGCCACCCCCGAATGCAGCGCGATCCACCCGGCGTTACGCCCCATCACCTCGACGATCATCACGCGCGAGTGGGACTGCGCGGTGGTGTGGATGCGGTCGAGCGCTTCGGTGGCGATGGAGACCGCGGTCATAAAGCCGAATGTGAGATCGGTGCCGACGAGGTCGTTGTCGATGGTCTTGGGCACACCGATGATGTTGATGCCCGCCTCGATGAATGGCTTTGCGCCGCTCATGGTGCCGTCGCCGCCGATGGCGACGACCGCGTCCATGCGGTGTTTGTTGATGGTGTCGATGCACCGATCACAGACATTCTCGAAGACGGGTGAGCCGTCCGGGTTGGTGCCCGTCGCGAATCGCTCGGGGTTGGCTTTGTTTGATGAGCCGAGGATCGTGCCGCCCACGGTGAGGATGTTCGAGACATCGTTCGCGCGGAGCGGGCGGACGCGGTCCTCGATCAGCCCAAGGTACCCGTCGGCGATGCCGAAGACCTCCCACCCGTTGTTGAAGATGGCGGCCTTGGTGACCGCGCGGATGACCGCGTTCAACCCCGGACAATCCCCGCCGCCTGTCAGCACGCCAATGCGTTTGATCTCGCTCATGGGCGCATGGTACCGGAGGGTCACACGGTGTATTCGGCGCGGGTCCGTTCGTACATCGTGACGGTCTGGTCGTAGTACGCGTCCGTCGGCCCGACGTAGCGCAGCCCGGCTTTCATCAGCACCGCCTGGGACGCGCTGTTGTCCGGCGAGGTCACGCCGATGATTCGCGACAGCCCGACGGTCTCGAAGGCGTACCGCACCGCGGCGCGGGTGATTTCTGTTGCGTACCCCTTGCCCCAATGGTCGAACGCGAATCGGTAGCCCACCTCGATCTCCGGGCCCCGCCTATCGAAATGGCGCGGATCGGTACCGCTCCGGGCGATGGGCACCACGCCCCCCTCGCCGACGAAGGCGCTGGTTTTTTTGCACCGCGCGACGAAAAACCCGTAGGGCGTCCGCGCCTGGTAGTCGAGGATGTTTTCGAGGCGATCGGCGACCTCTTCCCGCGAATATGTTTTCCCGCCGACCCATCGCATGACGCGCATATCACCCTGCATCGAGGCGATCTCATCGAGATCGCTCTGCAGGTGTTTGCAGAGGATCAATCGCGGGGTTTCGAAAACGGTGGTCATGCAGGGATTATGTCATGGCTTCATATTCGCGGGCTGCGAATTCACCCGCGCGATCAAAGGACACGTCCTCGGTACGATGCCCTCTATGACCCCTCCCACACCCCCTCAGCCACAGGCAGGCGCAACGGAAGATGCTGCGTCACAGTCCCCCCACCACCTCGAGCAGCAGCGGCGCGAAAACCGCGACGCGATCGCAGCCCTCGGCGCCAAGCCCTACGGCTCCCGCACCGACGGGCTCAGCAATCTCACGGCTGCCCGGGCGATGTACGACGAGAGCGGCGACGCGAAGTATCAGGAAGCGAGCGCACAGGCGAAGGGCACCGAACAGACCGCGCTGGAGATTCTGGGTGGTGGGGATCCGCGCGCAATGGTGAAAGTCGCAGGACGGATCGTCCTCAAGCGCGACGGCGGTCGCCTCATCTGGATGCAGCTGCGCGATCACACCACCGCTGGCGTGAGCGACCTTGAAAAGAATGAAGAGGGTGAGAACGGTGGGGGGGGCGGTGAACTCAATGGGAAGGGCATCGAAGCGGATCTCCAGATCGCGGTCTCGAAGAAAGACTGCGCCGAGCCCGGCTTCGATATCTGCAAGCAGCTGGACCTGGGGGACATCGTTGTTGTCACCGGGCCGCTCATGAAAACCAAGAAGGGCGAGATCACGATATGGGCAAGCGGGCTGGAGATCGCGAGCAAGAGCATCGCGCCGCCCCCAGAGAAGTGGTCCGGGCTGCAGGACATCGAACTGCGGTACCGCAAGCGGTATGTGGATCTGTACGCCAACCCCGAATCGATGCACGTGATGAAGATGCGGGCCGCGATCATGAACCGCGTGCGCTCGTTCCTGAGCGATCGGGGCGATTTCGAGGTCGAGACGCCCGTCCTGCAATCCCTCGCGGGCGGCGCAGCAGCGAGGCCGTTCGTCACGCACATGAACGCGCTGGATATCGATCTGTTCATGCGGATCGCCCCGGAGCTGTACCACAAGCGCCTGATCGTCGGCGGCTTGCCGGGCGTCTTTGAATTGTCGCGCAACTTCCGCAACGAGGGGATGGACAAGAACCACAACCCCGAGTTCACGAGCCTTGAGGTGTACGAGGCGTTCGGCGACTACCACTCGATGCGCGAGCTGACGGAAGAGATGATCCGCGCGTGCGCACGGTGTGTTGTCGCAAAGGCGAGCGGGCGCGAAGAATCCTCGGTCACACCCGAAGAACTCCGCCTGCCGTTCGGCGACATGACCATCGACTTCGGCAGCCACTTTAGGCAGGTGACATTCTCCGAGCTGTTCGAAAGCGCGCTGGGCTTCCCGATGACGGACGAA
>JAJDDG010000047.1 GCA_029260435.1 Phycisphaerales bacterium | reverse complement strand
GTGGCGCGGCGTGAAAACCACGCCGTCGCGCCTGGCGTCCATCCATGTGAGCTGCGTGGACTCGTCGCCCGCGGTGACGAGCCCGTCCGCGGGATCAACGCAGATCCCGAAGCGTGTGCCGGCTGTGTACCCCTCGATGATTTGCTCGCACGCCGGGAGAAGTTCTCGGTGCACTGTTCCGAAATCGTCTGTTTTTTCTGCGTATTCGCGGCAGGCATGAATAAACCAGAGCGAGGCATCGACGGTGTTGTAGTGCGGCTCGTTGGTGTCATCATCGAATCGGTTGGGGATCATGCCCCGCGATGTGTGCTGCGCGAAGGTGGAAAGGCAGTCGCGGGCGTCCTCGAAACGTGCGCAATCAAGCATGAGCCCGGGCAGTGCGATCATCGTGTCGCGCCCCCAGTCGGCGAACCACGGGAAGCCGGCGAGCACCGACGCGAGTCTTTTTCCGTGTACATCGCGTTCGACGAGAAAATCGTCGGCGGCGCGGACGAGCGGCAGGATGTGTTGTATGTCGGGGTTCGATTCGATGGCGCGTTGTTCGATATGTGCGAGATGATCGTCGCGTGCGTCGTCATCGAAGCCGGAAGGGTCCGGGTCGGGATCAGAGAGCGATGCGGCAATGGTGACTTCAGCGGTGTCGGATGTGATGGGAATGTGGAACTCGAAGGGGATGAGCATGCTCTCTCGCGCCGGGTACCCGCGCTCCTCTTCCAGGTCGTAGGTGCAGGGCGGTGACCAATCCGGTTCGAGGAAGTACTCGCCGATCGAGGCACAGAGCGCGAAGGCGTGCCCTTCATGGCGCATGATGATGGAGTCTTCGTAGGGGAACACCTCGTAGTCGTGCGCACCGGATGGCAGGACATCGTGGAAATCGCGGATTGTGACCCACGGCGTGCACACCAGCATGGTGCCCGGGCGCGCGCCGGTGAGGGATATGCGCAGGTAGGCGGTCGATGCGCGCCAGCCCATGCGCAGTTCTTTGGTCAGTTCGACGCCATCGACGCGGTATGTCCACGCGCAGGAGGTGGGTCGTTTCTCGAAGCGCACCGGATTGCACGAATCGAGCGCGATCGGCGGGCTTCCCGGCTCGGCGATGTACGAAACTGACAAGTTATTCCAGCATGTCAGCCGCCCGACTGGGGGCTTGGCTGCCCCGACGAGCAGGGCGTGATATTTGCGCCTGTTGTGCGCACTCGCGGTGCCCATGGCGAATGAGCCGTTGCCCGAAGGGAGCACCCATTCGGCGTCCTGCGCGGCGGCGGGGTCGCGTTTGATATCGATCACGAAGGGGTCGCTCGGGATGGGCGGGATGAACTTCGGCATGCACGATGTGTACCCGCAACGGGGTGGGTTTGCACAGCGCACCCCAACATCCGGGGAGATCAGAGATGGCATTTCTGTGGTCGGCAGCGGGGCGGGGTTCAGTCGGGGGATGGTCCGGACGACGACAGATGCGATGAAGTACACAAGCGAGTGCAGAACGAACAATCCGACGGCCGATATGACTCCCGATAACGCGCAGGGGTGTGAAGCTGGCGCGTGTGAGGTGGGAGGCTGGGGTTGGAGTACCCCGGTTGGAGCAGAGCAGGAGGCTCGGCGGATTTTCCAGCACACGCTTGGCGCGTGGGCGATGGACGTGCTTGAACTGCGCAGGCTCGGGCTGGATTTGCCCGGGTACCGTGCAGGGGAGTCGCGGCTCGTTGTCCCCGCGTAGGCGAGGAGCGGCACGCCGATTGCGGGGTGTTGGCGGAACGAGGTGCAGACATGGGCGGGATCACAACCGGCGTTGGGATCTTCAGTGGTATCGATTCGGCGAACCTGATCGAGCAGTTGCTGGCTGTCGATGCGCGCCCCAGGGTGCTTGCCCAGCGTCGGATCATCCAGCTGCAGCAGCAGCAGGCTGCGTTTTTGGATATCAACTCGTCGTTGCTCGCGCTGAAGACTGCTTCGGGCGCGTTTGACGCGCTGGATATCTTTGACACGAAGAGCGCGGTGAGCGGGGACTCGGATGTGCTGGGTGTTTCGGCGGGTGCGACATCGATCCCCGGGACGTACAGCTTCCAGGTGGAGCGGCTTGTCTCGACGCAGCAGATGTTGTCGCGCGGGTTTGTGGATGCGGACTCGGCGGGTGTGGGCGCCAGCTCGTTCACCTTTGAGATCGGCGGAGGCTCCCTGACGACGGATCTTTCGCTGAGCGAATTGAACGGCGGCAACGGGATCGAGCGCGGGACGTTTACGGTCACGGATTCGAGCGGCGCCAGCGCGACGATTGATCTGGACAGCGCGGTGACGCTGGGCGATGCGCTCGACGCGATCAACGGCGCGGGGGATGTGAGCGTGAGCGCGGTGGTTTCTGGCGACAAGCTTGTGATCACGGATACCGCGGGCGGTGCGGGCACGATGACGATCACGGACGATTTCGGGTCGAGCACGGCGAGCGGGCTGGGCATCGCGGGGACCGCCACGGGGACGACCATCACCGGGACGAACGTGCGGACGGTGAGCGGGAACACGGCGTTGAGCCTGCTGAACGACGGCAATGGGGTGAACATCCGCGACGGGGCACGGTTCCTCGACAGCGGAGCGAACACCCTGTCGAACGATCTGGTCATCACTGCACGCGACGGGACGATCATCAACGTCGATCTCGGCGAGCAGCAAACGCAATCGATCGATCCAGACACCGGGCTCCCGCTCTGGGAAGATCCGGAAGCGACACCGCCCTCGATCCCGACGCTCGAGATCTCTCGCAACCGGGCGACGACGGTGCAGGATGTGCTGGACTACATCAACGCGGCGGCGACGGCGGCGGGCGCGGACCTGACGGCGGGGATCAACGGGAGCGGCACGGGGCTGGTGATCACGGACAACACGGGCGGGGGCGGGAACCTGACGATTGAGAGCGGGACGTCCGGGCGGACGACGGCGGAGGATCTGGGGATCGTTGCGGATGTCGCTGCGGGAAGCGTGACGGGGCTGCGGGTGATCTCGGGGCTCAACTCGGTAATGACGCGGAACCTCGGGGGCGGGAGCGGGCTGGGCGGGGCGGACATCACGGTGGTCAACCGAACGGGTTCGATCCTGAGCCACAGCATCTCGCAGGCATCGCTCGATGGTTCGCTGACGGATGTGATCGATGAACTGAACACGACGTTCGCGGGCGAGAGCATCACCTTCGGGATCAACAGCGCGGGCAACGGGCTGAGTGTGACCGACGCGAGCGGCGGGTCGAGCAACTTGGTGATCTCTGGCACGGCGGCGGCGGGGCTCGGGATCGAGACTGCGGGGACGGCGGCGAATACGCTGGACGGTACGAACGCGCAGCAGCGGTGGGTCTCCAACGCGACGCTGCTGAGTGATCTGAATGTCGGGCAGGGGATCGGCACAGGGGACATCCGGATCACTGATGCGTCGGGCGGAACTTCGTTGATCAATATCGACAGCGACCTGCGGACGGTGGACGATCTGCTGGTGTTTCTCAACAGCCGGCCGATTGATATCACGGCGGCGATCAACGCGAACGGCGACGGGATCGAGATCACCGACACGAGCGGTGTGGCGGGGACGCTCAAGATCGAGGACGTCGGCGGGACGGTGGGCAAGAGCCTGAATATAAAGGGTGAGGTGACGCACGACGGGGCGACGGGCAACACGATCGACGGGAGTTACGAGCGGGAGGTGACGTTCGACGCGACGGACACGCTCGATGATGTTTCGCGGAAGATCAACGCGGAGGGGATCGGGGTGCTGGCGACGGTGATCAACGACGGCGGCACGGGCGCTCCTTTCCGGTTGAGCTTCACGAGCAAGTTCTCGGGATCGATCGGGCGGGCGGTGATCGACACGAAGGACGTGGACTTGGGGCTCAGCACGCTGAGCGAGGGCAACGACGCGGTGGTGTTCTTCGGTTCGGGCGACGCGTCGAATGCTGTGTTGCTGACGAGTTCGACGAACACGCTCGACAGTGTGGTGAGCGGGGTGACGATCGATCTGAAATCGGCGAGCGACGAGCGGATCGATGTGACAATCAGCCGGGACAATGAATCGATCGAGGAGAAGATCAATTCGTTTGTCGAGGCGTACAATACGGTGCTGGACACGCTCGAGCGGTACGACAAGTTCGACGCAGAGACGGAGATTCGTGGGCCGCTGTTCGGGGACACGACGGCCCAGCGTGTGCGGAATCAGATGCTACGGACGGTGCAGACGACGGCGCAGGGCGTCGATGGGGATTTCCAGTTCCTGTTCCAGGCGGGCATCCGGATCGGCACGGGCACGCGGCTCGAATTTGACCGCGATCGGTTCCGCACGGCGCTGGAAGCCGACGCGACGAACGTGGCGGATTTGTTCGGGGCGAACAAGCTGGAGGCGGAGGAGCCGCTCGAGATTTTCCCCGGGGTGACGGTCGCGAATACCGAGGACACGTTCACGCAGCTTGGCGTGGCGGAGCAGATCGAGCAGCTGATGGAGTCGTTCACGAACTCTGTGGACGGGCTGCTCTCGCGGCGGGACGGGACGCTGAAAGCGGGCATCGAGCTGCAGGAGGACCGGATCGTGTCGATCAATTCCGGGCTGGACGTGAAGCGGATCAAGCTGCAGCGCCAGTTCCTGGCGATGGAACAGACGATCGCGATGCTGCAGACACAGTCGTCATCGCTGAACTCGATCCAGTTTATAGGGTAGTGCCCCGGTGATCCGTATCGGACGTGCGACATAGCGCGCGATGTGTGCTCATGCGATGTGTTTGGCGAGCCGATAAGGACCGTCGATGGGCTTTGATGTGAACAACCCGTACTTCCGGAATCAGGTGCTGACAGCACCTCCGGAGCAGCTCCGGCTGCTGCTGATCGAGGGCGGGCTGCGGTTTTTGCGCGACGGTCGGGCGGCGATGTCGTCGAATGATTACGAGCTGGTGTACGACTCGTTGAGCCAGGCGCGGGACATCGTGATGGAGCTGATCAACGGGCTCAAGCACGATGTGGCTCCGGAGCTGTGCAAGAATCTCGAGTCGCTGTACGTGTTCATGTACAAGCGGATCGTCGAGGGGAGCTTCGAGAAGGACACCGAGAAAATCGATGAGGCGATCAAGCTGCTCGATTACGAGCGTGAGACCTGGGTCATGCTGATCGAGAAGAT
>JAJDDG010000046.1 GCA_029260435.1 Phycisphaerales bacterium | reverse complement strand
CGCTTGCCGGGGGGCGCGGTGCGCCCGGCGATGAACGCGGCGACGGGCTTGGAGACGTGCTGCTTGATGTACTGGGCTGCGGCTTCTTCGTCGGTGCCGCCGATCTCGCCGATCATGAGGACGCCTTCGGTTTCGGGGTCCTGCTCGAAGAGTTCGAGGCATTCGATGAAGCCGATACCGCGGACGGGGTCGCCGCCGATGCCGATGCATGTGGACTGCCCGAGCCCGAGGTTGGAGGTCTGCCAGACGGCTTCGTATGTGAGGGTGCCCGAGCGGGAGACGATGCCGACGGCTTTGCCGGCTTTGGATTCGGAGACATGGGTGTTGATGTAGCCGGGGAGGATGCCGATTTTGCACCCGGCGTTTGTGTAGGGGTCTTTGTTTGAATCGCCTGCGCCGGTGTGCGGGCCGGGCGTGATGAGCCCGGGGCAGTTTGGCCCGACGAGGTAGATGCGGTCTTGGGCTGCGCGGGATTTGTTGATGTCGTCCAGCACGGCGCGGGCCTTGATCATGTCCTGCACGGGGACGCCCTCGGTGATCGCGACGATGACTTTGATGCCCGCTTCGGCGGCTTCGAGGATTGCGTCCGAGGTGAAGGCGGGGGGCACGAAGATCATGGATGCTTCGGCGCCGGTGTTGTCTACGGCGTCTTTGACGGTGTTGAAGATGGGGAGGTTGTTGGCGTCTTTGGTGCCGCCCTTGCCCGGGGTGACACCTCCTGCCATCTGGGTGCCGTAGTTGAAGCAGCCTTTGGTGTGGAGTGCGCCGAAGGAGCCGGTGATGCCCTGGCAGATGACTTTGGTGTGTGCGTTGATGAGGATGGACATGGGTTGGTCCTTTGGGCGTTGGTCCCGCGAAGGGGGGGTGCGGCGATGGGCATGGAAGGATAGCCCGGTGGGTGCATCGGCTCAAAGGGGGTGGGTGTTGTGCGTGATTTTGTGGGGGAGTGCGGGCGGGGCTCACCCGGCGTCCCAGGGGAAGCGGTCGGAGAAGTGGCGGTAGTAGAGCCCGATGATTTTCATGACGGAGAGCGAAAAGTACACGGCGCTGAGGTTGACGATGGTGTTACCGATGATGGGTTCCTCGAGGAGTTCGACCATCTCGGCGGGGAGTTGCCCGAATCCCGCGCCCATTGCGAGCATTTGGAAGACTACGGCGACCGCGAGCAAGAACCAGATCGCAATGTAAGGCACGGGTGCGGAGACGATGGTCCGGACCGCGAGATCGATGCGGACCATCATGCCGCCGCCACCGAGCGCGACCATAAGCATGATGACCGGCCAGAGGAAGGCCGTCGCTGCGAGCGCGCCGAAGACTGCGACCGGCTGGTCCGGTACCAAGAACTGCAGCGCGATGCCTGGCGAGGCGATGAGCATCGTGATGAATAACATGGTGAGGACCGGCTTGATCGCGCTCTCCCACCAGCTTTCCCACTCGAAGTCCGGCAGGCCGTTGTCGCCACCTGCTGAGTAGATAATGGTGTTGAAGTAGAACGCGAAAGCGACACCGCTCGCGATGAGCCAGCAGAGCGCACCCAAGATTGGGATGGGCGCGGCGATATCCGAGATCGTCATCAGAACAACGAGCACAAACAGCTTGACGAACACGTCGATGGAATGGAGGAACGCCAAGGATCGAAGGGCATCGCCCCAGAATCCGGCGGAGCGGCGATCGGCGCGGTCTCTGGTTGTTCTGATATCACTCGCTTCGCGTGCGTTCTTGCGCTGCTGCTTTTCGGTGATGGGAGGGGCAAACGCGGCGACTTCCCGAGCGGGTGGTGCGCCCGGCAGATCGACATCGGGGTCTTCGAGGGCGAATGAAGAGTCGTCATCCCGGGTGAACGGCTCGGGATCGACGATGTCTCGCTGGATGTTCTGAGATTTGGCATACGGCAGGCGCAGGGTGATGTCGAGCCCGCAGTTGGTGCAGGCGATGGTGGCGCCGATGTGTTTGTCCTTGAATTTGATCTGCAGCCCGCATGGGCAGGTCTGGACATGGATGTTTGGCGCCTGGGTCATCGCTGTGCCTTTGTGTGGTTGGTTCGAGGATAAGGCAATCGGGCGGTCGGCCCAAGGATGAAGTGGCGGGTTGTCCCGAGATGAGGGTGGCGGGACACGCTGCGGGGTTGTCTATACTGTTGGTTCGACGCTGGTGGGCAGCGAAGGACTTTTCGGAAAGAGCAGGTGTTTGATGCGCGCGTTTGTAACGGGTCAGGTCGGGATCGATAAGAAGGATTACCTCGGGCAGGTCCTTGACCTCGCGGGGCAGCAGGGCGAGTCGATCGAATTGTATAACGTGGGCGACATGATGTACCGCGAGGCGCGGGACATTGTCTCTGGTCGGATCCTGGATCTGCCCTGGAGCCGGCTGACCTCGCTGCGCCGGGCGGTGTTCAAGGACATTATCTCCGGGTCTCGGGATCACAAGAATGTGATCGTGAACACGCACGCGACGTTCCGCTGGCGGCACGGGTTGTTCGCGGCGTTTGACTTTGATCAGGTGGAGCAGCTCGACCCGGACATGTTCATCTGTGTGGTGGACAACATCGAGGTGGTACACCACCGCCTGCACGAAGAGCACGACATCGATGCGACGCTCAAGGACTGCATGGTCTGGCGCGAGGAGGAGATCCTCGCGACGGAAATGATGGCGAACGCGCTGCACAAGCCGTTCTACATTATGAGCCGCGGGCGGCACGAGCTGACGATACAGACGGCGTTCCGCCTGATCTGCCGGGACGAGATGCGGAAGGTGTACCCCAGCTTCCCGATGAGCCATGTGATGGACCTGCCGGACACGCTCGCGGAGATCGAGCACTTCCGCGCGGAACTGGCGGAGCACTTTGTAACGTTCGACCCGGCGGACGTGGACGAGAAGCTCCTGCTCGATAACGCGATCGTGGCGGATAAGGCGGGGCAGAAGTTCCTCGATATCGAGCCGCACGCGTACGGCGGGTCGCGGAATGCGCCGCCGCTGCGGGTGGACGTGCGGCAGGTGATGGATATCGCGGGGGATGTCGATGGGCAGATTTACATGCGGGACTTCAAGCTGATCGATCAGTCGGACATGATCGTGTCGCTGGTACCCGAGCTGCCCGGCGGGACACCGGGGCTATCTTCTGGTGTGGAGCGGGAGCTGCAGCACGCGTTTGAGCACACCAAGGAGGTGTACGTGGTGTGGAAGCCGGTGAAGAACCCGTCGCCTTTCATTACGGAGACGGCGACGAGGGTGTTTGGGAGTGTGGATGAGGCGCTCAAGTATTTCGAGGATGCGGGGATGTTTGCGCAGACGAATCTGTTTGGGCAGTAGGAAGGCACCGGGGATCAGGCAATAGGCATCAGGGAAGATAAAGAAAGAGACTATGTAGAAGGAGAAGATCAAAGAGCCCCCACCTGTCTCGCTGCGCTCGACATCCTCTCCCAGAGGGAGAGGCAGGGAGTACAGACGAATCGTTTGCGCATAAAAAAAGCCGGGTCATGTTGCAGACCCCGGCTTAGGAGGAAAAGAGAGATCGTCGGTGAACGCGGGGAGTACAAAGCATGCGTTCTGCGTGGACACGCCGACGTGCTCGAGCTGAAGCGGCCCCAACCCCTTGCCACCCACAGACTCCGCCGTGGGAAACTCCCGCGGTCTCACCCAACCCCCCACCACTAATTCCCCCCACATGGTTCCCCGGTGTGGCCCCCGGCTCTCTCTCGGGTGCCCGCTCGATCTCGCCCGGAGCGGGCTCCCGACCCGGAAGGCCGGATAGTTGCTGGGTGATTGCGGAAAGCGGAACGGCTTCAGGCGAACAACTCTCGGTTCCAGCGAATTGGTTGTCGGTGCACCTGTGTGCTGCCAGGTCTCTATTCGATACAGATGATCGTACGGTTCCTGCTCACCTTTTTTCTCCTGCTTTTTTACGATATGCGGGCGGATCGGCAGGAAACGGCGGGTTGGGTATCGTGGGGGCGTGGCTCGGTATCGGATGACTATTGCGTATGACGGGACGGCGTTCCACGGGTGGCAAAAGCAGGATCTGCCGGCGGCGCAGTACGAGCAGTTCAAGAGCGAGCGGGCGGATGGTGGGCCTCGGGTGATGCCCGAGCGGGCGGATCTGCCGGAGTTGATTGTGGGGGTTCGAGATCCGGGGCGGGTGCGGCTGCGGACGGTGCAGGAGGTGGTGGAGCGGGCGGTGCGGGAGGTGGTGCGCGAGCCGGTGCATATCTTGGGCGCGAGCCGAACGGATACGGGTGTGCATGCGCTTGCGCAGTGCGCGGCGTTTACGACGAGCGACGAACGCGAGACGGGGGCGCCGGATGATCGGCTGGTGCGGGCGATCAATTCGCGGCTGGCGGATGATGTGATCGTACGGGCGTGCGAGCGGGTTCGCGATGATTTCGATCCGATCCGGGATTGCGAGAGCAAGGGGTACCGGTATTCGATTCTGGATGGCGGGGTGCGTCCTCTATTTGAGCGGGCGCGGGTGGCGCGGGTGCAGGTGGATCTTGATGTGGAGGCGATGGCGCGGGCGGGGGAGCTGATCGTGGGCGAGCATGATTTCGCGGCGTTTGCCAGCGCGGGGCACGGGCGGGAGAGCACGGTGCGGACGGTGCTTGGGTGCGCGGTGCGCTGGCGGGAGGCGGAGGAGGGGTCGGTGCACGGTCGCGGGGTGATTGAAATAGAAGTGAGCGGGACGGGGTTTCTCTACAACATGGTGCGGATCATCGCTGGGACATTGGTGGAGGTGGGCAAGGGAAAGATGACGCGCGAGCAGGTGGGTGAGGCACTGGCGCGTGGCGAGCGCGGGCTCGCGGGGGCTACGATGGCGGCGGAGGGGTTGTGTCTGATGTGGATCCGGTACCGGGGGGATGAGTGAGTCGCTCGGCGCATGCGCATTTTGCATATCTCAACTCGGTTGATCCAGGGCGGCTCGCAGGAGAACACGGTGCTGTCGTGCGAGGGGCAGGCACGGAGCGGGCACGAGGTGCATCTTGCGTTTGGTCCCATCTACGGGCCCGAGGGCTCGATGCTGGATCGGGTGCGCGGGTTCCGCACTGAGGATGGCGGGCGGATCGAGACGCACGAGATCCCGGACATGATCCGGAAGGTCCATCCGTTGCGCGACTACAAGGCGTACAAGCAGCTCCGCGCGCTGATCCGGGAGATCCAGCCCGACATCGTGCATACACATTCGAGCAAAGCGGGGGTGATCGGGCGCGCGGCGGGGTGGGCGGAGGGTGGCAAAGCGGGGCGGGTCGGGGTGGTACACACGGTGCATGGGCCGCCGTTTCATGAGTATGAATCGGCGCTGCGGAACCGGGTGTATATCGCGGCGGAACGGTGGGCGGCGAGGCGGTGTCATTCGATCGTGTGCGTTGCGGAGGCGATGCGGGGGCGGTTTCTCGGCGCGGGGATCGGGAGCACGAAGCAGTATTCGGTGGTGCATTCGGGGATGGAGATCGATGTGTTTTTGCACGCCCGAGAGAGCGAGGACCGCGCGGGGGTGCGGCGCGGGCTGGGGTTTTGTGATGGGGACATCGTGATCGGAACAGTCGCTCGGCTCGCGGAACTGAAGGGGCACGACGACCTGCTCGAATCGCTGGGCGAGGAGATGAAACAGAACCTGCGGTGGAAGATGCTGTGGGTTGGCGACGGGTGGTGGCGCGAGCGGCTGGAACAGCGGGTCGCGCAGATGGGTTTGCGGGGGCGGGTGGTGATCACTGGGATGGTCCCGATGGAGCGGGTGCCCGCGATGCTCCGGGCGATGGATGTGTGCGTGCATCCCTCATATAGAGAAGGGCTGCCGAGGGTGGTGCCGCAGGCGCTGCTTTGCGGGGTGCCTGTTGTGGCGCACGATGTGGACGGGACGGGGGAGGTGTGCGTTGATTTCGAGACGGGTCGGCTTGTCGCGGCGGGGGATCATGAGGAATTGCGCGGGGCGGTGCGGTGGATGGTGGATCACCCGGAACTCGCGGAACGAACGGCGGACGCTGGAAGAAGACGGTGCATCCGGATGTTCGGAGCGGAGAAGATGGTGAGCAGACTGGAGAAGGTGTACGAGCATGCGCTGGGGCACCGAAGCGAAGGAGACGAGTGATGGCGAGTGTGCTTGTTGTGGGGCCTCACCCGGATGATCAGGAAGCGGGGATGGGGGCGACGATCGCGAAGTTGGCCAGCCAGGGGCACGATGTGCACCTGCTGGATCTGACGAACGGCGAGCCGACGCCTCTGGGCGATCCGGTGACGCGCGCCAAGGAGAGCACGCTGGCTGCGGAGATTCTTGGTGTCTCGCGGACGACGCTCGATATGCCCAACAGGTGGGTGGAGCACACGATCGAAGCGCGAAGGATGGTGGCGGGGGTGATCCGTGAGCGGGGCGTTGATGTGCTGTTCGCGCCGTTCTTCGAGGATGCGCACCCGGACCACCGGGCGGCGACGCGGATTGTGGAGGACGCGCGGTTCGACGCGAAGCTCACTAAGGCAGACCTGCCGGGCGAGCGGTGCTACCCGAAGTGGTTGTTTTATTACTACGCGACGCACCTGCGGTGGGTGGCGAACCCGAGTTTTTGCATTGACGTGACGGGGTTCGAGCAGAAGAAGATCGATGCGGTGGAGGCATACGAAACGCAGTTTGTGCTGCCGGTGCAGCAGATGGCGGCGGATGCGCCGCCGAGCGCGGGTGGGGCGGTGCCCCGCGAGGCGCGGGAGTGGATCGGCGCGGGGTTGACGTACTTCGGCGGTCGGATCGGGACGATGAGCGCCGAGCCCTTCTATACGAAGGAGCCGCTCGGGCTGGACGGGCTCGGGGCACTGCTGGTGTAGAAGTTCTGCACGACTGCGGGCGCTCGGAGCGCGGGGTACAATCCCCCCCCACACACTCCCCCCCACCCCCCTCCGCTCGTTCTCTCAGTTTGCTTGCACTCGTCGTGGTGACGAGTTCGTGCAAAGACCAAGGTGCGGGGGCAAGACCAAAGGAATGGCATCCCGTGGCTGAGAAGCAATACGACCTGATCGTGATCGGTGGCGGACCTGGCGGGTATGTCGGCGCGATCCGTGCGGCGCAGCTCGGGATGAAGGTGGCTTGTGTGGATCGGGGGAAACTGGGCGGGGTGTGTCTGAACTGGGGGTGCATCCCGACGAAGAGCCTGCTGGCGAACGCGGAGCTGTACGAGAAGGTGTCGAACCATGCGGATATGTGGGGGCTGACGTTCGACAATCTGGGGTACGACTGGTCGAAGGTGATCGGGCGGTCGCGGGGCGTGGCGGACAAGCTGAACAAGGGGATTGGGTTCCTCTTTAAGAAGAACAAGATCGATCACTTCGATGCGCACGCGAAGATCACCAGGGGAGCGGCGGGGGGCGGGTTGTGCGAGGTCGAGTTGCACGATTGCGAGGTGCAGGAAACGCTCACGCACGCGCCGGCGACGA
Source organism: Phycisphaerales bacterium (assembly GCA_029260435.1). Taxonomy (GTDB): domain Bacteria; phylum Planctomycetota; class Phycisphaerae; order Phycisphaerales; family UBA1924; genus OFTM74. The sequence continues at coordinate 2,409 of JAJDDG010000046.1, read as the reverse complement.
TCAAGAAAAAAACCGAGACGCTCAAGGCGAAGAACGTGCTGATCGCGACCGGGTCTGTCGCGCGGGATCTGCCGTTTGCACGGTTCGACGGCGACAAGATCATGGGCGCTCGCGAGGCGATGAACACGAAGACGCAGCCCAAGAGTCTGATCGTGATCGGAGCGGGGGCGATCGGGATGGAGTTCGCGTACTTCTACATGGCGTACGGCACGAAGGTGACGGTCGTCGAGATGCTGCCCGGGATTCTTCCTGTGGAAGATTCGGAGGTTTCCGCGGCGCTGGAGAAGATGTTCAAGAAGTCGGGGATGGATATCCGCACAAGCACCACGACGACAAACGTCGAGAAAACCAAGTCGGGCGTGAAGGTCACGGTCGCGCCGGTCAAGGACGGCAAGGCGGACGAGAGCAAGAAGGAAGTGCTCGAAGCGGAGAAGGTGCTGGTCGCGATCGGAGTGAAGGGTCGGTACGACGGGCTGTTCGACGACTCGCTGGGTATCAAGACAGAACGAGATTCGATCGTGACGGACTACACGCCGCCCAAGCCGGGCGATGATCCGGCGCCGGCGATCCGGTACGCGACGAGCGTGCCCGGGATCTACGCGGTGGGTGATGTGATCGGGCCGCCGTGGTTGGCGCATGTGGCGAGCGAAGAGGCGGTTATTTGTGTGGAGCGGCTCGCGGGGCACGACCCGATCGCGATGGACTACACGGTGATCCCCGGGTGCACGTACTGCCACCCGCAGGTGGCGAGCATCGGGTTCACGGAGCGTGCGCTCAACGAGCAGGGGCTTAAGAAGGGGCAGGACTACCAGGTCGGGAAGTACTCGCTCGCGGCACACGGCAAAGCGATCGCGGCGGGCGCGAACGAGGGGTTCGTGAAACTGATCAGGGGGCTGCCCCGAGGGGAGATCCTCGGCGCGCACATCCTGGGTGATCAGGCGACGGAACTCATCGGCGAATTGACCCTCGCAAGGCGGCTTGAGGCGACGACCGAAGAGATCAATATCACCGTCCACGCGCACCCAACGATGCACGAAGCGGTGCACGAGGCATCGCTCGCCTCCGAGGGCAAACTCATCCACGGCTAACCCCCCTCCACCCCCCCCCACTACCACCCCATTCCCCCGCTTCCAACTTTCACCACACCACCCGATTCCCTTCACTCCACGGCTTTTTCTGCCTCGTTTCATGGCGGGGAACGCGTGCGAGGGAAATTGTTTGGTGATCCGGGCGGTATGGATTAGGCTGATATTTGGAGGGGCCACCAGAACTGGCGGGCCCGGCAGGCATGGTGCATGGATCGGGCGCGCCCGGAGAGCATGGATATGGCGATGACCTCCCTTGAAGGGTCAGGACAAGCGGGGGTTGCCGATGCGCGCACGGATCTGCTGGAACGGTTCGAGACGATCTACCGCGAGGCGGACGGGGATTGCTCGCGGATCCCGTGGGCGCACGCGCGGGCGTGCCCGTTTCTGATGAACTGGTTGGACGCGGAGGGGCCGAGCTATGTGCGTCCCGGGGCGCGGGTGTGCGTGGTGGGGTGCGGGCTCGGGATGGATGCGGCGGCGCTGGTCGAGCGTGGGTACGACGTAACGGCGTTCGACGCGTGTTCCTGCGCGATCGAGTCTGCGAGACAGCTGCACCCGGATCTCGCTCGGTCCTTTGTACACAGGGATTTATTCGATGATCCGGGGAAATATCGCCACAGGTTCGACATGGTGGTGGAGGTGCATACGCTGCAATCGATGCCGCCCGAGATGTGGCTCGGCATGGCGAAGCGGATGAGCGAATTGGTTTCGACTCGTGGGGTGATGGTTGTGGTTGCTCGGGGACGGGACGCGGGGATGCCGTCTGGGGTTGTGGATGGTCCACCGTATCCGCTGACGCAGGACGAACTGCTGGAGGCTTTGGAGGGGTGTGGATTCGAACCGGTGCGGGCGATCGACAACTTCATGGACGACAATTCGCCCGCGGTGCGTCGGCTGCGTGGGTGTTTTAGGCGGAGTGGGTAAACCCCCTATTTTTACAAATTCGCTCGCCCCCCCTCAATGCGGGAGGGTGGATGTGCATGATCCCGGTTTTCGGGTGGGGTGGGTGTTCGCTTTGGGTACACTGGCGGGTGCCCACAGATAAGGAATGAACCTGCACCAGGTTATCTGAGAGGAGCGGGCACGATGCATGGTTGCAATCTTCGGCGGGCGTCTCGATCCGCGTTATCGCGTGGTTTCACACTGACGGAATTGTTGATCGTCATCGGTGTGATTGTGCTGCTGATGGGGTTGCTGATGCCCGGGATGGGCATGGTGCGTCAGAAGGCGCGGGAGGCATCGACGCTCTCGCTGATGGGCGCGGTGGAGCAATCGGCGTTCATGTTCCGCACGGATCACAACCGGATGCCGGGTTACTTTG
>JAJDDG010000045.1 GCA_029260435.1 Phycisphaerales bacterium | reverse complement strand
ACATGGGCCTCGGTGTCCTTTGAGAGCTGGTCGGCGTGCTTGTTGGCATCGCGGCGGGCGTTGCGCAGCGTGATCTTGGCTTCCTCTCCCATCTTCTTGACCTGCGAGACGAGCTGTTCGCGACGTTCGGTGGAGAGTGGTGGGATCGCGATGCGGATGATTTTGCCGTCTACTTGCGGGTTGAGACCGAGGTCCGCAGATTCGAGAGCTTTGCGGATCTCGGCGAGCGCACCGGGGTCGAAGGGCTGAACGACGATGTGCGTTGCGTCGGGGACTGTGATGGCGGCGAGAGATTTGAGGTCGGTGGGGTTGCCGTAGTAATCGACTTTGACGAAATCGATGAGCGCGGTGGAGGCGCGGCCGGTGCGGATCCCTCGGAGCTCGCTTTTGAGGTAATCGATGGCCTTATCCATCGAGGTTTTTGCATCCTTCGTAATCGAATCCATGGTCATTGCTGGTGCTCCGGGGAGGGGGCCAAGTGGGCAGTTGTGCGGGGCGGACCATGATACGCCAAGGGCGGGGTGGCGGTTTCTATGCGATGCTGGGGTGGTGGATCAGCAGGCAGGCAATGCGGCGCGGGTGGTGGGCGGCGTGGGGCACCTGGCGGTGTGGGCGGCGCTCTATCAGGTCGGGGCGCTGGCGGTCTTGAGCGAGGCGATGGGGTTGGGCGTGGGGGGATGGGCGTACGGCGGGGTCGGGCTGATCGCGCTGAGTACGTACCTCAAAGATAGGGTGAAACTGCGGAGGATTTATCTGGATCCGGCGGACGAGATGGCGCATCCGGCGCGGGCGGCGTTTTTGCGGGGTCGGGCGGGCGCGGTGCGCGTGGTGATGGGTGTGGCGCTGGTCGGTGGGATGGGCTGTATGGGGATGGTACATCCGGTATTGGCGGCGGTCGGGCCCGCGGCTTGGGCGGGGGTGATCTGGTACGGGCGGCCGAGGCAGGGCGGGGCGAGACGCCCGAAGGATGTGGTTGTGGTGAAGAATCTGATCGTGGCGGGGAGCATCGGGGGGATGGTGTGGGTGGTCGGTGCGGTGGCGGATGGAGGACTGCGCGGTTGGGATAGTGCACAGTGGTTGGCGGGGGTGGTTGTTCTTGCGGCGATCGTGGTGCAGGTCTTCGGTGATGCGGTGATTTGCGATCTAGACGATCGAGAGAGCGATGCACGGTTTGGGACGCGGACGATTGTTGTCTCGCGGGGTGAGCGCACGGCGTGGGTGGTTGCGATCGGGGCTCAAATAAGTGTGAGTGCGGGATTGGTTGTGTGTGGCATGTTTGGGGTGATTGAACAGCTTCCCGCGCTCGTCTGGGGCATAGGCAGCGCGGTGGGGACGGGGTTGACGGTTGTGGTCAGGCGGGGTGTGCGGCGGGACGCGACGGACGCGAAATTGGCAGTTGTTGGTGGGATTGTGCTTGCGCTGCGGGCGATCTAGTTGTTGTGGATGAAGGTGCCGAGCGGTTCGCCCGAGACGACCTTTTTGATGTTGCCGGGCGTTTTGAAGTTGAAGACGACAACCGGGAGGTGCTGTTCCTGGCACATCGCGAGAGCGGTCATGTCCATGACGGCGAGGTGTTTTTCGAGCGCCTCTGCGAAGGAGATTGAATCGTAGCGGGTCGCGGAGGGGTCTTTGACGGGGTCGGCTGTGTATACGCCGTCTACCTTGGTGGCTTTGAGGATGGCGTCGCACCCGAGTTCGGCGGCGCGGAGTGCGGCGGCGGAGTCGGTGGTGAAGTAGGGGTTGCCGGTGCCTCCGGCGAGGATGACGACGCGGCCTTTTTCGAGGTGGCGGACGGCCCGGAGTCGGATGAATGGCTCGGCAACGGCGGGGATGTGGACCGCGGTCATGCACCGGGCGGGGCGTCCGATGGCTTCGAGAGCCTCGCGGAGGGCGATGGCGTTGATGACGGTGCCGAGCATGCCCATGTAGTCGGCGTTTGCCTGGTGGATGAGTCCTTCGGCGGCGAGGGTGGCTCCGCGGATGATATTGCCACCTCCGACGACGACAGCGAGTTGGGTGTCTCCCTTCGCTGCATTATCGATTTCCGTGGCGGTGAGGCGGAGTTCTGCCGGATCGATGCCGAAGCCGTCTGGGGTGCAGAAGGCTTCTCCCGAGAGTTTGAGCAGGACTCTGGAGAGGGTGGGTCTGGGGGGTGTCATCCGTGGGATCCTGTGTCGTGGAAGGTGTGGGGCGTTGTGGTGGGTGCATTGGAGTGGTGGGGGGTGATGGGGTCAAGTTGGGATAGAAGGAACCAGAAATGTGGGAAACGTCCTATAGATGGTGGCGCGGCGGTAGAGTATGGCCACCCAAGGGTGCAGCGAAGGAGCGCGGATGCCGGGTACGTCACCAGTCGGAGGCGGGGATGGGGGTGGAGGCGGGTACGCGGTGGGCACCCGCGGGGGTATCGTTGAACGGATTCCGATCGTCCGGCGGATCTCCTCGGGTGTGTTGTTCGGGGTCGCGGTGTCGGTGTTTTTGCACGTGGTGATCGCGCTTGTTGCGGCGCTGGCGGTGATGAGCGGAGGCGGGGCGGGCGATGGCGGGCGGGGCGAGATCGAACTGGCGATTATGACGGACACCGAACTGACGGAGTTCGTTCGTGGTGAGTTGGAGACGAACGAGCCGAGCGCGGAGCAACTGGAGGTGGAGGAGGTGTTTGTCGCTGAGGCGATCAAGTCAGAGATATCGCTCTCGAAGCTGGCATCGCTCGATGCGAGTGAGCTCGGGGATCTGGGGTTGGTTGGTGGTGGCAGCGAAGGATTTGATGGCGGCGGCGCGATGAGCGGCGGCGCGATGGGGGGCAGCGCGGCGCGGTTCTTCGGTGTGGAAGCGCGGGGGTCGCGGTTTGCATATGTGATCGATATCTCGGGGTCGATGGATGACGAGCGGATGAGCGCACTCAAGCGCGAGGTGATTACGTCGATCGCGGGGTTGCTCGACCATGCCAAATTCACAGTTGTTACGTACAACAGCGAGGCGGAGTCATTGACGGGCAGCAGGTGGTTCGTCGCGGACCAGCGGAGCAAACGCGAGGTGGGGGGAGAGATCGGGGGGCTGCGATCGTCGGGGGGGACGGAGCCGTCGCACGCGTTCGCGATGGTGTCACGGATGCGTCCGAAGGCGGACGCGATCTACTTCATGACGGACGGGAAGATCGGGGGTGAGGAGGAGGGGCGGCTCGTGCGCCGGATCAACATGATGAACCGTACGAGCGGTGTGCGGACGCGCGTGCACTGCATCACATTCATGAACAAGGATTCGGAGAAGTTCATGCGCCGGATCGCGCGGATGACCGGCGGGACGTACACGCATGTCGGGGGGGACGGGCATTGAGCGCGATGCTTGTAATGATTGCTTCGGCGGCGTTGGGGCAGGTGGTGCTGCGCGGGAGCGGCGATGTGCAGCGCGCGGAGGTAATGGATGTTTCGCTGGAGGGGGTGCGTGTTGGCGGGGACGAGGGTCGCGTGATCGGGCTGGATGGGATAAAGGTGGTGGTCGGGGTGCACGCGGAGGAATGGGCGCTTGTGCGCAAGACGGCGGAGAAGGCGTGGCGCGCACGGGTGCGGCTTGCGCGCGGGGATATCGCGCTGGCGGCACCGCTGTTCGAGGAGTTGTATGGGGTGTACCGCGGGATGGAGGGGCCCACGGCGCTGCTGGTGCATGAGGGGGCGGTGCGTTGCCGGCTGGCGGTTGGTGATCGGGACGGTGCGGTGGAGGCGTGGCTCGGGGCGCTCTCGCTGCGGCGGCGTGGACACAAGATCGCGGGTGATCCACCGCTCGATCCGGTGATTGATGAGGCGACGGGGTTGGTTCCGGAACTTGCGCCGATCTGGGGCAGGGGGGAGGCGACCGGGGGTGTTGGCGCGGTGTGGTTGCCCGAGTACGCAGACGGGTTCGTCCGAGTGTTGGGCGAGATGTATGCGCAGTCTGCGCAGGGCGAGAGCACAAGCGATGTTGATGTATCTGTAGTGACGGAGGGGCGGGCTCGTGATACGGCGGTGTTTGTTGGTGTTGTGATCGATGCGGTGTGCGCCGACGCGAAGAAACGGGCGGCGGCGCGGGGTCGGCTCGGGAGCGGGCTGGAGAAGCAGGTGGGGACCTGGCGTGAGGCGTGGATCCGGGCGGCGCTGGGGCGGTCTTACCTGATGGAGCCTGGCGAGTCGGCGCAGACAAACGGGGTGCTGCATCTGCTGCATGTGCCCGCGCGGTTCGGCGAGGCGCAGCGGTATCTCGCGGGTGTTGCGGTGAGTGAGGTGGGGATCGCGTTTGCGGCGTGGGGTGATACAGCGGTCGCGGAGATCCTGCTGGGCGAGATGCGCGCGGCGCATCCGGGTCATGCATCGGTGCGCGCGATCGAGGAAGCCGTCTTGGAGATGGGCGGGGTTGATATGGAAACAAGAACGAACAAAAGCGGAGCAGGATAATGGTGTACGCGTTACTCGATGGGATGTTGCTCGTTGGATCTGCCCCGGATGGCGGGGGCGGAGGGGTCTCCGTCTTGGAGATGGTGCGGGCGGGTGGGGTGATCGGGCTGGTGATCGTCTTGCTCTCGCTCGTTGCGGTTGTGCTGATTGTGGCGCATGGGCTGCAGATCAGGGAGGGGGCGCTCGCGCCGGTGCATGTGGTTGAAGAGCTGGAACGCCTGTTGTCCAAGGGGCAGGTGAACGCGGCGCTGACATTCTGCAAGGACGAGAGTGCGCGGTGTTTTCTGGCGAATGTGATGGGCTCCGGGTTGAGCCGGTACAAGCGATCGCCGTTTGGGGCGCTGGAGTTGAAGAGCGCGCTGGAGGAGGCGGGGCAGGAGCAGGTGGCGAAGTTGTACCGCTCGACGGATGGGCTTTCGCTCGTGGCGACGATCGCGCCGATGCTTGGGCTGCTCGGGACGGTGGTCGGGATCAACGGGGCGTTCGCGACGATCAGCACCGGGGAGGGCTTTGGCAGGCCCGATCAACTCGCGGGGGATATCAGCCTTGCGCTGGTGACAACGATCATGGGGCTCGTGCTCGCGATCCCGACGACCGCGGTCGTGACGTATTTTCGCAACAAGATCGATTCGCTCGCGACGACGATCGCGGTGATCGTTGACGACCTCGCGGTGCATCTGGAGAGTGAAGGATTGGGCGGTGCGTCGGCACCGGCGGGCAACGGTGGGAGCGGCGCGTGAGGTTTGATGGCGGTCAATCTCGCGGACGGGTGTTGCCCATGGATCTCACGGCGATGGTGGACGTTGTATTTTTGCTGATCGTTTTCTTTCTGACAACTTCATCGCTCGTTGAGTTGACGCGCGAGCGGGTGGATCTGCCTGTGGAAGAGGGCGAGGCGATCGATGAGGAGCGTGCGGGGACGGTGGTCGTGAACGTGACCGAGGAGGGGCGGATTGTTGTAGAGGGTGAGGCGCTAACGCGCGAGCAGCTGTTCAACAAGATCGCGCACGAGTTGAGCGCGGGCGGCGGTGAGTTTGATCTGCTGATCCGCGCGGACGAGGCGGCGTCGCTCGCGGTGGTCAACTCGATCGCGGAGGGGGTCGCAGAGCTCGGCGTGCGCGGGTGGCGGCTTGCGACAGAGGTGCCGTATGAGGGGGGTGGGTGATGGATTTTTCGATGAGTGATGCGCGGCGCGGGCTGCATTTACAGCGGTGGAATATGACGCCGATGATCGATGTGGTGTTTTTGCTGCTGGTGTTTTTTCTTGTGTCCACGACGCATATGCCGCCCGAGTCGAAGCTTTCGCCCGGGCTGCAGGCGGAGCAGGAGAGCAGCGTTGGTGCGAGCGATCTGAATATGCAGATCATCGATGTGAAGCTGGTGGAGGGGCTGCCGGCGTATGTGATTGGTGATCTGGTGATCCGTGATACGGCGTCATTGGAAGAGGTGCTGCGTGGGTTGCCCAAGGGGCCGGGTGTATTTGTGCGGTGCTCGGACGAGCTGAAGACAAGGCACGCGGCGGGTGCGTTGCAGGCGTGCCGGGACGCGGGATTCGAAAGGATGACGTATGTGCCCGCGCGGTAGTCGAATTATTGCACTGCTCGCGCTTATTGTTAGCACGGGTGCTGTGCGTGCACAGGGGAACGGGGTGGAGGAGTCTCTCGAGGGGTGGCTCGAGCAGCGCGGGTTGTACGGGCTCGTCGCGGCGCAGCTGGAGCGCCGGATCGACGGCGCGGAGGGCAGGCGGAAGCGGGAGTTAGCGCAACGGTTGGCTGGTGTCTATGCGCGTCTGCTCGAAGAGACAGAACAAGGGAATCGGCGGCAGGAACTGATCTCGCGTGGGCAGCGGTTGCTCGATCGGGTGCAGGAGGCGGATACCGTTGAACTGCGGCTGAGTCTTGCGCGGGCGGCGTACGGTGGCGTGGAGTCCGCGGTTGAGCGGTTGCGTTTGCGGCTGGACGGTGCGGAAGACCCTGCGGCGCTGCGTGCGCACCTTGTCGGGCTGGAGGAACAGTTCAGGGAGATCGGGGTGCTGGCGGATCAGAGGGTGCGCGCGCTTGAGAAACAGGAAGAATTGGGCAGCGGGAACGCGGATGACGACCTGCTCAGCCGGACGCTCGGCGAGGCGAGGCGGCACCGTTCGCTCTCGCACTATTACGGTGGGTGGTCGTGTGTGTATCTCGCGGAGTTACATCTCGAGGAGCGCAGTGATTATGGCGCTGCGGCGCTGCGGCACTTTGGGTGGTTGCTCAACGCGCAACGCGGACAACGGGCGGATACGGAGCGCGTGCCGGACGGGTTGATGGGGTACGAGCATGTGGCGCGCTCGGCGGTCGGGTGCGCATTGGCTTCGGGGTTGATGGGGCAGGGGGAGAGTGCGCTGCGGTGGGTCGGGCTGGTCGAAGGTGGTGAGGACGCGAACACTGCGGTGCGGGAAAAACTCGGTGTGTACCGGGTGCTGGCGATGGCGTACGCGGGAGCATGGACGCAGGTTGGCACGGCGGTTCAGGCGGAGCGCGGGGATGGGACGATGGATGCGCTGGTGGCGCGGCTGGTGGGGGTGTTGTCGTTTGAGGCCACGGCGGGTCGTGCTACGGAGCGTGTCGTGATTGAGCATCTCGGGAGGGTCGCGTTGGGCGATCTTGTAGCGATGAACGAAACGGGGCATGTGCTGGATCTGGTGTCGAAGTATCCGGGGGCAGTGGATAACGGCGCGGGGTTCATGGCGACGTTTATGCGTGCGCTCCGCGAGTACAACGCGGCGCAGCAGGCGCATCTGGCGGGCGGTGGTGATCCGGATGAACCGACTACGGACAGCGGAGCCCGGGCGGGGTTTCTCCGTGCGAGCACAGGATTTATCGATGCGTACAAGGCAGAGGACGCGGGAGAGTATGGCGCCGCGTTGGGCAGTGTTGCGGTGCTGAGGGGGCTCGCGTTGTACTACGGGTCGGACAATCCTGTGGGTTTTCGCGAGGGCGCGGTTTGGTTCAAACGTGCGTGGACGGCGCTGCAAGAGAGCGATGCGGCGCGGGCGCGGGAGGCGCTGTGGATGGCGGTGAAGTGTTCGGGGATGGGTGCGGGATTGGGTGGGACGGTGGCGCTCGCACGCGAGCGGGACGATCTGGTGCGGGAGTTCGTGCGTGCGTACCCGGATGATCCGAGGACGGCGCTGGTGGTGTACGAGCGTGCGGCGGCGTCTGGTCGGGAGCCCGAGCGCGCGGTGGCGGAGCTATTGAGCATCGAGCGGGGATCGCCCGTATACGACGTGGCACGGCGTGAGGCATCGGGGTTGCTGTATGATTTGTACAAAGACTCGCTTCCGGGGCGGCGTGCGTGGGCGGCGCGGCGTTACGCGGAGATCGCGGAGCCTTTGCTTTATCTCGATGCGCGTCATGCAAGCGAAGGGGATGCGAGCGCGGTTCGTTACGCGGTGCTCCGCGCCAGGCGGATCGCGGAGGTCATGCTTGGTTCGCCCGAGGCTGACAGCGCCCGGGCTGCGGACGCGCTGGACGTGCTGAGGGGATTGATCGCGCGGGGGGTGGTGGATGGTGGGCTCTACGATCAGGAGTTGCTGTACCGGCGCGCACAGATTGCGTTGGTAGAAGGGGATCACGGGGAGGCGGAACGCCTGGTCGCCCAGCTGAGTGATGAGGGAGGAGGGAGTGCGAGTTCGGGGGACCGGTTGATGTACCAGGAAGCGGTACGTCGTTTTTATGACGCGACGGATGATGCCGCGGTTGAGTCGGCGGCGGATCGTGTGGTGCGGCATGGGCGGCGGGTGATCGCGTCGCTCCTAGACGAGGGAACGGCACCGGTTGATGGTGTGCTGATGAGTGTGCAGTCGGATGTTGCGAACGCGTCGGCTGCGCTCTGGCGGATCAGGAAGGAACAGGAGTATCTGGAGTTGAGCAGGCGGCTGGTCTCGGTGCTGCTCAATGCCCAGCCGTACGACGCGGGATTATTGCGGCTTGCGGGTTTGCTCGCGGAGGACGCGGGAGAGGACGAGGAGGCGTTGCTCCGATGGCGCGTGTTGGTCGCGGGGCTTCGTCGCGGGAGTGACGAGTGGTTCGAAGCGCGGGTGCGTCAGCTGGGCGTGCTCGAGCGGGTGGATCGGGGCAAGGCGCTGGAGACGATCGAGCAGCACGCGCTGCTCTACCCGTCGTATGGCCCGGATCCGTGGGGCGAGGCGCTGCGTGCGTTGCATATTCGGTTGAGCGGGAGGGGGGCGAGCGGTGGTCGATGAGCTTGCGCTGTACTCGCTGCTGCCGGGGACGGATACGTCACTCGGGGCGTTCGGGCTGCTCGGGATTGCTGTGGGTGATCCGAGCGAGGCGGAGGTGCATGCTGCGCTGTCGCGCCAGCTTGCGCGACTCGTGCAGCACCCGCAGGGATCGACAGCGCAGGCGGACGAGGTGCGCCTTGCGTTGCATGTTGCGGCGGCGCAGTTGCGTGACCCGAGGGTGCGCAAAGAGATTGTGGCTCTGCTCCAACCGGGCGGTGATGGTGCGGGGGATAGCGATGCGGCTTTGGACGAGATGATCCTGGGATTGATCGCACACTGCGGCGGGTGGAACGATCGAGCGAAGCGGCTTGTTGCGTCGGTGCTGCATTCATACGGGATGGGGATGGATGAGCTGTCTCGGATTATCCGGCGGGCAGGGCGTCGGGAGCGGGCGAAATGGGATGGGGAAGCTCGCGCTTTGGGCGAAGCGCACCCCGAGATCGGCGCACCAGCGGCTGCGGTGAGCGGGAGGGGGAGGATCGTGCTGGGCGCGCTTAGCGCGGCGCTGATTCTGGCGACGGTTGTGCTCTTGGTGAAGGTGGTGACTATCCAGCGTGAGAGAACGGCGCAGGCAGGAACGGAAATCGAGCAGGTGGAGCCCGACGGGTTGGGCGCGGCGATGGGAGGGATCGTCCCTCGGCTCGACAGCTCTGATTCAGAAAGCGCCGAGGATTCGGTATCGCATGGGGGTGAACAGTTGATCGCGCGGCTCGATGTGGTGCTGCGATTGATCCAGAGCGAGCCAACTCGGGCGATCGGGGAGTTTCAGAGAGTTATCGACGAGCTGGCGCGGACGTGGGTGGATATCGAGCGTGAACACCTGGTGGCAGCGAACGAGCGCGTCATCAGGTTTGTGCGCGATTGTTCCGGGCGGGGGATGGCGGGCGAGGCGGTCGGAATTGTGTTGGGCGCGGGGCAGAATCTATACGCGGTCCACCTCGACACGATCCGTGCGGATGATATTCGGGCGGGGGTGTGGTCGGTGGGGATGGCGTATCGCCTGGAGCGAGAGCGAACGATCCCGCGTTCCTCTGCGAGATTGATCGATTCGATGCTCTCGCGCGCGGTGCAATCTCGGAAAGGCGAACCCGGGCGGAGCTACTGGGCTGGGGCGAGTGGTTCGCTCGAAACACTCGCGGGTTGGATGCTCCCTGGAAGAGATGGCGGGGCGCGCCGTGTGGATCGGTACGAAGAGGCATGGGAGGCGTGGATCGAGAGTGTTCGAGCTGTGAACGAGCATCAACCGACCGAGGGAGAGCGGGTTGTGCTGCACACCGCGGGGCTGTTGCTGCTCGAGGGAGCCGAGCCATCGCAGGATGACCGGGCGCACTCGGTCCTGTGGTTACTGCTCGATGGTGTGACATGGGAGGAAGATCGCCCCGCGCGAGAAGCGGTCGTTGCGTGGTTTGATGACCCGGGCATCAGTGTTGGCGATCTCGCGGAGGTGACGACATGGATCGCGGGGCGCGGGGATGGCAGCGGGGTAGGCGTTGATATGGTGCTTTCCGCGACCGCGGGCGCGGGCTCACGCCAATCATTGCGGGACAGGTATGCGGACGCGTGGGGGCTGCGGACGAGGCGTGAGACGAGTGTGCTGGAGAATCGGTGGGCGGAGGATGCCCGGCGGGTGCTGGACAATGCGCGCGGGAGGCTCGACGGTGAGCGGGCGCTGGAATACGCCGCCCGGCTTTCGCTGATCGCGCAGGCTGCGGTTGAGCGGTGGGGTGGGGCTGTGGCACTGGGCGAGACGACGTTGCGTGACGGACCGGCGCGCGTGCAGGAGGCACTGAGCGTTCACAGAACGCAAGGGATCATTGCGGTAGATATCAAGGGTCTGACCATGCCCGCGCGCGGGATTGACGGGGAGTGGGGGGCGCGGTTCCAGGAGGCACGCCGAAATTCTGCGGATGCGCTGCGATCGCTTGGAGAACTGCTGGGTCGGCGCGAGCCGCTCGGATCGGGTGACGCGGATGTGCTCGCGGAGGCGGCGTTGTTTGCGACGCCAGCGGATGTGCGGCAGCTCGCGCAGCGGCTTGTGCGCGAGCGGGCGGGGAACCCGGCGGTGGTGTATGGCTTACTCGAAGCGTGCGATCAGATGCCGAGGTCACCGGAGATCAGGCAGATGATCGAGGAGGTGTGCGGGCGCCCGCTGCCCGGTTCACAGGATCCGGGGTTCCGGATGGGTGCGCGCCGGGCGCTGGTTGCGCGGGTGTGGGAGATGCTCGCGGCGCAGGAACACGCGGTGATTGATCTGCTGAGCGTTTTGCTCGGAAAGGCATACGGCGCACGGGGGGAAATGCTGGGTAGCGGCGTGCAGCAACCAACAGGCGCAGGGGATGATCCGCGCTGGGGGGCGGCTCGGGAGTGGGATGCGTGGCGGGGGATCGCGCAGGGGTTCGAGGGGATCGGCGGTGTTCGGGCACGCATCGAACAAATCGAGCGGCGGCGGGCGGGGCGGGTTGCGTTGGCACGAGGGGCGATACAACTCTTCGCGGCGGAGCAGGCTTCGGTTGTGGAGATAATGGCGTTGGTGGTCGAGCAGGAAAACGCGAGTGATGGCGAGCAGATCGGCGCGATCATGGATCGATTCGCGGGTGAGCGGCGCGTCGCGGCGGATGTCTTCGAGCAGATCCTTGCTGGGGAGCGAGCGGTAGTCGAATTGTGGCTGATCCGGTTTGGCGATCGCGGGGTGGCCGAGCAGCAAGGAGGTGGGGCGTGAAACGAGTGTTGCTTGTAGTCTGCATCGTTGTGGCGGGCACGGTGGTCGAGCGTGCACCGAGCGCGGAGGAGTACGAGGGCGTGCTCGGGTTGCGCGATCGGCTATGTGCGCTCGAGGCGGGTGATCCGAGAGCGTACTTCGAGCTTGGTGAAGAAGTGGCGTACGAGATGCCCGGTGCGGAGGGGCGTGCGCTGGCCGAACGCCTGTTTGTGCTTGCGCTGGAGCGGGACATGCGTGATGGCGGGCGTGACGGGCTTGCGGCGAGTGCGTGTATTGCGCTGGCGGATCTGACACCCCGCGAGAGCGAGCGGGCATGGTTGCTTGCGCTCGCCGAAACATTTGATCAGGGGGAGGGTGGTTGGGTCGCGGATCCCGGGGGAACTCCGGGTGTGGGAGAGGAACGCGTCGCGGAGGCGATCGGGTTGTTCAGGGGTGAGGCGTTCCGTGGTGCGAGAGAGCGCCTGCGCCGCGAGGACGGCGCGAAAGTGTTCGCGTCTCTTGAAGAGGATCTCGGCGAACTCGGGATGAGCATGGAGGCGATGGAGAGCAGGGCATCTTGCCCGGAGTGCCGCAACAGGCGGGTGGTCCGCCCGGGGAGTGGGCACCTCGGTGGGCGGGAGTGGGTGTCCTGCGGGAGGTGCGGCGGGAATCCGGGCGCGAGGCTTGGCGAGGAGGCGTTTGTCGGGTTGCTCGTGATCGAGGCGGAACTGCTGGGAGTCGAAGCCGACACATGGAGCGCGCAGTATGTCGCGGATGGCGGGGAACCGATCCGTGATGTCGATCCGAGCGAATTGGCGCTGTGGTACGGCGTCGATCCGGAAGCATCGATGTACCGATGCCCGGAGAGCGATGACTGGCGGGATGGGCAGTGGGTTCGAGAGGAACCTTAGACGAGCGCTTTGGCGAGGAAATTCGCTTTGCGCTTGGCGATGTCTTTGGTGTCGTCGAGCTGGGGGTTGTTCGAGACTTCCCAGGATGACCAGTAGGTGGTGCCGATGCAGCGCTTCGGATTGATCTCTTCGCGGATGTACTTGCGGAGGCGTCTCATCGGGAGCGAGCAGACCATCTCGTACGGCATCGGGATGCTCAGCACCGGGAAGCGCGGGTTGGGCACGAGATACGCCATGGGGCGCTCGGTGTCACCCGGGTGGCTGTAGACGAAGCACCAGCGCCACGGCAGCCCGTGCCACTCGATTTCTTCGGTGACACCCTCGAACGAGAGCAGGTGTTCGCGGAGCGCGGTGAAGAAGCCCCCGTTGGTCTTGTCGTAGGGCGCAAAGAGATCCTCGGCAGACGGCTTATTGAATTCGTCGTGCCAAGGCAGGCCTGTGATGACTGGTTCGTCGAGTTGCGTGACCATACGTGGGAAACCTCTTGGTACCTACAGCGCAGCAACGCCGCGGGCGGGCGAAACTGTGCCGAGTCCAGCGATTATAGCACATTTGATGTTAGGTTTTTGGAAGGAAGATATGGCGGCGCGGGGTGAGCGGGTAGGATGGGCGTTCTGACGCAGTGAAGCGAGGTGATGAGCGTGAACGATGAGCAACAGGGCACGCGGGATGGAGGGGCGACGGGCGCGGAGGCTCTGGTCGATCGGGAGATGGATCTCGGGTCTGCGCTGATCCTTGTGGTGGATGATCACGAGCAGAACAGAGAGCTGTTGCAGGCGTACCTCGAAGACATCGGGTGCCGCATCGGGACGGCGGGCGATGGCTTGGAGGCGGTGGCGTTTATCGAGCGGGACGAGCCGGACCTGATCGTGCTGGATGTGATGATGCCGCGGATGAGCGGTTTTCAGCTGTGCTCGAAGCTCAAGAAGAACCCGGCGACACGGGATATCCCGATCGTGATGGTGACTGCGCTGAGCGATGTTTCAGACGTGGAGCGCGCTGTAGAGAGCGGTGCGGATGATTTTCTGACGAAACCGGTGCACAAGATCGAGCTTGTCACGCGGGTGAAATCGCTGATGCGGTACCGCTTGCTCAAAAAGCAGTACGACGAGGCGATGCGCCGCCTCAACCCACAGGACGGGTAAGCCGGTGGGCGCGTGCGATCAGGCGTCGTGCGTGTGTTCGGCGCAGACGACCGCGGGGGTGTCGCCCGGGCGGGTCCAGCAGGCATTCCGCGAGCGGGGGAGGTTGGCGAACTCCAGGTGCCCGAGGTACGAATAGAGTTGTTCGCGCGTGAATGATTCGAGGAAGGCCCGCGATGCCGAGGCGTTGATGCGCAGGATCTGCTCGACGAGCTGTCCAACGGTGAGGTTCCCGGGGATTGCTCGTGTGTACGGGGCAGTCGTGGTGGTCATCGTGGTGCGGCTCCTAATCGCGTGGTGCACAACAGGGATCGGAGCGCGGCGGGTCGAACGGGGAACTCCCGGGGATCAAATAGGCGATCGGCTCGGCGAGGGATGGTGTGGTTGAGCGGCACACACATGATGGTGTGGTGGCGAGTGCGATGTGCTCAAGGTGTCGGTTGTGAGATCGGGATGCGCAGAGACGGCGCGGCGGATCCGATAAGTACGGGTCAGCGTCCTATAGCTCGTCGATCATTCTGCGGAGAGCTGCGCATTACCTTCCAGAGCCGCACGGAGGTCGTCCGCGAGTTTGATGAGTGTTGTGCTCGCGAGCAGCGCTGCTGGATCATTCAGAAGGATGACGTTGCCCAGTTTGCACGCGGTGAGCCGCTCGCGGGCCTGTCGGGGGATGAGGGAGGCGGGGTCGTCGGTCGTCGCGTCGGGGATAAGCAGGACGATGGTCGGTGGATCCATGCGGATCAGGTCTTCGACGGAGAGGGTGATGTAGTGGGCACCGCTCTCGGGGAGCGGTTTGAGCCCCATGTGTTTGGCGAGTTCGTAGTGGTACGAGCCGGGGCCCATCACGCCGATGGGATCGACCCACGACAGGAGCAGGAGTTCTTGCGGGGGTGCGTCGGTGCGGAGCACATCCCGCAGCGCGTCGAAGCGTGCGGTCAGGTTGATCGATTCGGGGGAGGGGTGTGTGTCCGGGTTGGCGATGGTGTCGAGCGCGGAGATCGATGCGCGGACATCAATGAGCATGAGCGCGGGGAGGCGGACGATCTGCCACCCGTAGCGTTCGGCGAACTCCGGTAGACGCTCGGGGAGGGGTTGCGAGTTCTTCTCGAGGATGATGTGCGTCGGGCGCACCGAGACGAGTGTTTCGTAATCCAGCCCGCTCTGGTTGCCCGCGACAGGGATGGACCCGTGCAGCACGATGTCGAACGCGTGGCGGGCAACAATCAGGTGATCTCGCTTGAGATCGATGAGGGTGGCTGCGAACCCGGGGCTGAGCACAGCGAGGCGGGGGGCGCTCGATGGGGTGGACTTTGCGGGCGCGGCGCGTTCGGCGCACGCGGGCAACAGCAGGACGCACAGGGCAAGGATGATGGTGTGGATGAGTCTCATCGGGTGGTTGATCATGGTACGCTGAAGCATGTACCGGGCGATGCGGGCTACGGAGATGCTCGCGGGGGGCACCAGCGGAAAGGATTGCGCGATGGGACTCTTTGGTCGATTGATGGGGGGCAAACGCAAGCAGGGCGGGGCGAGCGTCGCGGAGGAGAACGAGCGGGCCGATCATGTGCCAGCGATGGATCTCAAACGGGTCGAGGTGCCCGTGCCGCCCAAGATGACCAAGCAGGAGATGATCGAGGAACTCGAGCGGAACTACCGCGAGGTCCTCGATCTGGTGCGCCGGGTGAAGGATCATATGGACCGCGAGGAAGAGCGGTCGGGGAGGGTGATGGAGGTCGCCGAGCGCATCGATAGCGCGGTGCCCGCGGTGGAGGGACTCGCCGACAGGATTGATGCCGCGCACGAGCGGTCGAGCGACTCACTCGTAGAGGCGATCCGGATAAGCGAACAGGATCGCTTCGCGATGGCGGAGCGGGTTGAGGGCACGCTGCGTGATCTGGCGGCACGCATGGAAGAAGGCGGCATAACGCACGAACGGATCGCGAGCGAGCTGGACGGGCTCGGCGAGCGGGTGGGCGAGCTGACACAATCCAGCGTGGCTGCGAGCAAAGCGCTGCAGACGATCCGCGACGGCGCGACCGATCGGGATACGAAGTTCGTGACATCGATCGAGACAGCCCGAAAATCGATCGTTCAGGCGATCTGGATCGGCGCAGCGATTGTTGGTGTTGGGTTGATCATCGCGGCGATCATCTTTGTGTCGCGCGGCGGCTCACCAGCTGGTTGAGCAGCAGACGCTCTGAAAACATCCGCGGATCGAATCGGCGAGCAGGTCGAGTTGTTCGCGTGGATACAGCGGGAACGCCCACGAGCGATCGCACGCGAGGTTTTCGAGCTGTGTGTTGCGCTCGGCTTCTCTGACTCTTACGCGCAGGGTCTGGAACTCGTGCGCGTGCGCCGCGCGGTATGCATCGAGCAGCTCGTGCATCTTGCGGTAGAGCGGCTCAGCGCATTGTCCGGCTTCTCGGGCGGCACGGATCTGTTCGAGCAGGTCTGCTTTGGCGGCACCTGATTCGGCGTCGCCCAAGTCCATGGGGTTATGACGGGCGTGGTGGAGCGCCCATCGGGTGCGATCGAGCGAGTCGTGGGTGGTGGATTCGTGAACGAGCGGGAGGAACATATCTGCGGTTGCGAGCACCGCGGGGGCGAGTTCTCGCCCGAGCCAGGCGCGGAACCAGTGTTCGGTCGCGCGGTCGTACGCCGCACCCCCAGCGCCATGGATGAACAGATCGCAACCGGCGAGACGGGCGATCCCGGTGTTGAACAGCACGCGCGGCGCAAACTGCTCGGGCGGCAGAGCTGCAAGGTCGGAGGCGAACGCTTTGCGGCGCGAGCCATCGTGCCGGATGACCCAGAGCGGGATTTCGCAGGCAGCAGGATCCTGCTCGTCGATAGCAAGCGGGGAAACGCCCGTGTCCGGGACGGCGCGGAGTGCGTCGTTGTGGGTTTTTGATGCTGCGACCGGGCTAGCCCGCATGCGGTCCACCAGCTGCGCGAACAGATCGGAGGCGATCAGGCGAGACGTAAACACCGCATGGAACGGCGGCGCGATGGGAACGAGCAGATCGTTGATGGCGAGCGTGAACTGCTCGGCGAGTGATACCGCTGTGTCGTGTGCGGCGAGCGAGGCGAGGATGCGCGAGGCACCCCGCGCGACACCATCAAGCATCGCGGGAGACGCGGGGGACTCGGGGGACTCGGAGTACGCACGGATCGCCGGCGTTCGCATGGCAATAGTCTGATCCGTGGAGGGCGGTGCGAGGGGGAGACGGGCACGCTTTGGTGATTCGGGGTCCGCAGGGTAATCGATGGTGTGCGCATCGATCTCCACATGCTCGATCACAAGCCACGCGGCGTGCGCATCGATCGATTCGGCGAGAGCGGTTGCCGCGAGGTGCTTCGCGAGGATGCCCGGGTGCCAGATTGTCGGCTGGTGCCCGGAGAGGATCAGCGGGCGATCCGTGGGCAGCCTGAGCTGTGCTCTGAGGAGTCGCTGTTCCTCGGTGAGCGGGGTGGTGGCGATCAAACCGGCCCAACCGCTCGGCTCGGGGTCGAAGCGCAGGCTGGGCGGCGTGGCGGTCATTTACATTGACACCATGCGCTGCATTCAGCGGTGAGCGGCGAGGCCATTCCAGGCTCGGCGATCATCCGGGCGTGACAGCGGAGTTCGCGGTGGAGCACCTCGCGGTAGTACGCCAGACGAGTTTCGTCCTGATCGAGCGGGCCGCCGAAGGTGCGGGTGGGATCGTTGTAGATCAGGGAGACGGGGATCTCGGTGATGCGGAGACTCTGCGCAAATGCCTGCACCCAGAACTGCATCGGGAAGGCATACCCGGGCTCGTTCAGTTCCATTCGTTTGAGCGCATCAACGCGGTAGGCCTTGAAGCCGCAGAACGCGTCCGTGAGAGTCATGTCGAGTTGATCGTTGATTTCGTTGGTGATCGAGATGTTGATCGCGCGCCGGTTGGGCGGCGGGGTATCGGCGGTGCCCTCCAGGTCGAGGTATCGCGAACCCGAGATCACGTCGTACTGGTCGCTCTC
This sequence comes from Phycisphaerales bacterium, assembly GCA_029260435.1. Taxonomy (GTDB): domain Bacteria; phylum Planctomycetota; class Phycisphaerae; order Phycisphaerales; family UBA1924; genus OFTM74. Next base: position 30,418 of record JAJDDG010000045.1, on the reverse strand, counting down.
GGCCGCTTCGAGAAACTGCGGGATCGACTCGGGCTCGTGCTGCTCGTCGCAGTCGATCGTGATGACCCAATCGAAACCATCTACCGCGGCCCATCTGAACGCATCGAGCAACGAGTGACCGTACCCGCGGTTGGTCGCGTGTCGGATCACCTCGACGGGATGGTTGGGCAGCAGGCAGGGGGTGTTGTCGGTCGAGCCGTCGTCGATCACGAGGACGTTGTCCGCATGCTCGAGGACGCGCGAGAGCACGGGCTCGATGTACCGTTGCTCGTTGTAAACAGGGATCGCTACAAGTGTCCGCATGGTCTCTCCGAGGGGGGCGCAAAGCGTACCTAGGCGGATTCCCCCGTTGGGGAGTCCATACACCGGGCGAACAATCGTAGTGGAACGGTTATTCCAGATCTACCCCTGTGGCAGAGAAATCATCTCCACCTTGAACACAAGGGTGGAGTTCGGTGGGATCCCGGGGCGTCCGCCGGCACCGTAGGCGAGGTTCGGGGGGAGGATCAGGTACCGGGTGCCGCCCTCCCGCATCGTTTTGAGCCCCTCGGTCCACCCCTTAATAACCTGATTGAGAGCGAAGGTCGCGGGTTTACCGCTGTCGTGCGAAGACTGGATCTGGGTGCCGTCGGTATGCCAGAGGGTGTAGTGCCACTGGATCCGTGCCGAAATATTCGGGACCACCCCGCCCTCGCCCACGATCGAATCGAGGTACCAATAGCCCAGTTCGGTGGTTGTGCCGGTCTCGACGTCGAGCCCTTCGTTTTCGGCGAGGAATTTCTTGCCCGTATCGATGGCGTTTTTCCGAGCGTCCTGTTGGGCTTTACGCGTCTCTGCGAGCAGTGCCTCCATGCGTGCCTTGACCTCTTTAGCGGATTCGTTCACGGCATCGATGGCAGCCGGTACATCCGATTCTTCCACGACACTCATCTTTTCAATCAGGATGGTTTCGACCGGGACGTTTTCCATGCGGTTCTTCGTGCCAACGGGAACCACCTTGATTGCATCAACAACTTCCATCCCAGCGACCACGCTGCCGAACACCGCGTACGCCGCGCCGTCGCGTTGAGGTCCGTCGAGGCGATACTCGTTGTCAACGACGTTGATGAAGAACTGGCTCGTTCCCGAATCGGGTTGTCCGCCGACGCGGGCCATCGAGATGGTGCCGCGGGAGTTATTGAGTCCGTTCTGCCATTCGTTCTTGATGCCGTCGTGTACGGACTTCTGCATCAGATCCGCGGTGAAGCCTCCGCCCTGGATCATGAAATCGGACATCACGCGGTGGAAGATGGTGCCGTCGTAGTGTCCTTCGTTGGTGTACCGCAGGAAATTTTCAACGGAAATCGGTGCCTTGGCGTTGTCCAGCGCGATGATCACATCGCCGAGGTTGGTGGACATCTTGACGTGCACGGTATCGGGCAATGTGGAATCCTCGGCCTGGGTGATCGGGGTCAGGGCGGCAATCGCCAGCGCAACGCTTGCTTTGATGAGTGTGTTCATCATCTCTCCGTCGGTTGTTCGGGGGATAGTCAGATCGTTCCTGCGGCCCCGGATCGTAGCAGGATCGATCGGGTGGCGAGCCCCACCGGACGCGAACGCGCACAGACACCCCGGCGGGACGGGTGTGCGCCGCCGGGGGTTGTACCGAGGGGATGATCGGGGGTTTCCGGGGCTGTTATCCGTCTTTTTTGATCGACGCGGGCTCGATCCGCAGGACATGATCGAGCATCAACAGGGCTTCAAGATGCTCCGGGGAGATGCTCGCGATGATGAGCGAGGCGTCTTTGCTCGTGCCCTCGAGCGTTGCGCCGGCTTCGACCAACGCGCGGAGCGACTCATCAGAAACATCGCTCAACAGGATCGAGACGCGGATCGGTGCCGCCCACTCACCCGATGCGAGTGCGGTGAGCAATTCCAGGTCGAGCTTGGTGACATAGATGCGGATGCGCTCGCGTGAGGGGAAGAGATCTTCCGAGAGTTCGTTGGATTCCTCGGTATCACCAGCATTATTTTCGGCTGGTGCGTGGAGCATGCTGGATACACCTTCGAGACCATCAGCTCGGGACTCTTTCTTTTCTTGGTCTGCATCCGTGAAGAAACTCCCAAGAGCCGGAATGTCGCCGAGTTGCGGACGTAGGCCGCTGGCATCTGTAGTGCGCCCGCGACTGTAGTTGGTGATCTGGTTCGAGTCGCCTCTTGCGCTCACGGCAGCGGGGGTAAGTGCCGACCACGAACCGACATCCATCTGCGATTCGAGCTTGCGAACCACACCCCCAACGACGGCAATGTCACTCTCGACGAGAGAGGCATCATCAACCTCATCGACAACGGCTCGACCAAGATCGCGCGTCTGCGGATCGGCATGCGCCATCTGTGACATGCTCGGCTGGAGCCACTCCTGAGTAGGACGGGGCAGACGCGAGAAGATCTTCCAGTAGTTCATCCCCTCGGGCATCTCGAGCGGTACGCGCACCAGCCTCGGTTGCCCGCCGATCGTGACGCGGGCGCGGTCCACGGCGACGAAGCTCGTGAACTGCGTCATGATCGAGTACGCCTTGCCCAGTTCGACAACGCGTTCCCGCAGCGCCGCCGGGAAGTTGCCCCGCTGAGCCGCGAGAAGATCTCGATTCATTGTGTGCTCGACCTCGGCGCGGGCCCAGAGGATCGGCAGCTGCGGTTCGTTGGGGTCTTGTGCGAACGACACATCCAGCCCCGAGCGGTACTCGCCCAGCGGGGAGAAGCCGCGGAAGAGGGGCGTGCCGGATGCGGGTGTGTCGAGGCGGGCGTGGATGGTGATTGGCTTGACGTCAAAGAGGTCGGGCAGGGCATAGACCTTGTCGCCGTTGGCGTTGGTGCGCACCAGGCGCGGCCCGTCGATCAGATCGGGCGAGGAAAGTTCGGCGCCCGCGAGGCTCGCGGGGATCGTGAGTGTGACATCGCGCAATACGGGTGTGGCGATGCGCTCCGCGAAACGGCTCGCTTTCTCGCTCGCGTCGTCATCAAGCCCGACGTACTCCACCTCGCCCTTGCTCGCCTTGGCGAGCGAGTCGAGCAGGTAGTGGTTGGGAGACGAACCGATGCCGAACGAGAACACACGCGTCGTCGCGGCGTTGCGCTTGACCGCGGCGATGATCGCCTGGTCGTTGCCGACCTGCCCATCTGTGAGGAATGCAACGATGCGCAGTGGGCGTGCCGGTTCGGCGTACCTCGCGGCTTCGATCCGCAGGATCCGGCGCGATTCCTCGATGACCCAACGCCCCGAAAGGAACACCGGGACGCCGGTGGGGCAGAAGATCTGCGGGTTGTCCTGCCAGATCCACTCCGATGTTTCGATCGTGCGTCCGTTGGGTAGGTGCACCGTGACGAACCCGGTGGCGGGATCTGTTTCACGGGGCGAACCGAAGGCGACACGCACGATCACACGGCGCCCGTCGGCGGGGGTGGACGCGAGTTCTTCGACGGAGAGGGCGTGCTTGAACGCGTCGTCCGCCTGGATGAGCGCCTTGTTGACGGCGTGCATCATCTCGGTGCCGCCCGCGCCGTGCTGCCCCGCGACAAATTCCTGCGCGGTGCGGATATTCGCGGGCGAGCCGGGCATGGGCGCTTCCCAGAGGATGCGAGTCGAGCCAGCGAAGGTGATGATATTGAACGAATCCTGCGGGCGCAGGGATTGCAGCGATTCGGTGATCACCTGCTTCGCTTTCTCGATGGGCAGCCCGTTCATCGAGCCGGAGGTGTCGAGGACGAAAACTAATTCCTTTGGCATCGCGACCGCATCGTCTACGCGGGCGGGCGGTTCGAGGACGAGCGTGGCAAACGAGCCGAGGTCGTTGGTGTGGGTGAAGACGGAGGGCTCGATGAAGCCCGCTTCCTGCCGCCATGTGAGCACGAAGTCCTTGTTCGGGATCTCGGCGAACGAGGCGAGCGAGAGCTCGGCGCGGGTACGCGGCTCGTTGAACCCGTGCGTGTCGTTGGTGATGTTGATCTCGTGCGATCCGCTCTCGATACCCAGCAGCGCGGGCCCGCCCGTGTTGATGGTGACGGAGATGGAGATGTCGTGCCCGGCGCGAACATTGGGATGGTTCGGCATCGAGGTGATGCGCTCAGCATCCGGCACCTGCCCGGTCGGCTTCGCGAATGGTGCGCCGGGGGTGGCTGCCTTGGGGGATTCTTCGCCGGGCATCGGGGGTTGGGCGTTGGTGGGGGGGCCCGGGATGTAGCGCGGCGCGACGACCATCGGGAAGTCGAACGAGCGCTCGCCCTCGGATGCCGAGACGAGTTCGATGTAGGAGATGTGCACCGAGACGCGCTCACCCGGTTCGATGTTCGCGACGGACTGCGTGAAGATATTCGGGCGCTCCTGTTCGAGCAGGGCGGCGACGTGCCCGCGGGAGCGGGCGGCTTCGTAGATCTGGCGGGCGCGGTCGCGCTCCTCGATCTCCGCCTCGATCACACGATCGCCCACGGTGATCTTCATCGCATCGACCGCGCTGTCCTGGCTCATCGGGAACGTGTAGACCGCCTCGATCTTGTCGGGGAAGGTGTTGTAGTAGTGCTGCGTGAGCGAGACGCGCGCAAAGCGCCCCGCGATGTTGACGTCCACCTCGGTGTGCTCGAGCGGGCAGGCGCCGAGTTCGTCGCCCTCGTCATTGATCGCGTTGAGGCGGCCCGCGATTGGGGTGTAGGCCGCATTCAAGACTGTGTGGGGGATGGCGGATCGAGAATCAGCAACCAATCCTTCGATGTAAGGCAGAGTGATGATCTTGGCAGCGGAAGTTGCAGGAGCCTGATCATTCAGGGTGAGCCTTGATGCAACCCGTTCGCTCGATTGGTTACTAAGAGATGGCCCGAACCAGATCGCGACCGCGCCTACCAGCGCGAGCACCGCCGCCATCGGCAGCGCCCAGTTGATAAACCGGCGCTTGGGTTTGGCGGATCGGAAAGTCAACGCATCTTTCTCGGAAGATGAGACGCCGATCGACGCGATGGGTGCGCTGCCTTCGCTTTCCCGAGTGAGGCGGGCGGCGAGGGCGTCTAGCGAGTCGCGTGCAGCCTCGGTGTTCTGGTCGTGCCATTCGCGGAGCATCTCGTCGAGCGAGGAGCCGCCGAAGGGGTTGTCGTTGGTGGTGTTCTTGTTGGTATTCATGCTGTTCTGGTCTCCCGCATGAGAGATTCGAGGTGAGTGCGTGCCCGGGCGAGGAGCTTGTAGTACCCGGATCGTGAGAGCCCGAGGGACTGGGCCGCGGCGCGGACGGGGTCTTTATCGAGGTAGTGGAGGTGGACGGCGAGGCGTTCGTCGTCTTCGAGCCGGTCGATCGCGCCCGAGAGTCGATCGAGTTGGTCCGTGTGCTCGGCGGTTGACGCCGGGTTGGGCGGAGAGGGGGCGGTTTGTCTGGCGAGGTGCATGGCGTGTTCCTCGTGCTTGTTCCTTCGGGCGGCGCTGCGTGCGTGTTCCCGGCACACAAGCCGGGCGATGGCGAAGACCCACGGGCGGAACTTGTCCGGCGCGTCCAGCTCGTGTAGCTTGCGGAAGGCCCGGACGAACGCTTCTTGGGCAGCATCGGCGGCATCCTGCGGCGCCCGCTTCCGGCAGATCGAGAGGACGACCGGCGCGTGCCTGTCGTACAGGCGGGTGAAAGCGTGGTGGTCCCCGTCGAGGGCGAGCGCGATGTCCTGGGCGTCTTCGTGCATCGTTCTGTCCGTATGTGGCCGTTCGGGGGGATGTGTCTCCCGCCTCGGGTTTTCTTTCGGGTGCCTGCGGGGCAGTCGAGGTGGGATTATTCGGGTTATACCGCCTGCTCGGCTGGAGGGGGGACGCGGTGTTTGCTCAGCCGCGATCGGACAGCGGGGGAGTGATGCACTCTCGGGTGAAGGCCGATGGGATGAACGGAAGACCAAATCAGGGCATCCGCCTTATGGAGATCAGACTGTGCTGCTCGTCCCGATCGAGAGTGTGCGTTCCGGCAATACCCTCGCCCAGCCGGTGCTGGATCCGCTTAACGATGATCTTTTGCTGTTGCGTGAGGGGTTGGAGCTCGACACCCGCATGCTCGGGCGTCTCGAGCAGCACGGCGTTACGCACGTCTGGCTTAGCTTCCCGGGGCTCGAAGAGGTCGGCGATACTGTCGATCCGCGCATCGCGAGGGGGCACATGGAGTTGTACCGCGCGCTCAACAATTCGATCGACGAACTCGAAAAACGCGTGAACGTAAAGCTGAACGTGCAGGCGTACCGCAAAGCGGTGCATGTGATGCTCTCCGGGATCGTCGAGAACCCGGACCACGCGGTGCTGACCAGCCAGCTCCAGATGTGCGGCCCGCGCCTCACGGGGCACATGGCAAACGTCAGCTATCTCTCGCTCCTGATCGGGGCGCACCTCACGGGATACCTCCGCGACCAGCGCCGCGCGCTCCCCGCGGACATCGCAGAGAACACCGCAATGCTAGGGCTCGGCGCGCTGCTGCACGACATCGGCAAGCTCAACATGCCGGACAATCTGCGCACGTGCAGCATCATCAAGGACGAGTCCGAGTGGGACGAGTACCGACTGCACACCAGGGCCGGGTACAAGGAAGTACACGAGCACGTTTCGCCGATCGCGGCGAACGTCGTGCTGCACCACCACCAGCGGTTCGACGGGAAAGGGTTCCCGATCGTGGACTCATCCAACGGAGGGAGCACGCCGCAATGGGGGCAGAAGATCCACGTTTTTTCCAGGATCATCGCCGTAGTCGATGTGTTCGATCACCTGCTGCGCGCCGACGAGGAGGCGTGCCCCACAATCATCGCGCTCCAGGAGATCAAGGGTTCGCGGTTCGCGGGGTGGTTCGACCCGGTGATCGTGGAGGCGTTAGTGCGCCTCGTGCCGCCGTTCATGATCGGTTCGATGGTGAAGCTCAACGACGGCTCGGACGCGGTGGTGGTCGAGAACCACCCCGAGGCGCCGTGCAAGCCGTCGGTGAAAATCATCGAGCCGCCGATCGGCGAGGAAGGATCCCGCGCCGAGATCCGCTCGCTGGATCTGCGGATGTGCCGCGACACGAGCATCGGGCAGGCGGACGGCGTGGATGTCACGCCTTACCTCTACGACGGGGAGTTCGAACCCGGGGCCGCGGCGGCGTAGCGATCGGCTACGCTTTCCGGATGAATAATCGACGATCCTGGACGTTCGGAGCCTGTTTCATCGCAGGGGTGGTCGTGTGTGGGTGCGCCACAGCACCCCAAACGCCCCCGCGCCCCGCAGCGGTGAACCACGTCGTCTTCATCAAACTGACGGATCCGGCGGATTCCAAAGCCCTCATCGCCGATTCGGATGCGCTGCTCGGATCGATCCCTGAGGTGGTCTCGTACTACGCCGGGCAGCACGTCGAGATAGGGCGGGGCACCGTCATCAAGGACTATGACGTCGGGCTCTTCGTCGGCTTCGACTCGGTCGCAGATTACGAGGCGTATCTCGCGCACCCGAATCATGTGGGACTGGTCGAGACGTGGAAGCCGCGCATGCAGTGGTTGCGTATCTACGACATATTCGACCCGTCGCCCTAGGCGGACGCGCGAGCAGGCGCAAGCGCCGCGTTGAGTTGCGAGATAATGCGCTCGTGCGTCGCGACCACCTCGCACTCTGGTGTAGAGAGCACCACGCTGATTTCTTCAGGCGACATCTCCTCGGCGTGCCAGAGCACGAGCAGCAAGCGATCAGCGTGTGGGAGTTCGCGGAGGATCGTTTCTTTGATCCGGGCGCGGTCCTGCTGTGCCGGTGTTTCCGGCACGTTTCGATCATGGTGCAAAAAGCCTTCGGTCTGCATGGGCCATCTCCTTGCCACGTGCATCGGGTGATCGGTTGTACGAGCCGTTCCTTGGCTCGCCGGATACGATACCGGACGTAGCTCGCGCGTGCATCGCACTACATCGAATTTTTTTAGTTCATCGGTTGCGATGACACCACCGGTGGCCCCCATGTCAGGAGAGACACGATGGCTCGTACACCCTCGACCATGATGATGGAACTCGGACAACACGCTCCGCAATTCACCCTGCCCGAACCGGGTGGGTCGCTTGTATCGCTCCACGATCTGGGCGACGCGCAAGCATTGCTCGTCATGTTTATCTGCAACCACTGCCCCTTCGTGATCCACATCCGCGAACAACTCGCGACGCTCGCGCGCGAGTATGCGCCAAAGGGGGTCGCGTTCGTTGCGATCAACTCGAACGACGTGGACAACTACCCGGACGACGCGCCGGAAAAAATGCGTGACGAAAAAAAAACCGCCGGGTACACCTTCCCGTACCTCTACGACGAAACGCAGGAGATCGCCAAGGCGTACGGCGCGGCATGCACTCCAGATTTTTTCCTGTTCGATGCCGATCGAAAACTCGTCTATCGCGGACAGCTCGACGACTCGCGCCCCGACTCAGGAATCCCGGTAACGGGCGAGGACATGCGTGCGGCGCTGGACGACGTGCTCGCCGGTCGTGCGATATCGATCGAGCAGAAGCCGTCCATCGGGTGCAACATCAAATGGAAAAAAGGAAACGAGCCAGCATACGCGTAGCTTCTATCCGACATGCACGACTACACGTCGTGTGTGGGGTGAAGTGCGGTGTTCCCACAGATAGATCCCCTGCCAGGTGCCCAGCGCGAGGCGACCATCGACGATCGGGATCGAGAGCGAGGTGCTCGTCAACGCCGCTTTGATGTGTGAGGGCATGTCGTCGGGGCCCTCCGCGGTGTGGGTGAAGCGGGGGTCGCTCGGGTCTACGAGTCTGTTGAGCCACCCCTCCAGATCATGCCTCGCCGAGGGGTCGGCATTCTCCTGGATCGTGAGTGATGCCGAGGTGTGCTGAACAAAGAGCGTGCAGAGCCCCTCGCGGACTCGCGCACCGTGGACGGCCTCGCCCACGAGGGGCGTGATCTCGTGCATCCCCTGATGACCGGTCTGGATCTGAAGCGTGCGGACCATTGGCAGAGGGTATCCGCGCGGCGTTCCCGGGGATCAGCAAGCAAGCTTTGGGGCAGCGGACGGGGAGCGAGAGCCCCGGATTGTGGGGGTCGTAATAATCCACAATCAGGCGAAATCACCCGGGCACATTCGCATGGAGATCTTCGCCCGTTTTGCGGTATGCTTGTGCCGTTGCGGTCCCATCGGGGAGCGCGCGGAACAAGGTAATAGACGCGAGAGGGAATCGATGACGCACATTATTGCCGAGCCATGTGTGGCCACGAAGGATACGGCCTGTGTGGACGTCTGCCCGGTGGATTGCATCCACCCGACCAAAGACGACGAGGATTTTGAGACCGCCGAGATGCTCTATATCGAGCCGGACACTTGCATCGATTGTGGGCTCTGCGTGGATGAATGCCCGGTCAAGGCGATCTTCCCCGAAGAGGATCTCCCGTCCGAGTGGGAAAAATACACCCAGATCAACATCGACTACTACGAGAACCAGTAGGGCAGCATCCGGGATTGCCCGGGCAGACAAGTCGAGTGCCGATCCGCCCGATACCAACCGCAGCAGCCGATCCCCGGCTCGTGCGGAGTTGCCAGTGGCGCGTGTGCTCTACATCAACGATTGTCATAGAGACACTACTCTTGCGTCCATCGGGCTGCGCGGGCGCGGGCACGATTTCGCCGACGCCGCCGATGGCGAGGATGCGCTGGAGCAGGCCCGCACGTTTACCCCGGATTGCATCGTTGTGAACCCGAACGTCGCGGTATTGAGCGGTGAGATGCTGCTCAAACAGCTCCGGGAACACACCCCGAACGCAGCAATGATCATCATCGGATGCGGGTTGCGAGAGCAGACGGTCGAGAGCATGCTCGGTGGCGGTGCGCACGCGTGCCTGAGCCGTCCGTTCTCGATCGATGAACTCGTCTCCGCGGTCGAACAAGCAACATCCAATGAAAAACTCGGCGCCGCATAAGCGTGCGTGATCGCACAGTTTCGCGGCACCGAGTCGTGGTGCACTCACAGATGAGTTGTGCGCCGAACCGGCTCAGCAGGGCCCGAGGCGGAAAAGCACGTAGGAGATATCGTTCACATCGACGATCCCGTCTTGGTTCGCGTCACCATCGACAGTGCCGGGTGTGCCCGAGCCGCCGAGGCGGAACAGGACGTAGGAGATGTCGTTGACATCGACAGTGTTGTCGCCGTTGGCGTCCCCGTCACAACCCACGGGCGGGTTGGCGCAGGCGTAGGACGTAACGCGGAAATCATCGATCGCCGCATCAACGACCGAGCCGGCGCCGAGGTCCTCGGCCATGAACCGGACACGCATCTGGCTGGTCAGCGCGATCCCGATATCGAAGCCGCCCTCGAACCAGTCGCCGTACCGGAATGGACCGTTGCCGAGAAGCACCTCGGCGTCTGTCCAGCTCGCGCCGTCGTCGTTGGACACCTGCACCCGGAAGTCGTCATCAGCAGGATTGCTGAACCGCGAGTTGGAGAACCATCGCCAGTAATCAACACGGGCCTCATCGGCAGTCGAGAGGTCGAACGGAGGGGACGTGATCGTTGTCACGCCGCCGTCTACGTCGTTGGCACCGGGGGGATCTGTAATGGCGTTGGCACGACCCGTGACCAGAATCTGGTTGTCGCCGGTCTTGTCCTTGTCGGGCTGGGTAGCCAAACGGATCGCCGCCGCCCGCTCCCACATGCCGGTCGTCGCGGTGTCGGTGCCGTTGAAGTCGGTGGTCCACCCGAGGTCACCCGCGAAAGTGTCTGCGAATACTTCGGAGTACGCCCCGATGCGCGCGGTGTGCGCGAGGGCCGCACCACGGTGGGGGAAGGAAACGGTGCTCCCGCTGAAAGCGGAGAACTGCGCGTGATACGAGATCGACTGCCCGCAGACGAGCCCGGGCACGGTTGCCTCCCAGAGCCCGCCGCCCAGGTTGATGAGCGCCGCCGAACCACTCGAACCGCCGGGGCCGGTGATCGTGTACTCCAGCGTGCCGGACGCGGGAGTCTCGGAACCATTGGTCGTCTGGACCTGCACGGTCACATCACCCGCGGGGAATGATTTGGGAGTGTCGAGGATCTCGGCGTCGAACGGGCCACCCGGGGCGACGGTCGCGCCGCTCAGGTAATCCGCCCCCTTGTCGATGAACTGCCCGAGTTCCGCTACCGCGGTGCTCGGTGCGATATCACACTCGAACCAGAAGTTATTCATCGTCCCCCACCGCAGCGGGTTGGTCGTCGTAGACCAGCTGATCGCGTCGTCGTGGGTCGCGAAGGTCCATGCGGCATTGTCGATCACCGTGCCACCCATGATGTTGGTCGGCTCGTCGTGGTGGCGAACCGCATGCATCCCGGTGTTGGAGACTGTCGCCCCGTTCGGGATCGGGAGCGAGAAGGACGACACCTGCGCCGCCATATCAACATTGAGCAGGGCGTATTCGTAGCGCCACTGCCCGCCGCCGAGGCTGATCGCTTTGGAGGCAAGGACGCAGCGTCCATCGGGAGACACATGCTCAACGACAGGAACCTCCTGCGCGATCACGGTCTGTGTCGCGCCGCTCCAAGCATCGATCGCCCACCCGATATTCGGCTGCACACCCGAGGATGGCGTCGAGATGTTCCAGTTGTTCGACGAACCGGAAACTGTGGCGTTCACCCACGCGGCGCTGTTCATGTGGTTGTCGTCGTCGCGATGCAGGTAGTAGGACTCATAGTAGTAACTCGCACCGGCAACGCCGAGGTCAGCGTTGAGCACCTGCAGACGGCGCGTGATCGCGTTGTCAAAGATTGCGCCAGTGAAAATGATCGAGGTCGTGTAGTCCCAGTGCCCGGTCCACGGATCGATCTCGTACCGCGCGCTGTTGCCCGTGTTGCCCGCTTGGGCAGCATTGAGATTGGCGCTGTATGTGTCCGTGCATCCAAGCCCGAGGCTCTGCCCGCCGGTGGCGTTGCACGAGGTGGTGCACTGCGAGCTGTCGAGCGCAAAAAAACCGTTCTTGAGCCACGACTGCCCGATGTGCTGGAAGCGATCGTTTTCGAGCATGTACAGATTTTGTGCGATGAACGGGTGGCGAGGATCCGGCCCCTGGAGCCACTGGAGCGGCTCGTCTCCGTCTTTATTCCAGGACGTGGTCGCACCCGCGAAGGCAGCGATATTCCCTAACTGCCCATACTGGTTCACGCCGTACAACTGGCAGAACGTGACATCGGGACCAGCGCTGGCGATCTGAACGGCACCGGCCGCGATCGTGAGCGCACACAGGCTCAGGCAGAGGCTTTTCATCTGAATTCTCTCCGTACTCGGTTTGGACACAACAACCACCACCGCCGCATTTTGCAGAGGCTGTCTAAATAGAAAGGTACCCGAAGCACACCTCATGGCACCATCAATTTCACGATTTCACTCGTATCGGATGCCCGAGCCGCCTTGAACACCATTCATGGGGCTTATCGGGCACATACAGATCCGCTCGGATCACTCACCCACCGCCCCCCGGCATCGCTATCGCCGCCCCCCGGGTGATGGTCCATCTCCCACTCAGGATATCCATGGATATCTCTTCCGCGACGTAATGATTCCGCCGTACCGTATCCAGGACCGTGATTCGGTTCCCGGATGCCGCCGCCGCGGTGACGCGCTGGGTCGCTCCGTCAAACAAGAGTGAATCCGCAACAAGCTCCACTCCGCCGTGCCGCACGAACACCGCGTCCTGTGCTCGTACCTCTTCGAGCGTGAGGGTGTGCTCACCCAGATCGCCCGAGCTGCCACCCGGAGAAATCCGCGCCGCAAGGCGCTCGCACTCCAACTCCAGCCGTTCAGACTCAGCCCGGGGCTGATGCACCATCCGCACCCGCCCATGCATCCGCGCTTCGTGCCCGGTGTCGTGCAGGTCAAGTGTGAGCGATTGATCCCACCAGAAGCCCGTCGAGCCGCGGATGTCCGGGAAGTCCTCGCTCCCATTGTCCCGCTCAGGTACCGGGCGTCGGTCGTCCACGAGCAGCGTGCCCGCTTCAGGCACGATCAGGCGGTGCACCTGTGCGTCGTACACGATGCGCGGGCCGCGTAGGTTGAGCAGCCCGACAAGCTGTTCGCCCGGGGCGACCGCGAACCGACGCAAATCCAGCTCCGCAGGCTCGTTCTCGCTCGCACGCTCCTCGATCTCCACACGCAGCAATCGCCGGGCACCCTCGGGTGTGTAAGGCGTTAGGTGGACCGTCAGACGCGAGCCCTTGGCGATGACGCGCTCGATCCCACCTTCGGCGTGCTCACGCTCAGCAGTGATCAGCGCAGTCCCGATGAAGTCTGCCTGCCCCGACAGATTGTTGAACCGCATCCCGTCGGACGACTCGATCTGCAGTAGGTTGTGCGTCGTGTCTTTGCGTTTCGGTGTGGAATACTCCGCAACACCCGGGCCGTGCATCTCCACAATCTGCGAGGCTTCGTCGAGAGTGATGCGCTCGCCCCGGAGCGATTGGAGGTATGTGTCGGTGTTCTGCCCGAGCGAGGCGTTGCCCGTGATCACGGCACCGCGATCCACGAGATCGACCGTGATCTCATCACCGCTCGCGATATACCCCTCGGGCGATGACACCGTCGCGCCGTCTCGCGCAATCAGCATGATCGGTTGCGAATCATCATCGAACAACGCCTCGAGGAACTCCGCCTGCACGCGACCCCGCGCGTCATCCGCGAGCACGCCGCCGCTCGCCGTGGCGCGGGTAAGACGCGGCTCGGCACCCGGGTGTGCGTGATCAAATAACAACACCATCTCGTCGCCCGCGATCCGCCCGTGACCATCGGAGACAAGGCGTGCGCCGTCGCTCACCCTGATCGAACGGATCACAGCGCCGATCTCGCCTGTTACGGGATCGATGCTCCGCTCCAGAGTGATGGTCGCCTCGTTGCCCCGCAGGTGGTGCCCGCCGTACTCCGCTTCAACCCGTCCGCTCAGGCGGACCGAAAGCGGGACCAATGCCCCGCTCGAACCCACCGGGCCGTCTTGTGTATCGATCGAGAAGGCGCACCCGTCCTGCCACCGGATCGTGGCTTCCGTTGTGCCAAAGACATCGTCCTTCGTATCCCCATCCGTCGCGAGTGTGATGACACCCGGCCCCGGAAAAATGCCCTCGCCGCTCGTAAGATCCTGATCGAAGCGCCCGACGACCGCCTCGAACACTCCTGGCAGCTGCGCGGTAACGCCCGTGCCCGCGAGCCCGAGTGTTGTGAACCTTCGGGTTGTTGCGCCGTACTCAAGCGTCACACACCTGAGCGATGCTCCGCTCTGCCCGTCGTGCGCAACGACCGCGTTGGATTTCGGCGACTGAATCTGCAGATAGACATCGTCTTCCGCCAATTGCACCGGTGCCTCACGCAACGGGCGGATCTCGAGCGGCCCAGATCCGGAGAATGTGATGACACTGTCTTCGTTGTCCGCGGGTGCAGACCGCTCGCGCGGTGCCGCATCGTTGTTGCCGCGTTGCTCGGACGGTGTCTCGCGCTCCATCGAACCGATCGCCCCATCCCGAAGCGAGCCGTCCACAAACCGAGCCCACAGATCGATCTGCTCGGCTTCGAGCGAGCGCACCGAGTCGCTCATGTGCACCTTGCCAGCAAAGCGCGCATGGTACAGATCAACGCGGGGATCAGAAGCTCTCGCGGAGTCGCTCCCGGGTGCACCCTCCGTCTCCGGGGTGTCGATCTGCGCCACGAGTGGCGTTTCCTCTTCTCGCGTCTGTGTTTGCTCGCGCTGCGCCCTCTGCCACACCCGCGCCGCGCGGGGGTCGTATGTCACTGTGTGGAAATCGTTGATCCGCAGCAGCTTGAGCGTTCGGTCCAGTTCGGAGACGCGCACGCTCAAACCCGTGACTTCAGCCGTGAGTCCCGGGCCTGTCACACTGATCGGATCGAGCGTCCTGAGTTCCATCAAAACCGCGTTGAAGTTGGCCGAAGCCGTTATCCCCTGCACCGCAGGTTCGCCCATCTGTTGGCGCGTCGTGTTGTCATTAACGAACCGATCCCTGGCATCCGAGAACACACTGATTGTCACGCCGCCCCGCAGCGTGCCCGACTCCGGCTCGCGGTCTTGCGAGGGCCAGTGCACCTGCCCCTCCGCCGCTTCGACCAGAATCACCGAACTCCCCTTGAAGATCCACGCCATTGGCTTTGCAAGAACCATCAACCCGTTGGGCAGCGGGTCGAGCGACTCGTACGTCACCATCACCTCGATCTCGCCCGTGTCCGGGTCGGGCACAGACACCACCCCGCGCCCGCCCTCCACGCTGAGTGAAGTGAGAGGCACCGGCTCCATTGTCGCGCTGAGATCGTCAATCGCCAGCGAATCATCCGACCCGCGCGCATCAACACCGCCCGTTGAGCGTGTGCCGTTCGGCGCTCCGGCGTTCCTGTACAGCGCGAACGCGACAATCCCCAGAGTTGCGATGAACAACAGCGAGGCGACGATCCTTCCCGCCAGGCGTAGATTCATGAGAGGGCTCTTCCAATCAGGCCGCATCAGCGGCGGTCATCCGTGTCCGTCCGATCCGGAACCATCCTAGCCGAGCCTGCACAGGATTGGCATCCGCCCGCCCGAACTCAAACACACCGTGGAATGAGGAGCGGAGAGAGGAGAGGGAGTCGGCGGGAAATGGGGTGAGGCGGGGTGGTGTGGGGTGGGGGGGGTTAGCTTTGGACGACTTTCATCGCGATGAGATCCTGCACATCGAGCAGCCCCACCGGGTGCCCGCCCTCGTCCACGATCGGGATCTCATCCTGACGCGACTCGCGGACCAGCCGCACCGCGTCGCGGACAAGCGAGGTGTCGGGCAGAGACATCGGGTCGCGGGTCATCACCTCCGCGATCGGGCCGTCGAGCAGTTCCGGACGCATGACAATCAATCGCCTGAGATCGCCGTCTGTGAAGAGCCCCGTCATCACGCGATGCTTGTTCACGAGCATGATCGCGCCGGGTCGCCTCCCGAGTTCGCTCGCTTGTTCGAGTGCCTGGCGCACCGTGATCGCATCGGATAACACCGCGAGCGAATCCCCCTTGAACCGCAGCACATCCGTGACCGGGCGGAGCAGCCCGCCGAGCGTTCCACCGGGGTGGCGCCGCGCGAAGTCGTCCGCGGAGAACGACCGCCTGCGCGCCGCCGCGAGCGCGAGCGCGTCGCCCAGCGCGAGGGTCGCGGTGGTGGAACAGGTGGGTGCCATCGCAAGGTCGGATGCCTCGTTCATCACGCCGAGCGTGAGCGGGACGGTCGCCGCCCGGGCCAGCGCCGAGCCGCCCGTGCCGCCGGTGATGGAAATAATCGGGACGTTGTCTTGCCCGAGGATCTCCGCCAGCGCGACAATCTCCTCCGTCTCACCAGAGAAGCTCAGCAGGATCGCGCAATCCCCCTCGCGAAACTTTCCCAGATCGCCGTGCATCGCCTCAGACGGATGGACGTCGTGCGAAGGCAGAGCGAGCGACGAGAGCGTCGCCGAGATCTTCCGCCCGATCAGCCCGGACTTGCCCATCCCCGAGACCACGATCGACCCGCCACCGTCCGCACACCGGACCAGCACACCGATCGCCTCGTGCAGCGGCTCACCGAGTTGCCCGCAGATCGACCCCACCGCCTCAGCCTCAGCCCGGAGCACACCCTCCACAAACCCACGCTCGTCTGCTTTGTTCTCGGGGGTCTTCACAGCCGCATACGGTACACTCGTGCCCGGATCGGCGCACCGGCGAGAGGACGTATGAAGACAGAGGATTACAAAGTCAGATTGGACGCATTCGAGGGTCCGATGGACCTGCTGTTGTATCTCATCCGCAGGGTGGAGCTCGATATCACAGCCATTTCCATCGCCCAGATCACCGACCAGTTCCTCAAGCACCTCGAGCATGTCGATTCGGTCGATGTCGAGGTCGCCGGAGATTTCCTCGTCGTTGCCGCGACGCTCGTCGAGATCAAATCCCGCACGGTCTCCCCGAGCGAGGACATCCACCACGACGACCCCACCGAAGCCGAGAGCGATCAGCCCAAAGACCCAGGTGCCGATCTCGTCCGCCAACTGCTCGCCTACAAGCGATACCGCGACGCGGGCACCGCGCTCGAAGAACTCCGCACCGAATGGGAGCAACGCCGCCCCACCCGCCGGGCCGCGTTCGACCGCTCGCTCGCCAACGACGAGCCGCCCGAGGTCGATGATGTCGAGCTGTACGACCTCGTGCAGGCGTTCCAGCGGGTGCTCGAAACCGTCCGTTTCGATCGTCTGGGCGACCACAAAGTCGAGTACGACGACACCCCTATCGCCGAGCACGCCGCGGACATCGTGGACCGTATGCAATCGATGGGCACGCAGCGTATCCGCTTCGCGTCACTTTTCGAGGGGCACTCCCGCGCAGAAATGATCGGGCTCTTCCTCGCGATGCTCGAACTCGTCCGCCAGCACAGCCTTGAAGTCGATCAGGACGAGTCGGACAACGTGATCCACGTCCGCCTCCGCTCGGAGGATGAACTCGACGACATCACCGACGGACAGACGCTCGCCCCCGTCGGTGCATCATGGGAAGACGATCACATCCTCGACGACGAAGACGAGGACGACGACGGCGAGATCGATTGAGCATCAGGCAGCGGGCGGCACCTGTTTCTTCGCTTCGATCACTGTCGGATCCTGCTTGAGTTCCACCTGCTCCCCGATCGGCTTGGCGTGTTTCCCGCCCTGCATATATTCCTTGAGCACGCCCCGCCGCACCCGACGCACAACCTGTTCGATCTCATCGGGCAGCTTGCCTGTCGCGGAGTGTTCCAGCAGCACGCCACGCCAGGGCTCGATCGACGCGAGTATCCGCTCCGCCCGCTGCACGGTGGCCGCGAGCTGCTGCTGCTTTGTCGCGCCATTTTCAACCGCGGACTCCGAATACACAGCGTTGCGTTGCAGATTCTGGACCGCCTGATCCGCCCGGGCCCGAGCCGCGTCCAGCGCGGTGCTCACATGCCGCACATCATCCGTCCGCGACGCGAGCAGTTTCTCCGTGGAGTTTGAAGCGCGGATCGCCTTGCGGAGCGATTCCTCCAACGCCATGTACCGTCGAGACGCCTCGTCCACCTGCGCGCTGATCCCGACAAATGTCGTTGCAAACCGCTTCTCGTCGTTCGCGGCGGTTTCAAGAATCTCATCGAGGCGGGCACAGAGCTTGTCCGCTCGTTGAAGGTTCGTCCGCAGCGATTCCGAGCCGTCCTCGCCGTTCATCAGTGCTTCGGCGCGTTCGCACTCCGTCCGCAAGGCATCGAGCGCTGTGCAAACCACATCGTCTACCTGCTGCTGCAGGGTTGCTTTTGCGGTTTCCACATCCGCGAGCTGTTTGCGCGCATGCACAACGCACCGCTCGATCCGCGCCGATGCATCCGCCACCTCTTGCGTCAACCGGGCTTCGAGCATCTTCTCGAACTTCCCGAGCGCTTGTTCGATCTGCGCTTCCACTTGCGCAACCCGCCCGTCCACTTTGCCGATCGCCTTATTCGCAGCAGCATCCAGCGACCCACCGAATTGTTCCATCGCGGCATCGACACGCTGCGATAACTCCACCTCCCGCTGCGCGAGCACGCCATCTACGTCGTGCTCAAACCGCGCATGCGCCACGCCCAACTCGCTCGCGCGCTCAAGCATCTGCTCGACAAGCGCCTGCTGGCTCGCGGTCGCATCATTTAACTCCCTCGCCCGATCGCGTTGCTCGCGGTACACGCGCCCCATCTCAGCGAGCGTCCCCCCCGCAGCACGAACCTCCTCAAGCAGTTCCCGCAGCCCCTTTGTCTCACCGCTCGCTCGATCGATCTCACGTTTCAACCGGGACGCGAAGTCCTCGAAGGCACCCTCGTCGATCACCCTCGGCGAGAGGAACACCTCATCGCTCTCCGGGCGCTTCCGAACCGCTCCACTCGAATCCAATGGCACGACGACATCTCCAGACCCGGGCCGACAGGCCGCCCGGCATACCACCAGCTATCGACCGCCACGCGCGTCATGCCTCGATAATCGGACCCTGTTTCATTCACACACACATTCCGCACCCGCTCAAACCGGTGGTATAGGTGCCGATAGCGGCAGATGGTGCGGGGCGTAGAATGCCCCGTCCATGCCATCACCCACTGACGATCTCCCCGACTACCGTGACGCATCCCGCGGCGAACGCCTCCAGAAAGTGCTCGCCCGCGCCGGGGTCGCCTCGCGCCGAGCGTGCGAAGAGCTGATCGAACAGGGAGCCGTCAAGGTAAACGGCCGCGTCGTAGACGAACTCCCGGCATGGGTGGATCCCACCTCGGATCACATCACCGTCAAAGGGCAGCCGATCGAGGGAGACGAACGCAAAATCTACCTCATGCTCTTTAAGCCACGCCACACCGTCACCACCGCCGACGACGAAGCCGGGCGCCGAACCGTCCTCGAACTCGTGGACCACCCATCCGGCAACCGCCTGTACCCCGTCGGGCGTCTCGACTACGACACAATGGGCCTCCTCCTGCTCACCAACGACGGCGAACTCGCCAACCGCCTCACGCATCCCAGTTTCGAGATCCACAAGACCTACCGCGCAGTTGTCAAGGGCGTCGTCGAGGAAGACCGCATCGCCGACATGAAACGCGGCATCTACCTCGCCGAACGACGCGAGGGGCGCACCACAGGCGCGAAACGCACCGGCGATGTAGAAATCGAAATCGTCTACAAAGAACGCGAACGCACCATCCTTGATATCACACTCCGCGAAGGGCGCAACCGCGAGGTCCGGCGCATCTTCGCCAGCGTCGGATGTCCTGTGAAAAAGCTCACACGCACCGCCATGGGCCCCCTCCGTCTCAAGGGGCTGCGCCTGGGCGAGTGGCGTGAGTTGACGTCCCACGAAGTCGCCGCAATCAAACGCGCCGCGTTCGGCAAGAAATCCTCCGGGAGCCGCCGTAAGAAATGACGCCAAAGGCAGAAAAACATCCCATCCAACAAACCCGCATGCACCGCTTCGTGCAGGTCTGCCGCTTCGGGTGGCGACAACTGCTCAACGACCGCGCGCCGCAGATGGCAGCCGCACTCGCCTACCGCACCCTGTTCTCGCTGATCCCTGTGCTGGTCATCTCGCTGATCGTCGTCGGCGCAGTCGCCGGTGAGGACGGCATCAAACGCGGATTGCGCCAGGTCACGGAGTATGTCGCGCTGGACAAGATCGAGTTGATCGGCCCAACCACTGCGCCCACCGAAGAGCCGGGCGAGCAACCCGCCGAATCAACACCGGGTGGCCCGCAGACCCAAAGCGAGCCGCCCGCCCCCGTCGGATCCATCCGACTCACCGAGTGGCTCGAGTCATTCATCGAAAACGCCACCCAACGAGTCACAGGAATCAACGTCGGCGCGATCACCATCGTCGGTATCGCCGTATTTATCTACGGGGCACTCTCGCTGCTCATCCAGATCGAGTCCTCGTTCAACGTGATCTGCCGGGCATCAAGAGGCAGACGCTGGACCACGCGCGTCACCACCTACTGGTCCCTGCTCACGCTCGGCGGCGTGGCGCTGCTCGTGAGTTTCTCGATGGGCGAGGGCTTCCGCAGGATGCTCGACTCCCTCCCCTCTTGGGCGGACTGGGCCACGCTCCCCGTACAGCTCGCCGCCAAGGTCGGTGTCACGTGGCTGCTCTTCCTCTTCGCTTACCGCCATGTCCCGACGACACGCATCGAACTCCGCGCCGCAGCAATCGGCGCATTGATCGCCGCCATCCTCTGGGAGCTGTGCAAAAGCTCTCTCGCGTGGTTCGTCTCCGAATCCGTCGGCGCACAATTCGCCGTGTACGGCCCCATCGCCATCCTCCCGCTCTTCCTCCTGTGGGTCTACGTCACATGGCTCATCGTGCTCTTCGGGCTCGAAGTGACACACGCCCTCCAGGTCGCCCGGCGCGGCGAACTCCGCATGTCGGTGCGCCCCAACCGCATGACACTCATCGATCCCGGCATGGCAGTCGTCCTCGCCCGGGCTGCCGCCGAACGCTTCGGAGAAGGCGAAGGGATCGATCTCGCCGAACTCGCCGACCGCTCCGGGCTCGATGCCGCGGACGCCGTCCTCGTCGCCGAACGTCTTGTCGAGCGTTCGCTCTTCCACCGGGTGATCCGGGAAGACGAGAGCGAGATGTACGCCTTGGCGCGCTCCGCAGATCAGATCTCCGTCGCCGACATCATCGACGCGATGGCAGCCCCCGCCAGCTCCGCCCAGGAAGCCCGCGACGCCGACGCCCTCCGCGTGATCCGCGAGAACCTCCGGGCATCGTCTGCGAAACTTACCCTCACCTCTCTCATCGATGACCAGAACCGCAAGGACAACGATTGATCGTTTACCTCAACGGGCACTACCTACCCGCCGCCGAAGCGCGCGTCTCCGTCTTCGACCGTGGTTTCCTTCTGGGTGATGCGATCTACGACGGGCTCCGTGCCGAGCGAGGACACATCATCGGGCTCGAACGCCACATCCAGCGCACCACTCTCGGGCTCGATCAAACGCATATCGCCGGCTTCGACACCGCGCTGATCGAACCGATCACGTCCGAACTGCTGAAGCGCAACGACTGCACCAACGCCTTCATCTACTGGCAGATCTCACGCGGCTCGCCCAAGCCGCACCACCCTGTCCGCGGGCGCACCGCCGAGCCCGATATCGAGCCGACCGTATTTGCCTACGCCGAACCCATCCCGAGTGTGCAGACACTCACCACCCCCAAACTCCTGCGCATCCGCCTTGCTGACGACCTCCGCTGGAGCATGGGGCACATCAAAGCGGCCTCTCTCATCGGCGGCGTGATCGCTGCGACCGAAGCCCGCGAGCACGGCGCCGACGACGCCATCCTCCACCGCGACGGGCTCATCTCCGAAGCAACCGCGACCAACGTCATCATCGCCAAAGACGGACGCCTCGCCACACCCGATCTGCAATCAACGTCCATCCTCGAAGGTGTCACCCGCGCCCTCCTGCTCGAAGCCGAGCCCACCATCGAGCAACGCCCGATCTCCCTCGAAGAACTCAAGCACGCCGACGAAATCATGCTCCTCGGCACCCGCACCATGCTCGCCGCGGTGTCCCATCTCGAAGGCGAGCCGTTCGCCATCGCCGGTCAAACCGGTACCCCCGGCCCCATCGCAACAAAGCTCCTCGCTTCGCTCGTCGCCGCGATCTTGCGTGACGTAGACTCCTGATATGGACACCGAAAAGCTCCAACTCATCACGATCGATGTCGGCAACTCGAACACCTCCCTCAGCTACTGGGACGGCAAAGAGTGCTCGCCGATCGTCCGCGTCTCGAACAACGACAAACCCGCGATTATCGCCGCTGTGCATGAACGCGCCGAGATGCTCGAAGCCGCCGAACACGGCGCGATCGTCCTCGCCTCGGTCAAAGAACCGTTCGGTTCGCGGCTCGCTCAGGAAATCTGCGACGAGCTCGAACGCGAGGTCTTCACCATCCCGGACGACCTGCCCATCGCCTGCGAGACTTCGCTCGACCCCGAGGCAATCACCGGCACCGACCGCCTTCTCGCCGCGATCGGCGCATTCGAGCAGTTCGAACAGGCGTGCGCGATTGTCGATGCTGGCACCGCGCTTACCGTAGACTTCGTAGACGGCAAAGGGGTCTTCCAGGGCGGCGCGATCGCCCCCGGCACCCGCGCATGGCTCGCCGTGCTCAATGCCGCCGCGCCCGCGCTCCCCGAGGTCGAGCCCGCAAAGCCCGACCCGGGCGCGTTCGCCAAGAACACATCCCAGGCAATGCTCAACGCCATGTTCTACGGGCTCCGAGGGCTTGTCCGCCACCTCGTCGAGCGCTACGCCGAGGAATACAGCGCGTACCCCAAAGTCATCGCGACCGGTGGTGACGCCGAGTTGCTCTTCGAGGGCGATGAGTTTGTCGAGCAGATCGTGCCCGATCTCGTCCACCGCGGGATGGTTGTCTGCGCCAAACGCGCCATCACCGAAGGCGAACACCAGGAATCTCAGGACGATGCCGGCGTCTGAATGCACCGTGCACATTGCGACCCCGCCGCACGCGAGCGGTGCCATCGCGATCCTGCACCTCACCGCGAAGAGCAAACCCGCGCTGGACGATGTCCTCGCCCGGATCACATCCCGCCCCGTGAACACAGGCAGCGCCGCACTCCGCGATCTCGCGGGAGTAGACCGCGGCATCATCGCCAGGCCTACCGACACAACCGCAATGCTCATGCCCCACGGCGGGGCGATGCTTGTCCGGATGCTCGCCGACAAGATCGAATCCCTCGGGATCCCGATGTGTGATCCGCACGACGCCGACCCTTGCACCCTCTTCCCCGAAGCCAATGACATTTTCGAGGCCTGCGCGCTGGACGCCATCTCCCGCGCTCCAAGCAAAATAGCGCCGAGTGTCATCCTGCATCAGGCAAACCTCTGGCGTCGCGCATCCGCGGGCGAAACAATCCGCGCCGCAACGCAGCAGCAATCCGCCCAACTCAACCGTCTTCTCTCCCCGCCGACCGTCGCCGCGATCGGGCCATCCAATATCGGCAAGAGCACACTCACGAACGCCCTCGCCCGGCGCACCGTCGCGACCGTCGCGGACGAACCCGCCACCACGCGCGATGCCGTCGGTGTCTCCCTCGATCTCGCCGGGCTGACAGTCACATGGATCGATACCGCCGGGCGAGTGGGGGGGCAGGGTACCGTGCAATCCGAGATAGATCGCCAGGCAGAAGCCGCCGCAGCCCGTCTCACCGAATCCGCAGACCTCGTGGTCTCCTGCGCGGACGGATCGTGCGAGTTCATCACCCCCTCCCATACCCGCATCATCCGGTGTGCCACCCGTGCCGATATCGCTCCGCGTCAGGATGCGGATATCCACACCGCCGCGCAGGATGCCGAAGGGGCAGGGGGGGTGTGGGGGCTTGCCCGACTCGTCTCCGAAACCCTCCTGCCGCCCGCGATCCGAGAGTTCGATGCACTTTGGCGTTTCCACCCCGCACTGCCCGCTCCCACCCCCCCGCGTTGATCCCAGCGGGCCGATGGGCTACCGTGCGCGGCTCGATACATCCCGGTGGTGGGCATCCCGAAAGAGCAACAAAGCATGGACGACAGACAGCAGAACATCGAGGTCGGCGCCGGTCTCCAAGAGTCCCGCATCAACCAGGAACTCCTCGATTGGCTCAACAAGTGGGGATCATGGATCCTCACCGGTGTCCTCATCGTGGTGCTCGCGTACCTCGGGTACATCAAGTACCAGGAATACCAGGCAAACCAACGCGACACAGCCTTCGCCGCGTACATGACCGCGCGGGGCATTATTTCCCCCGCGGGTGTCCTCAACGGCTCGCCGGACAACCTGCTCACACTCGCCGATGAGAAAACCGGGATCGGCGCAGTTTCAAACCTCGCCCGCCTCGATGCCGCCGAGATCTACCTCGGCTGGGCACGCCTCGGGCTCGCCACCGGTGCGATCTCAGACGCCAACCTCCAACCCGCACCGGCAGACATCCTCTCCGCCGAGCAGGAAGCGGACCTCTTCACCCGCGCCTACGACCTCTTCAAACGTGTCGCAGCCGACACAAGTGCCAACGACGCCCAGTCCCTCCTCCACCTCAAAGCGCAGTGGGGCATGGCAGCCAGCTCGGTCAGCCTCGACGAGTTCGATCGCGCAGCCCAGGAATACGAATCCGCAAGGGCGTTCGCCGAAACTCTCGGCATGCCCGATCTCGTCGCGAGTGCCGAACGCAGCATCTCGAAAATCGAGAATTGGAAAACCCCGCTCGCCGTCTACCCCGAGAGCGAACTGCCCCCGGAACTCCGCCCGATCGATCCGACCGCCGCATCCCCCGCCCGACCAGTCCTCGATGACGCATTCCAGAGCGGCGTCCCGGTCCGCATCGGGCCGGACGACACCCTGTTCGAAGCCGAATCCGAGGTGGTGCCCGCCGACTCAATCGAAGGCGAGCCCGCCGGCGATCCGGACGACGACTCGGGGCAGTGACCCACCCCGACATTCCATCCCCCGACACCGAGCCAACCCCGGGCGAGCAGTTCATCCTCCCGGGTGGCAAGGTCGATCCGGACGCCATCCGCGCGGCTGTCGGCGCCGAGGACGGTGGGGGCGATGACGGGCTCACCCGCGTGCAGTTCAAGCTCTCGCGCGATCTCAACAAACGCCTCGACAAATACCTCACCGACCGCATCACATTTATGAGCCGCACGCAACTGCAGCGCCTCATCGAAGTGGGGGGCGTCACGGTCAACGAGCGCAAGCCCAAGGCCTCGACCAAACTGCGGCTCGGTGATGTCGTCGATGTCGTCGTCCCACCGCCCCCATCAACAGAGATCCAGGGTGAGGACATCCCCATCGATGTCATCTTCGAGGACGAGCACATGCTCGTGCTCAACAAACAGCCCGACATCATCGTCCACCCCGCCCGATCCCATAACCGGGGCACACTCCTCAACGCCCTCGTCTACCACTTCCAGCACCGCTCCAACGCAGGCGGCTCCCTCTCGCAAGTCGGCAAAGACCTCGCCCGCCCCGGCGTGGTGCATCGTCTGGACCGCAACACCTCGGGCGTCATGGTCATCGCCAAGGACGACGAATCACATTGGAAGATCGGCAGGCAGTTCGAGCAGCGCACCGTGGACAAGCGCTACCTCGCCATCGTCCAGGGCGAGTTCGATGCAGACGTCGATCCCATCGAACTCCCCATCGGCCCGCACTACTCCCGCGTCCGAGGGCTGCGCGAAAAAATGATCGTCCGTCACGACCAGCTCGGCAAACCCGCGCTCACAATCTGCCGTGTCCGCCAACGCTTCAAGGGCTTCACCCTCGTCGAACTCGAACTCAAGACCGGGCGCACCCACCAGATCCGCGTCCACCTGACATTCCGGGGATTCCCCCTCGCGGGCGACGACATGTACGAGGGCCGCACCGTCAAAGCGAGCGAGATCGACCCATCGCTCCCGACCGACACCATCCTCGACCGCCAGGCGCTCCACGCCGCGCTGCTCTCCTTCAACCACCCCATCACCGGCGAACGCCGCACCTTCACCGCCCCACTCCGAGGCGACATGGCAAACCTCATCCGCCTCCTCCGCACACACGCCGACCCCGCCCCCATCCTCACCCCCGCTGGCGCGACGGTGGACATAGTGCAAGCTATCTAGGCCGATGCCGTATCGGAAACTCCCGAGTCAGTTTCTTCTGATTGGGTTGTTGAGTATGGCATCTCATCGACAGTTGATGGAACAAATACATTGACCCCAGCACCGTACCCGATTAAAACCGGGAAGAAACCCACCAAGACAACAAGGAACATGGTCGCGTGAAGCGTCATACCAAAGTCCCAGTAAGCAGGGGAGAGCAACAAGAAAATTGAAACGCTGGCGAGCAGTGGTGCCCCAAGCAAAGGAAGCATCCCGAATAGATTGATTAGGCGGCTATCGCGAGTCGAGATGCGAATTAGCCAGAGCGAAGGCCCCAAAGCAAGTCCGAGCGCAATAACGAGATTGAAAAAATTAGTGGTGAAGGAAGTAACAGGGAGCATGCCAATCAACATTACCATTGTTCCCGGGGGGGTTTCTGTGAAATGCCCCCAATACACAGTCCATGCCATTGATCTCTCGCTGATACTCTCCTTTGCTTGATACCACGCAGCGAGGTAAGGAGGGAGGACGAGGCGCGTGGCTACCAGCATCGGCACGAAAAATATAGCAACGGTTATGCCGACGAACCATCGATAATTGAGCCGAAGAGGTTGTTCATTCTTGTAAGCGATGCGCGCCGCTCCAACCACAAAGCCACACAACTCGAACAGCCCATTCACCAGCGCAAAGAAGACGAGTGAGCCAGCGAACACCAGTGCCATCTGAGCTTCCCAAAGCGATCTTTCCGTCTCGGAAACCGGAGTCGTCCAGTCGGACGCTACTAGGAACATGAAGATCCAAAACCCGGATATGCTCCCGGCTGTAATCAAGCAGAGAATGGCCCATAGAATGAACTTTTTGTGATCGATTCTCACTCTTCTAGAGTAGCAGACTTCGTACTCATACGATTGTGGAGGATTTGACCATGGCGAACGAAAATTGGGATATCACACTCAAAGCTAAACGGTATCTTTGGGCCTTCGTTCTCAAGCGATCCGCGAGGCACCAAGGACAACTATCACGCATCAATCCGATTTTAGACACACTGATCAGCTCGCTTTATCTCGTGTTCTCCATGATTCTTATTGGGATCGGCTTCGCAGGGGCTTGGGTATTCATAGGATCGATTGTTTGGGCTATCCGCACGTCGATGATGTCCGATTACCAGATGGTTCGCAGCGAGTACGGCTACGAGGTTCCGCTTCTCGTAGTCCTGATTCCGATGGTGCTCGTGGTGATATTCACTTGGAGGTACAATACACTCGATTTCCTCACCTTTGGCGAGCCATGGAAGATTCGCCGACACCCGATGAGGGAGTCACAGGCAATGGGGTATGACGAGGATTATGCAGCTCTGAGTTTGTCCGGTGAGATTGACTACGGAAAAATGCCTAGGTCGGTCAACGTTTCGGCAACACAAAACTTTTTAGTTAAAGGTGTGAGGATTTGCGTCGTCCTGCTAGTCTTGTACGCCACTTCGGGAATTGTTCCCGGCAAACATCCGTGGATGAAGCCAAGGCCGGATTTCGATCACTACTCTTCACCCGTATATGAAGAGGAGTACGAACAATCAGACTTTGGTCCGCGTGCCAAGGGTGCCGGTCGAAGGCCTGCCTATTGACTCGCGGGGGAGTCGAATAGTGAGCGGCTAATTCAAGCCCCCACCGCCGCATCATTCGTCAGCAAATCCGCGTACCCGCACGCGATCATCTCCCCCATCGCAGGCCCGAACTTCTTGCGCAGCTTCGCGATCCGCCGATGGCACCGCCCAAGGTGCTGCTTCGGTGACACAAGCGCCTCGCACTCGATGAACAACCCCAGATCCTTCACCTCATCCAGATGGATGCGCACATTCCTGTACATCCACAGATCCCGCATCTTCTCAACAACGCACAACACCGGCATCTCGCGCTGCCCGAACCGCTCGCGCATCTCTTCCTCGCTGAAGATCGAAAAGTGGCTCAGCTTCGGGCGCACCCGATCGTGCCGGTGGTACATGATGTACTCCACCGGCTCACCATCCTGCTCGCGCTTCTTGAGCCTGCCGCTCGGTACACGATAATAAGTGTCCTTCTGCGCAAACCGCATCACATGCTGCGCACCAACATGCTTGCAGATGATCCGCGCCAGCTGTGGATCGCGCAATTCGGCTTTGAACTCAACGTTCTGCATGGGTACTCGATTCTAACCCACATCATCGGGCAGATTGTCGATCAGCTTCGCCTCGTCCCACACCTCCACCCCCAGATCCCGAGCCTTTTTCAGCTTCGATCCCGCTTTTTCACCCGCGATCAGGATATCCGTGTTCTTCGACACTGTCCCTGTCACCTTCCCGCCGAGCTGTTCGACGATCTCTTTGAGCTCATCCCGCTTGTGCTGTTCGAGCGTCCCGGTGATGACAATCGTCTTGCCCGAGAACACTGTATCACCCGCGTCGTCCGACCCGCCCCCCCCGTGATAATCCGGGTTCGCCATCTCCACCCCCGCGCTGCGCAGCGACTTGATCGTCTTCTTCCCAACGGGCGACGCGAGATACTCGTGTACCACCTTCGCGCGCACCGGGCCGAACCCCTCGATGCTCTCCAGTTCCTCAACCCCGGACCCGATCAAATCATCGATCGTCTCGAACCGTCGCGCCAAGAGCTTGGCGTTTGCGCTGCCGAGGTGGCGCACGCCGAGCGAGCCCAGCACGCGCCACATCGGGCGCGCCTTGGACCGCTCGATCCCCACGAGCAGGTTCTCCACCTTCTTCTCCCCCATCCGATCGAGCCCGACCAGTTGTTGCTCGTACCTGCCCAGCGCGTAGATGTCCGCGAAGTGCCCGAGCGGAATCCCGTCGGTCGCGCGGATCAGATCGATCGACTTCTCGCCCAGCCCGTCGATATCCATCTGCCCCCGACCCGTGAACCACACCAACTTCTCGCGGATCTGCGCCGGGCACTCCGGGTTGATGCACCGCCGTGTTGTCTCCTGCGTCACATCATCCGCACCCTCCGCCGGCTCGATCTCCACCGGGCCATCGCACACCGGGCACTGCGCGGGCGCCTTCACTTTCCGCGCGCCCCTCCTCCGCTCGCTGACTACAGGCTCGATCACCTGCGGGATAATCTCGCCCGCCTTCTCGACCACCACCACATCTCCCTCACGGATGTCCTTCTTCGCGATCTGCCCGTAGTTGTGCAGGCTCGCGTGGCTCACAGTCGTCCCCGCAAGCAGCACAGGCTCTAAAAACGCCCGTGGTGTGATCTTCCCCGTCTTCCCCACCTGCGGCTCGATCTTCTTCAGCCTCGTCGTCTTCCGCTCCGCCGGGTACTTGTACGCGATGCACCACCTGGGCGACCTCGACCGCACCCCGAGCCCATCCTGCTGCGCAAACGAATCCACGCGCACCACCGCGCCGTCGATCATGTAGGGCAGCTCGCTTTGTCCCTCGCGGAACCCCTCGATTGCAGCAAGAATCTCATGCACACCGCCGCACGCTGTCGCGCTGCCCGTCGGGATACCGAGCCCGCGCAGAAACCCAAGGTACTCGGTGTGTGTCTCGCCCGGGCTGCCCCCCTTGATCACGCCCCGCCCGTGCGCGACAAACCCGAGCTCCCGCCCCGCAGCCACCCTCGGATCGAGCGACTTGAGCGTCCCCGCGCAGGTATTCCTCGGGTTCATAAACGGTTCTTCGCCCGCCGCCTCCCGCTCCGCGTTGATCTGCTTGAACACGTCCGTCGGGATATACGCCTCGCCGCGCACCTCTAGTATTTTCGGTGCCTTCCCTTCCAACTGCAGTGGCACCGCCCGAATCGTTCGCACATTGTTCGTAACATCGTCGCCCTTCTCGCCGTCGCCGCGTGTGAGCGCATACACCAGTTTGCCCTTCTCGTAGCGCAGGCTCAAAGCGACCCCGTCGATCTTCGCGTCACAGACATACTGAATACCCCACCCCACACCTACCACACTTCCCTCACCAAACAACCCGTCCGACCCGGTCTCCCCCGACCCGTTCCCGAGCGCCTTCTCAACCCGCGTGACCCACGCCCGCACGTCCTCCTCCGAATACGTGTTCTCGATCGACAGCATGGGCACCCTGTGCTCTACAGTCCGAAACCCCTTGATCGGCTCCCCGCCCACCCGGCGCGTCGGCGAGTCTGGACTGGAGAACTCCGGGAATGTCTCCTCGAGCAACCCGAGTTCCGCGAACTTCTCGTCGTACTCCATGTCCGAGAGAAACGTCGCCGCCTCGACGTAGTACGCCCGATCCGCGCGCGCGATCTCTTCGCGCAGCCCAATGATCCGCTTCTTTGCTTGTGC